>JAWODS010000060.1:0-4188 GCA_046483205.1 Armatimonadota bacterium | reverse complement strand
GTAATGTCAGTTTGTATTTGGCGAACCTTTTCGGTAAAACCTTCATCACCCTTTCTGCATCTGACTTATCTGTAAATCCAAGTATAAGTCGAGTCAGCCCGGGGAACTTCCCCCCGAACTGCTCACAGAACCGGACGTGAACATCTCTGCTCATCCGGCTCCTATTGTCCAGCCGAAGGCTTAAGGCCCCACTGCCAATGGCAGAAAAGAGATGGCATCCGGGCACTGGTATGGATACATCTGGGGAGAAACCGTCCGGGAATACTTCACCCTCGCCGACACGGGTCACCGTCTGGCGAGCTGCCTGCACGCAGACACGATGCCGCAGTTGAAGGACCAGTTGATGAACCCGCCAATCGGCATCAGTCAGCAGCAGCTTCAGTCCATCGGCCTTATATGCTTCATGCGGATGATCCGGCCCCGGGGCAGCATCCTCCGGCGGGTGTGGAGCATTGAGGCGCTGGTGGACGGGCATTATGAGACCGCCTGGGGGTTCGACCAGGACACCGAAACCTTCGTGGAATCCGGCGCCGCCGATACCCTCACACCGGCAGAAAAGGAGCTGTACGGCTCCGCCCATGACCTTATCGCCGACTTCGTCGCCAGCCAGTTTCATGATTTCGAGGGCATGAGGGCACGCGTGCTGGAGTGGTACAGAGAATCCGCGCCCGATTTGTAGCCCGGTTCAAAAAGCCTCCCGGACGACCGCGATCTTCTCCGGAGCCGCCTCGATCTCCTGAAGATGGCTCACGAGGGCCTCCTTCAATCTTGTGGCAACCTCCGGATTGTCATCGAAAACATTGTCGGTTTCCTGCGGGTCCGAATCCAGGTCATACAGCTCATGAGGGCGATTCTCATCAAGCTGGATGTGCAGGCTCCACCGGGCGTTGCGCACCGTCGGCCCGGCCAGGTCCATCGGCTCATCCGGAAGGCCACGCGACGAAAACACATACTCCCGCGACCAGTCGGCGCGTGGATCCTTGAGAAGCCGGGCGAACGATTCCCCGTGGACGCATGAAGGGATTTCGACACCCAGAAGATCGAGCACTGTGGGCATGATGTCCGGCGGCTGGATCATCGCATCACACCGCCCGCGCCGTCCACCGGGCACCCTGATCATCAGCGGAATATGGGTGATCTGCTCATATAGCGGCCACGCGCCACGTTGGTCGTTGTCGTTGATATTGCTCTTGCCGGTGCGGTCGTGCTCGCCGAGGTACATGCCGTGATCGGTGGTGAAGACCACGATGGTGTCATCCTCGATCTGCAAATCCTCGATTTTCCGCAGGATATGGCCGATCCACTTGCTGACCAGCGTCACCTCGGCGGCATAATGGGCCTTGAGATTGTTCAGCTCGGCGTCTGTGTAATCCGAGGCGTGCCCGTAATTCGGGTGCAGCATCGGCGGGCCTTCGTAGTCCGGATCGTACAGGTCCACGAGATATTCCGGCGGGTTCCACGGCTCGTGGGGGTCGAACATGTCCACCCACAAAAAGAAGTTGTCACGTCTGTAGTTCTCCTCCAGCCACTTGCTGACATGCCGGGCGGTCACCGCCGGAAAGCGGTCCTCCTCCCAGCTCCACTCGCGGTTGATCCACGCATTGAGATTCGGGAAGGGGATCTCCTCGCCGGTGGGCGCGGTGCGCAGGCGTGATTTCGTGGGGTCGCTGATGCGCTCCGGGTAATCATAGTTGAAGCGCGTGAAGGGGATGTCGCCCTCCTGTCCGCGGCTGATGAACCACCCGTCAAAGCCGCGGCTGAAATTCGACCGGATCAGGTGGCTTGTATCGGCGATAAGCTGGGTGCCGTATCCGGCCTCCTTGAGCACTTCCGCGAGCATCACATCCTCCGACATCAGGCGCGTCCAGCCGCGGAAGCCGAATGTGTAGCGTCCGGTCATAAGATCCGTCCGCTGGGGGATGGTGGGGAAGCTGGCGGTGTACTGGCGCTCAAACAGGACTGATTCAGAGGCCAGGGCATTAAGCTCCGGTGTCTTGATCCACTGGTTGCCGTTGGCGCCGATGTGATCGTAGCGAAATGTATCCGAGACAATGATTATCAGCTTCACCTGTCATCACTCCATCAGTCAGAAAGATCAACGCAAATCTCGTGCGCTTTGCTTCGGACGCTTTCCAGCACGCCGGTGTCCTTCGCCAATCTCCGGGGGCTGAGGAATCCTTCGCCCATCCTCCCCCAGCATACCTTCACAACACATCGAAAAAATCCCGGGGCGGTTTGGAATGCTCTGCTATTGGCGCATTACCGGCACCCAAACGCGCATGGAGGCCGGGCCGCGGTTGGCCCAGGCGTAATAGGGGATGGCCTTGATTTGCACACTTTTCCAGTCTGTTGTCTTCCCGCTGCTCCCCGCAGGCGCATACAGCGGCAGATCGCTGAACGGCTCGGCCGGAACTGCACCCGTCCCCGCAAGCGTCACCACGCCACCGAGAAGATCCTCCTCAAATGCAGCCTCCCATGCACCCGGATCGAGCGCCTCCTGTGGTAGATGCAGGTCAGCCATGCAGGCCTCCGGATTGTCCGGCTCCTCGAAGCAGTACACGATCGGCCCCCGCATCAGCGCCACCTTCCCGGCGGTTGCATCGACACGCGGGTTGCTCTCGACGACCCTCACCGGCATCGGAAACTGCAGCTCAATCGTATCCCCGGATTTCCACTCGCGCGAGATCCCCAGGAAGCTTCCGGGCTCAACTGCGGCGTCCACCGGCTCACCGTTGACACTGGCCGTCGCACCCTCTGCCCACTGCGGAATCCGCAGCATCAGTGAAAGCTCATCGCGGCTGTCGGGGGTGACAGTGATGGATATGTCGCCGGCCCAAGGATAGTCGGTATCAACGTTAAGCTGGATGGAGTTGTCCCCAAATGGCACCCGGGCCTCCATCGCCGCGTACAGGTGCATCCAGATACCCTCATCGCTGACCGACAGCATATACCCGGGGAGGGACGCAAGGGTGCGCTGAACATTCGGCGGACAGCAGGTGGTGGAATACCATTCGCTCCGTGTGTCTCCGCCGTCGGAGGCGAGGGGGTTGCGGTAGAAATACTCGGTGCCTTCCAGAGAGACGCCGGACAAAAAGCCGTTGTACGGGATCCGCTCCATGACGTCGGCGAACTGCGCTTCTGTAGTGACCAAAAGCATCCGCCACGCCCACATCATGTGTGCAATTGCCGCGCAGGTCTCGGCGTACGCTCTCCCATTTGGCAGCTCGTACGGCTCACCGAACGCCTCGCGGTCATAGCGGGCGCCGACACCGCCGGTGAGATAGATTTTGCCCTCCACCAGGTCCGCCCACAGCTCGCGGAGGTGCTCAAGCAGCGCCTCATCGCCGGTTTCGGCGTAATAGTCGGTGGCGGCACAGCAGATATACCCGGAGCGCACGCAGTGGTCAACCAGTTCCGGGCGCTCGCCGATGGGAGGGAGGTTTCGCATGGACTGTGGCCGGTCGAGGAAGAAACGGGCCATATCAAGATACCGCTGCTCACCGGTCTCCCGGTACAGCTCGATGAGAGCCAGCTCAATTTCCGGATGACCGTCGGTCATCTCGATTTTGCCGGGGCCGAAATTGTCGCAAATATGGTCCGCAAATCTGCAGGCGGTGGCAAAAAGCTCCGTTTGCAACCCGGCCCTCCTGTGCGCAATCGCCGCCTGGATCAGATGACCCGCACAGTACAGTTCGTGGGAATGCTCCAGATTCTCGTATCGCTCCGTGGCGTGCTCCTCGACGTAATAGGTGTTGATATACGCATCGGCCTGCTGGACGGCGACGATTTCGTCGATAATCTCCTGTGCCCTGGAGTGCAGGTCATCATTTTCTTCGGCCTGCAGGACAAAACCGACGGCCTCGAGCCACTTGTAGAGATCAGAGTCGGTGTAGCGGGGACCGCGCCGCTCGACATCCTTTCGGCCCGAAAGACGCCGAAAACCAACTGGATACGCTCCGCCTGTCTGAGCCGCGTCCACCAGCAGCAACACATCGTGTTCGCGAGCGATGTGCCCCACCTCGGCGACCGGTAGCAACGTGCCCACCACGTTAGAGGCGTGGTTGAGCACGATCATCACTGTCTCTGGACGGATCGCTGCTCTGACATCTGCGGAATCCAGGAGACCCTTTGGGGAGCACGCCACGACGGTTAACTCAACGCCCTGCCGCTCAAGCTCGCGCAGAGGGC
>JAWODS010000042.1:0-5441 GCA_046483205.1 Armatimonadota bacterium | reverse complement strand
TTTTGATTCTGAATTCAAACCTGAATTAACTCCAAAAGAAATGCTTAAACTAGGTATTTTTGGAGGGGTTTATATGAGGGATTGCAAAAGAGAATTTCCTAAAAGTTGGTTTGTTCATGCTAAACTTGCAAAAGACAAAAGAAATCCGGAGCTGAATTATTTTAAAATTTCTGGGGTCACGCGCCCTTTTTTAATTTCCCCGGCCTGTTGTATCTTCAGTCAAACAGCCGGCACCGCCACAGGTTCGCGCCACGGCCGAAATAAAGCACTCCCTCATCGGTCACATAGAAGCCGTGGACATGCCCCACCAATGAATCGTCCTGCGCCAGTGTGTGGCAGCTATGATCCGACGGATCGATGCTATAGACAATATCGTCGACAATGCCGATGATCAGACCATCCTCCCCCACCGGCTCATCATGAAGATATGGAAAACGCTGCCAGCTTCCGGGAAGATCTCCTACGTGGATGGTTTCCCTGTTCACAGGGTCGAAGGCGTAATATTTCCCCTCATTGGTCAGCCCGTAGATGAGGCCGTTTTCAGCCCTGGTCGCACCGCGGTATTCAATCGTACCGGGGACGGGCCTGAACGTCTCAACAATCTCTTCGGCCTCGATATCCCACAAAAAGCACACGGCCTCGTTCTGCGTGGGCTTTGCGCTGGTGCCGCCGCGGATGCTGGTGGTGCAGAACATCTGGTTCGTCTCCGGCACCGGTGCGCAGTGGTAGATGCTTTGATCCTCAACGAGGTTCGTCCAGGCCTCGACCTCGCGCTTGCCGACATCCACGCGCATGAGTGCGCCGCCGAGATGGCCTTTCACCGGCACCGTGCCGACATAGTAGCGCCCGTCAGGGCCCTCGGTAATATGATTGGGCCGCTCCTGCCCGCGCACCCGCGGCAGGTGTTCGGGGTTCTTTCCCTCTTCGACGGGCTGATCCGGATGGTACAGGTCCATGAAGGCGCCGCCGTAGCTGCCCATGAGCAGGCCTTCGGGGGTTTCGATAATGTCATAAATCTGCGTGCCGCCGCGGACGAAATGCCCGAGAAAATCGAGTTCACCTGTTTCGATTTCGCAGGTGAAGGCGTACGAGGGCTTGATTGTGCCGCCCCAGATTTTGCCGTCATACTCCGGCCCCACGCAGTAGATGCGCACCGGTTCCCCCGCGTAGTCTGTCGGCCGCCTGACCTTCTCCCCGGTCTCGCGGTTTGTCAGAAGCAGGCGGCTTTCGCCGTCCACACCGTTGACGTACCACTCATCTGTGGTCTTGAAGCGGAAGGCGTCACGCTTCCGCTCACAGGTCTCGGCCAGAATGATGCGGTCGGGCTCGCAGCGGAACCGGGTGTCTCCGACGTTTCCATACACCTGCCCGTCCGTCCCCAGCCAGACGTTGGGCGACCCCTGGTGTTTCATCAGTTCCGGTGTGAGGATCTGGTGCTTTTCACCGGTTTCCGGATTCCACGACCACAGCTCCATGTGATGAAGCCCCACCGGACAATAGACGACCCCGTCGTCGGCGACCTGCGGACGGACGATATACGATTGCCGGTCATCTTCCGGCAGCCGCCCTGCAGTGCCGATTTCACCCGTCTTCATGTCACAATACCCCAACTCGGCATTCGGATATGTGCCCACGTAAAAGATATGGTCGGTGCTGACGGTGGAGCCCAGGAAATAGTGTCCTGGATCCGCGGGGACGCCCAGGTCCACCAGTTTCTCGTTTTCTGCGTCATACCTGAAAAAGTGTGCCGGGTTCCCGCAGTAGGCGTACATCTGTCCCTCGGGGCCGCGGGCCATCTGGATGTGGCTTCGGCCATAGTGGTTCACTCCGATGCGGCGGGACTGGCCCGTCTCGACGTTGATACCGATAATGGCGTGACCATCGGGGGCCTCGTGCGCTCCCCAGGCGATCCATTCCCCTCCGGCGCCCTCTGTGGCAACCTGGACCGACATCCCCGGGACGCGCGCTGGCATCCCCAGATTTTCAAACACAGGCTCCGCGCATACCGCCGTCACAATCAACATTAAGAATACAACCGCAAAAACAAGGCGTTCCATCGGCGCCACCAACTCCGTATATTTTCCGTGTGAGATTATGCTCACTTCTGTCCGGTATTTCGCCGCACTCAGCGCGACACCTGCCGGCCTGCGGGAGGTGGGAGGCCCGGCTGTCGAGCATAATACAGGTACGCACGTCACACGCAGGCGCTGCAAACGGAGGCGATGGATATGGCCCGGCTGACCGCGCTTTTGACCGCTGCCGCTCTCCTTTTTGTGTGTGCACCGCTGCACGCCGAGATGGTGATGAACCCCTCCGACGACACGCTGTGGGTGGAGGATTTCGACACGCTCGTCACCAATCCAAACCGCCACGACGGCTGGGGGGTGTACGATCCGCCGCAGGTGGCGATGACCGTCAAAGACGGCGTGGCCTCGATCGCCGAAACCAGTGAGCGCGGATACAATGCCCTGCAGTATTATGTGCCCCATGATCTGCAAAACTACCCCTATCTGAAAATTAAGTTCGTCGAAAGCCCCGGGACCGTTCACGTCGGCAATGCCTCCACCGGTGGTCAGACATTTCTGCAAAATGTCGGTGGCCCCGGCCTGTTTGCCCTTGATCTACGCGACACCACCCTGAAAGGGCGCGAGCCGAACAAGTTCGCCCTTTCCTTTATGACCTTCGGCCCGAAAGATCGCGAGCCCGGCCCGGAAACAAAGATCGACTGGCTGAAGATGACCGCCGATGAGTCCGACTGCATCACCGTGGATCTGGATGATAAGCAGCAGGAGGGGCAGGCCGGGCACAATTACGTGAACGTCGGTGACGCACTAAAGCTCTCGGTGAATACTTCCTCGCGATACGAGACGGTCCAATTTCAGCTTGTCGAAATGGACACACAGGAGCCTCTTTCATTCAACGGGCGTACCTCGTTTGAAGCACAGACTGACCCCGACCAGCAGGGAAAAAGCTGGAGCGTTGAAATCCCCATCACCGACCCCGGCGACACGGAGTTTAAGACATGGTATGAGCGTAAGGGCCAGATCCGCACCGGGTCTGAGCGCATCGGTGTCATGGCCATAGTGGAGGGCGGCGAGTACAGCCGTCTCATCGGATACATGCCCTACGGGTTCGATCTCACCGGAGCATCGGAGGGAAAAGCCATGAAAAGCACCGAGGAGCTTCTTGAGGGCGCGACACTGTTCGAGGACGATTTCGACCGCCAGACGCCCAAAGGCTGGACCTTTGTTGCCGGCAGTGACTGGGTGATGCAGGACGGTCACTTCGGCGATATGTCCGACAGCATGGGGCCGAACGGAAACGGGACCTGGGCGAAGGCCGGGGAGGGCTGGTGGAGCGATTACCGGTTCTCCGCGGACATGGTGGAGGAGTTTGATGGCGCGGGATCGGTACTTTTGGCCGTGCGGTTCCAGGATCCGCGCAACTACTATGCACTCAAATGGACCGCAGCGCGGGAGGACACTCTTGAGATTGTGCGCGTCAAAGACGGCAACAGCTACGTGCTGGCGGAATCCAAAGGCCACGAAGCGCTGGATGAAATGCCCTTTAACCTCGCCATCTCTGTCTCCGGGGATTCACTGGTGGGATACCTCAACGACCAGCCAGTTGTCCAGGCCTACGCCGGCGACTTTGCCGAGGGCCCCATAGCTCTGGGCGAGATGGGCCGAAAGGTGCTGGTGGATAATGTGAAGGTCACCCGGATCGTCTCGGCGGGCAAAACTTCGCGCTTCATGCGGCATCTGCGCTTTGAATACGGCCTGACGCCGAAATACTTTCTCCGCGATGTCGGTGAGATGGTGGTGCCGTTTGAGCTTGCCAATGACAGCGAGGAGGCGTTCGAAAAGCTTCATGTCAAGCTC
Organism: Armatimonadota bacterium; assembly: GCA_046483205.1. Lineage (GTDB taxonomy): Bacteria > Armatimonadota > Zipacnadia > Zipacnadales > UBA11051 > JBKHJK01. Next base: position 1,560 of record JAWODS010000042.1, on the reverse strand, counting down.
GCGTTGCATAATTACTATAATCCCAACGCCCGTAAGAGTGCCGCCGACCGATCCGAGCCGCTCTTTGACGAGATTGTCACCGATGTCGAGACACTTCCCGCCGGAGAGGCCCGCACCATACAGTTCCCGCTGGATACGCGGCTTCTGAAAGCGGGGCATTACGTCTTTCGCACACAGGTCAGCATCCCTCGCGAGGGGCTTGTGCGGGACGAGGTGTTCCATTTCGGCATCGCGCGAAACTGGAACCCAGACCGGTTCAACTACTTCACCTGGGGGCTGCCGCGGGATGAAGAGACTATCATTGATTACGTCGAACACGGCCACACCATGGGTATCGGCGGGGGTCGGGCACAGCCGATAGACTGGGAGCATAAAGGCAAACCCGTGCCTGAAGAAGACCGGCCCGACCGGTACGGGGGCGGGGAGCAGAGCCCCTTCCATGTCTTCGATTTGTGCCTCAAACACGGCATGATCAGCGGCACGAACCTGCAGTCCACCCACGGAGAATTCCCCGATGAGGTGTACGGCAAGGACGCAGCGGGCAACAGGACCCGTCTGCCTCTGCCCTATCATCCGGATTTCCACGACTTTTCGGTGAACTTCGCCCGCACCTACGCTGAGCGTTACGGAGACTATCCGGCCTACCGCCTCATGAATATCAACACCGAAACCGAGCACCACAATCACTCGGATTTCTCCGAACTGGGCATCCGGAAGGCCAGAGAGGAGTTCGGTGGTCCGCCGCCGGAGCAGGCGGAAAACATGTACCCGAAGCCACACACCGAGATCGAGGGGATGGATGAGGACGAAGACGGGGTCATCAGTGACGACAACCCGATGCTCCAGTTCTATCGGTGGTTCTGGCTGAAGGGCGAGGGCTACAATGAGCTCGCCATCGATATGGCCGAGGCCGTGCGGGAGGCTGACAGGGACATCACGGTATTTCACGATCCGGCGGTCCGGCAGCCGTACTTCAAGCACCGCCACGACGGCATCAACTGCTGGGACTGGACGTACACCACGCCCAATGCACTGACTGTCCCGTTCAAGACCGAAGTGCTGCTGTCCATGCATGATCCGGAGCATGAGAAGGTGTGCAACTACGTCCAGGTGCTGTGGAAGGCCACGGTGATGAGCCCTGATGATGAATGCCCCTCGGCCTCGATTATCCGGCTGGGGCTGCTTTTGAACATGACCCGCGATGTGTACGCCGTGGGTCACTGGAACACCGGCTGGATGCGCAACATCGAGAATCACGACCGCTGGGAGGGCGTCAAAGAGCTGGCCGACCGCATCTGGAAGCCGCTGGGGCCGGTCATCACGCAGCTTGAGACGCCGCCGCGTGATGTCGCCTTCTATATGTCTCACACAAACGAGCTTTTCGGCGAAAACGCGGCAGGATGGCAGAGATTCGCTGCCTACGCCGCCTGGCACGAGGCCTTTATGCGCGTCGGCCTGCCGGTGGACATCATTTTCGAAAGCCAGGTCACAGACGGCGAGCTCTCCGACTACGACGCCCTGTTTATCCCCTTCGGTGAAGTAACCTCTCAAAGCGCCCAT
>JAWODS010000391.1:0-2719 GCA_046483205.1 Armatimonadota bacterium | reverse complement strand
TGGGCGATGAAGGTGGGATATGCGGGTGAGGCCATCTTGATCGCCAGCCCGAGCTCCGCAAACGGCTCGCCGGGGAGCCCCACGATGGCGGTGTCGCCGATGCGCAGCGCCTGGATTTCGTATTCAAGCTCCGGCGACCGCTGCCGCTGCAGATATACGCTGTAGGTGCTGGCCGCTTCGATCCACTCTCGCTCCACGCCGGGTGGATCCTCCTGTACCGGCGGCTTCGCATGCCGGTTGAGAACCTCCCGGCACCATTCCAGCTCCTCGTCGGTTACCTCACGAATGGGAATGGGCACTCGCTCCATCCGCCAGTCCAGTGCGGCTTCGCCCGCAAACTCCAGGTGCTGGAAGACGCTGCGGGTGGTCTCCGCCAGCCCGGCGCCCATGGGCCTGTGATCGCTCCGGTCGGCGGGGTTGATATTCCCGCACGCGCCGTTCACCACCACCGGCACGCAGCCCTCCCCGACCGTTTTCTGCATCTCAGCGGCCCACGCACCCGGCCAGTCAGCCGAAACCACCGGCTGCGGAAACACGCACACCGGGTGAGAGGTGTGATGGAGGATGAGGGCGGGGACATTGAAGCTCTGTGTGTCGGCGTCGCCCGGTGCATGCCTCACCGCCAGCACGCCTACCTCCGGATCAATCGGCCCCTCGATATATCGCACGGAGGCCTGGCTTTGCGGCTCTGCCCACGTACCGGTGACCATGGTGATATCCCCATCCAGCGTCACCGCACGGCGGTTGGCAGCCCATCGGCCATCCGTACCCGAAGCTGCGGCAATCTCGACCGGATTCAGGCGTTCAACGGCCTTCCCGATGGACTGTGCAGCCTGCACCGCCGCCCATTCGCTGTACGCCTCATCACCCCCACGCAGCCATTGCATATCGTCCGGCACCGCCGGAAAATCCCGGTCAAGCATGAAATGGCCGATGGGCGGCGCGGAGTGTGTCTGCGTGGCATGAACCATGACTGCTTCCGGCGCCAGATCGTACGCTTCGGCGGCCCGCCGGATTTTTTCGGTGTACTCGCTGGTGATGATGGTGACATCCAGCGCAACCAGGCACAGCCGCCTGCCTCCGGCCTCGAAGACAACCGCTCTTGCATACAGCGGATCCAGCACCATCTTTGCGGTGCGGTGTCGCCCGACGGCTCCCGCAAGTTGTGTCCCCGGATCCGGCGTGATTTCTACCGCTGCGGCACCCGCACGGAGTCGATTGCTCATGAAAGCACCTTCTTTTCCGGCCACCCTGAGATCGTCCTGCGGCGACCGCGTTACCTATTCACCCGCGGCCTTGCAGATCACGCGCCGGCCGTCATGCAGGGCGATAATTGTCGCGTCCTCTCCCAGAGATTCTTCGGCCATCGACAGCGCAGCCGGCAAGTCCGGAGCGCAGTCGGCAAAAGTGGGCCGGATGTCGTCGGACAGCTCCGAGACCACGATGAGCTGCGCGCCAAGGCGGTGGACGACTGATGAGAACAAAAAGCCCGTCGAACATGGCGCCCAGTCCCAGTCCACCTCACCTTTGTCCACCCGCCGGCGCATCTCTGTGATGATCGCCTGGGGCTCCTCGCTCTCCAGCAGCCGCCGGTAGGGCTCCTCCCCACCCCAGCCGTCCGAACATTCGCCGACCAGGATGATGGCGCCGCCCTGTTTCACACATTCCAGCGAGGGCACCAGCGCCTTCTTCGACTGCACCATGTCGATATCGTACGGATATCCACCGGCCGTGCAGATCACGATGTCGGCCTTCTCTTCGACGGTGTGCTCGTAGATATGCCGGGACATCTCCGCACCCTTGAGATGCGCCTCCACCAGATCACCACATTCGATGGCCGCATAGCTGTCATCGGGATTGACCACCGCCTCACACACCCAGTCCACACCAACGGCCTGTGCCGCCTGGAGCATATCCTCGTGAACGGGGTTGCCCTCAAGCACACCGAGCTTGCGGCCCTCGGTGAGGATCAGAAAATGGTTGTGGGTGATCGATTCGTACGATGACATCCCCGGCAGGATCATCTTGCGGCCCCCTGAAAACCCGGCGATGTAGGAGGGCTCGATAAAGCCGCAGACGATTTTCTTATCAAACTCTTTGAGCATCGGGGAAACCGCGATGGGCGTCCCGTAGGAGGTCTCACCCAGTTCCCACTGTGGCCCGCGCGAATCAGACTGGCGGACGTCACTGGTGCCGAGGAACTCCTGAAGCTCCTCGTCGGTCATGGCCCGGTGATTGCCCAGGCCCATGAGGACCTCCCACTGTGCGCCGAGGTCCTCGATGCGCTCGGCCAGCGGCCACAGCATCGGGGAGGGATTCGGGCGCGTGAAATCCACTGTCATCAGCGCCACCCGGTCGCCCGGTTCGATGACCTCCTCAAGACGGGGGCCGACAGGATTTTCCATCGCCTCCTCCAGCGCCGCCGGAATGTCCTCGATGCCCTCCCGGCTGGGCAGCGCCATTTCCTCAATCACGCGGTCATCGGACACCTCGACGGTCTGCTCGCCACGGCCATACGCGAATGTCATCTCCATGGATGCGGCCTCCCTCTATTTATCGTCATGTAAGAGTTTTATTCACCGAAATGCAGCTGCGGGTAGTCATCATCCAGCTCGCTGATCGCCTTCGAAGGAACGCTCCGCACCTCCTCGCCGAGGACCTCCGCGACGATGGAGGCGCCGGGGGCAGATGCGAACACGACCTCGAACACAAAGCGCGT
>JAWODS010000220.1:0-3451 GCA_046483205.1 Armatimonadota bacterium | reverse complement strand
CCGTCACCACAAACGGCCCCGCGTTTTTCGACCGCATCACCGAGGCAATATTATACAGCGTCATAGCCCCACCTCCTCCACGTGCACGGGAAACATCTCACGCTCGTTTTCGACCTCCATGAGATGATAGACGGCAAACTCATGGACGGGCCCGCCGGAGAAGTCCGATGGTGAGAACGGAAAGGCGAGATTTCCGGCAGTGGTTTTGCGGTCTTCGAAATGCTGGTGCAGAGCGGTCGAACGGGCGAGGCTGCAGATGGCGTCAGATTGCTGCTGGGTGGGCGCAATGACCTCAATCACAACGCCCACTTCGTGCGGAGTCTGCGTTGATGGTTCGTGATCCTGCAGAATCGCGTCCTTTCCGTAGGTGATGAACTGCAGCGAATAATCTGATGGGGGAATGTCGGTATTCTCCTTCACCGATGCCCGGACGGCCTGCTCTATCTCGTCGAGGTGTGTGATGACCTGAGGGTCGCGTGTACATGCCACGCTGATGGTGCGGTATCCCCGCAGTGCCGCCCCTTCGATTTTCAGGCAGTGGCTGTCGGCCTTATGCAGCCGCGTCCCCCCCACAGTGACGCCGCGGTCTCCCGATGCCTCAAACTCGCACTCTGATATGTCAATAATCCCCTCAGGTTCGATGGACCGGTCGGGATCGGGCTGCTCGTAGAGTGTATGGGCGGCGACGGTGTCCGGATAACACGATTTGTCGGGATTTGGCGGCCGGACGGTGAAATGATCCTCAGCCAGGGTGCACAGCAGGGCATCATTCGCCCCACCGGGACGCGCACAGAGTGTTCCGCATTCGGCGATTTTGGCAGCGTGGAAGGCGAGGGCCGGATCGAAACCGCGCATGATGGGAAGCGCCGCGAAGATGGCGGTGTCACAGCAGCGTCCCGCCACGATCACATCCGCGCCCGTCTGCAACGCCTCGATCAGCGGCCCCGTGCCCATCTGGGCGACGAGGTTCGCGCAGTCGCTGGCAGTCCCCGGCTCCAGCGGTGGAACTGGCCCACATGGTGTGATTCGATCCGCCTGCAGAGCAGCTTCCACGACCTCCGGTTCCATATCGGCATAAATCACGGCGGCATCGAAATGCAGCCCCCTGTCAGACGCGACCTCCCGAAGAATGTCCATGAAGCCGTCCACATGTGGGCGTGCTCCCGCGCCCCCGGCGGTACCGATGATAAGGGGAATGTCGTGTGCGATGGCCGCCTCAAGTGCGGGGCCGAGGTCGCGGGCCACCTGCGAGCGCTTCACAAACGCCTCTCCGCTGCCGAGGTAGTAGGGGCCCGGGTCGGTCGAGCCGGCATCGACACCGATGAAATCCGGATCAGAATCCAGCCCCTTCTGCAGGCTTGCCAGCGGATAGCCGTATCCCAGCATCCCACACAGTGACAGGTATGTCAGTGACCTATCCACAGATGACATCTCTCCAGCCGACAATCAATGATCACAAATCGGCTCCGACGTCCGTATAGTCGAAATCCAGCGGCACTCCGAGCTTTCGATACACCCCGGGTATGTGCTCTCGGACGCTCCCTCGCAGCTCCTTGAAGTAGCTTCTTCCCCTGGCGTCAATGGCGACGAAAAACGGGCCGAAGTGCTCGACTTTAAAAATCCACGTGGCCTCGGTTTTTCCCAGCTCATCAACGAAATACACGTCTTCCACGAATTTGACCTGTGGCGCAAGCTGGTTGCCACAGATACCGATTTTCGATAGATAGACGCCACCGACGTCGCGAAGAGCTTCAGCGGTTGCCGGTCCCATGGTGGTCTTGCCGATGAGTGTGCGGAGGCCGAGCTTGCGGACAACATCTCCGCCATAGCGCTCGAAACGGATGCTGGAGGTCGGCTCGATGCTGACGACCTCCCATCCGGCCTCTGTTTGCCGCATCACCGGGCCGACGTGGAAAAAGCAGTTGATGCGATGGAAATCCACCGGTGGCAGGATATCGTCTTCAATGGCACGGATATGAAAAAGACTGCGGCCGGTGAAGACCTTCCCACTGACCGTCACCATATCACCGACGACCAGGCTGCGTGCCTCCTCTTCGTCCAGTGGCAGTGTCAGGTGTTTGATATGTGAGCTCATATTTCCTCACCTCCGCTTGCTTTGTCGGCTCCAATTTTGCCCGTATAGCTGAGACTGCCGTCTGGCTCGATGTGAGCGGTCCAGCGGCGCCCGACGATGCACTGGGCATTGACCGCCACCGGAAGCGCCGCCGTGTGCGTAACTCCTGTTTCGACATGGATTGCCATGACGGCGTTTTTCCCCCGCGAGCCCATTGGGCCGATGCCTGTCTGCCGCATCGCGTGGGTGAGGTCGGCTTCGAGCTTCGCTGCATCAGTATCCGGATTTTCGGAGCCGACCGGGCGCAGTACCGCAGCGCGCTTCGCCATCTTCATGCACAAATCAGCGGTTCCACCGATGCCCACCCCCACGATTGCGGGAGGGCAGATTTTGCCGGCGTAGCAGCCGCCGATAATCGAGTCGGCGACAAACTTCGAAATACCCCGCACTCCGTCAGCGGGAAAGAGCATGCGGTAAAATGTGCCGAAAATCTCCGATCCGCCACCCTTCGGCGCAGCTACGATACTAAGTCCTCCGCCGTCTCCTTTGAAGCTCAAATCCACCAGCGGCATGCCGGGCCCGATGTTGTCACCGGGATTTTCTCGGGTCAGCGGATCCACCATCGTGGGGCGCAGGAAGCTGTTCTGTGTCGCCCGTCGGGTGGCCGCTTCGGCCGCCTGCTGAAGGGCTTCAAAGCCGCCCTCGATCTCAGTGCCGCCGCCCGCTGTGATGAAATACAGGGGGAAGCCGGTGTCGCCACACAGAAGTCCTTCGCCCTCCTGCGCCAGGCGGAAATTCTCCAGGCTCACCTGCAGGTGCTGTCGTGCCAGCGGATCGGTCTCCTCGGCGAGAGCAGCTTCAAGTGCGTCATCGATATCCGGCGGCAGCCGCGTCGCCGCCCGGCACATCGCCTCATACATCGCTTCTTCAACTGTTGAAATTGCAATCATAAAGTTTCTATCAGCTCCTGCGATTTCTTTGACCCGATATACCTTCCACGCACCAGGCGACATCTCCTCCGCGGCGCAGCCCTTGCAGGATGACGCGGGCCGGACAGCGAATAAACAAATAGAAATACAATCTTGACCGGCGGCATGTGCCGGGCAGTGGAAGGAGATGGATTGATATGGTCCGTGTCGGCCTTGTTGGTATGGGCTTCATGGGACAGCAGCATTTCAACATCTACCGGGACCTCGACAATGTGGAGCTTGTGGCGGTGTGTGACAAAGACCCCGAGCGGGTGGCAGAAACTGCCCCAAGCATTGGTGGAAACATCGGTGAAGCGACCGAACTGGACCTGAGCGATTACAGCCGCTATGTCTGCATGGATGACATGCTCGATCAGGAGGAGCTTGATTGTGTTGACCTGTGCACGCC
>JAWODS010000065.1:0-12102 GCA_046483205.1 Armatimonadota bacterium | reverse complement strand
CGAACCGGACCGTCGGGTTATCCTCAACCGTGACGATGCGAATGGTCCGACGGTTTGCCGAATGTGAGGTCCTGTCTGTCAGTGACGCCGGTGGTCTCGGGCTGTCGCCCTCTGATATGCTCACGTATCGCGACCCCTTCCGGGAGCGGGTTTGTGAATAATGAAATGCGTCCTATCTCGTGCGCGTGCCGTGCGAGTGCTATTTGAGGATGTATGCCGCGGCGTCATGCGGCTGAAGGGTAACCGATATAGTATCACCAGAGTCAAAAGACTGACCGCTATAATACTCATAACCTCGCTCGAAAGCCCGGTCCGGCAGCGTCATGGTGTACGTGCGTGGCTCGTCTGATTCGTTCATCACCGCCAGCAGGTAGCCGTCGGGTGACTTCAGAACCGCGGTATCTGGATGGTTTTCCTCCCCGAGCCCGTGCCAGTTTCGGTCGAGACGCCCGTGGGTGAAGATGCCGTCATGATCGGCGACCAGACGTGTGATCTCGCCCAGCGCGTGGTATGACCGGCCCTCCATCTGTGGGTGATTGTAGATCAGAATCCCGCCGGTCCCATCAGTGAGACGCCTCAACAGGGTGGCCTTTGTGAGGGGGCGGACGGCCTTGTCCTCGGTACGCCGGTACGCGGCCAGGTTCACGCCGGTCACCAGCGGGATGTCGCCGATTGCCCTCTGGGTGGCGCGAACGGCGTCGATCTTCCGCCCGTACCCGCAGCTTGCCACATCAATGGCGTCCAGCTCTGCCAGACGCGCCCAGTCAACGCTGTAGCGGCTGCGCGTGCGCTCCGACTGGTAGCCTGAATACACCCAGAAGGTGGCATTCGGCAGGATCTCTGAGAGAGCCTCTTTGGCCTTCAGACACAGTTGGGCGAGCCGGTCGTTTGTGAAGGCTACCCACTCATCGCCGTGCTGGTCTCTGATACTCTCGCGCGTCAGGTTGTCGGCGTCCAGCCCGGCAAACTCCGCAAACTGCTGCAGTGACGTCTCATCATAGCTTGCCATATAGCCGGTAAAGGCGTTGGTTTCTGCGTCCCACATGAGCGCCTGGGGTTTGAACTCCAGCAGACGCTCCCGAAGCGCCTCTTCGAACACCGGCCAGCCGTCACCGAGAATGAATGCAGGGCTCAAAAGCTCCTTGCTCCGGTTGCCGCCGGCGTCCACAAGCGCGGCCTCCGGGTGCGCTTCGGCGTATTCTTTGAGTTCGTTCCAGGACCAGAAGCGCATGTGCTCCATCCGGTTGATGTTGCGTTTTCCGGCGACATCGGGCCCGTCGGGATGGGAGATCCAGTTGACCCCGGCGGTCTGGAAAGTGTCGAGCACAGTCTCCCTGAGGTCCGGAACATCAAGCCGCCGCATATAGCTGGTCCACATGAGAATCCGAACATTTTCCGGCTGCCGACCCTCCACGCTCTGCACCACCTGCAGGGGCACGGTCTGCGGGACCTCCATGACCGCTCCGTTTTCGGCGTTACTCCACAGGACAAGACGCGACGAATCACCGGCCGCCAGAGGGTCGGTGGCTTTCAAATGCAGGTCAATTTCGGTCAGGATCAGCGAGGAGGTGCGGTGAGTCACCGGCTGATCTGCGGTGACCAATATATGCCGGTAGGTCCTGCCGTCAAGCTCGATTGTGCCTGCTTCCTCGGTGCTGTACAACGGAAGATAGTCGATCAGCGCACCGTAAAAGCCGCTTGTTCCCAGAAGCTCGATACCCTCCGGCAGGGCCAGATGAAGGGTGTAGTCTTCGAGCTTGCATCCGGGCAGGCCCGGCTCGGGAATGTTCATCGACTCCGGGAGGTTCTTCGCCAGGAAGTATGCAGGCGACGGCTTCGGATTGACCCGCGTGTACCGCCACAGGATGGTCTTTCGCAACGTGACCGGCCCGCTGTCAGCGCCGACCTGGCTGGCGCCCTCGAGCTCGCTGTCACCGATGACCCTCGCACGTTCCATGGAAGATGTGTCGAAATCCGCAGCATGGAACTTTTCGGGGAGGTCACCGGCAGCCATGACCCAGGTGTCGTCGGAGTTCAGCGGGATACCATGGAACTGTCCGGCGAATGAGCCGGTTCCGCCCTCAAAGGTGATCGCCAGCACATTGATCCCCTCCTGGAAGGGGATGGCGACATCGTCAGCCGCGCCGGTGCCGTCGGCGATTGTCTCTCCGCCGAGCGTTACCTTCCAGCCGCCCTCGGTACGAATGGAGATCGTCCCACGACTTTTCTCAATGGTTCTTTTCATGGTGGGGCTGAGGTAAAAGGGGGTGCCCGACTCTGTGTCCCATACATTGAGCGTGAAGTCCACATCACCGCGCAGGTCGCTGGTGAAGCTCATATCCCGCGTGCTGCCGGCATCCCACAGTTCGACATGGCGCGTCACATCATCTGCGTCGGGAGCCCGAAGATTTGCCGAGATGGCAAGTGGCAGCATCGCCGGGTCGGCCTGAAAAGAAGCCGAATTCGTGCCGGGCTGCAGCTTTTGTGGGGGTGTGACCTGCAGGGAAATGGGCTCATCGACAAAGCGTGCATACCCGAAGCTGTTGACGTCGTGCAGGCCACGGTCGGTAGGTGCCCGCCAGGCGCTCGTTTCAGATATCGCCCGCCGCAGACGGCCCAGGCATATCCGCCACGGCGTCTCATCCGGAGGGCCGCCGAGGGCCGGCCAGGGCACCGCAAGCTCGGCTTCCCACGCGCCCTCGCTCACCGATGCATCAACCTGCGCGCCGGTATCGAATGACGCGTCACGGGAGGACCAGGGATCCGGCAGCTCACCACGGGCGTCGGCGAGGGCCCCGTTGGCATTGAAGAAGAAGTCATACACATATTCGCCATCCGGGCGGGCAATCAGAAGTACCACACACTGGTCTTCCCACACCGCCGTATCATCCTGTGTGATGGCCCGGTGAAAATCCTCCAGGCGGTTCCGGCGCTCTTCGAGGATTGGTTCCTCGCAGTGAAATCGAACGTACAGGTGTTCGTCGTCCCAGCCCAGCCACGCGGTCGTTGTGGCGGAGGGTATTTCGCTCATATCACCGGTAAAAAACGGCCGCAGGATCACCGCCTTTTCCCAAGTCTCGTCATCTCCCTGTCCATCAATGGCTGGGGGCGAGATAACGCGCCCAATGGCGGCGTACGGGCGGCCGGTCTCTTTCATCAAGGCAACGAGGTCGTCGGCCGCTGCATCACCCGGAGCCGAAACGGCCCCTGCAGCGGAAATCACCAGTAAAGAAAGTGCCATCACAGCACCCATGAAACGCGCACAATGCGATGTGTATGTCAACATTCTTCGCTCCCCGGTGGTATGTCGTATGCTGGTGGAATAGTCGCCCCTTTTCTTCGCCGAAGACCCCAAACACTCCTTCCTGCTCCGATAGCCGTCGTCGCAGCGTATGGCCCGGGCCTCTCCGCTTTTTGGCTGCTGCAGGAGGGTTGAGGGCCCGAGCGGAGAAGTGCCCACATGTCTGACACAAATACCCACCGAATCATGCTTGAGAGAAATAAATACGGTCTTCGCGGGGAGTAGCGAACGCAGGACCCTTATGACTCCGAAGGCCGACAGTTGGTAATGAAGGAGATGTCCGTATGACACGCATCGCTGTTGCAGGTTTTTCGCACGAGACCAACACATTTGCCGAGGGGCTGACGACCTTCGATGATTTCCTTCGCGGCCGCGGCTTCCCCGGCCTGATGAGCGGTGACGAGCTTGTCGAGAACCTCAAGGGCAGGTCCACGTGCACCGGGGCATTCCTGGACGCCGCCGATGAGATCGGCTTCGACGCGGTTCCAGTCCTGTACACCTTCCCACAGCCGTCAGGCCTCATCGAGCAGGATGCCTACGACCGGGTACTCGCGACGCTTCTGGAGAAGTTGCAGGCGGTGCTGCCGGTGGACGGTGTCCTTCTGGAGCTACACGGAGCCATGGTGACCGAGGACCTCGAGGATGCCGAGGGAGACATTCTGACCCACGTGCGTGAGATGGTGGGGCCTGATGTCCCCGTCATCAGCACGCTCGATCTGCACGCCAACATCAGCCCCCTGATGGTACAACAGGCGGATGCACTGGTCGGCTACGACACCTATCCACACGTGGACGCCTACGAGCGGGGCCGGGATGCGGTACGGCTCATCATGGCGGCGATTACGGGTGAGGCGCAGCCGGTCTCTACACTCGCACAGGTGCCGATGCTGATCGGACCACCCCGGCAGTGTACGCTGATCTCGCCGATGGGTGACATTATTGACCTCGCTCACGAAGCGGAGGAGCGCCCCGGCATCCTCAACGTGACCGTTTCCGGCGGCTTCCCCTTCGCAGACATCACCGATTGCGGAGCCTCGGTGGTTGTGACGACCGATGACGATTCCGAAATTGCGCGCGCCACGGCACAGGAAATTGCCGGAGCGATGTGGGAGCGGCGCAGTGATTTCGAGCTCGATCTCACGCCCGTGCGGGAGGCCATTGATTATGCGATGCGCACGGGGGAGGGCCCCGTGGTGATGGCCGACGGCTCCGACAACCCCGGCGGCGGGGCACCCTGTGACGGGACGGTGATGCTGCAGGAAATGGTTGAGGCGAATGTGCCGGGTTCGACCGTGGCCATCATCGCCGACCCGGAGGCCGTCGCGGGAGCCGTTGAGGCCGGTGTCGGCAATGAGGTGACGCTTCAGGTCGGGGGCAAGACCGACGACCGGCATGGCGCGACACTGACGCTCACCGGATATGTCAGGCTGATCTCCGATGGCCGCTTCGAGAATAAGGGGCCGATGTACACCGGCGTCAAAGCGGACATGGGGCGCACCGTTGTCTTCGTCGTCGGGGAGGTCGAGGTGGTGCTCACCGAATACCGCATCCAGCCGTATGACTGCCAGGCGCTGCGCAGCGTGGGAATCGAGCCGCGTGACCGCCTGCTCATCGGCCTGAAATCCGCCGTGCACTTCCGCGCGGATTATGGGCCTATCGCCACCGCCATTTTCGACCTGGACACACCGGGCGTACATAACCCGGATGTCACGAAGCTGCCATTTGAGCGCCTGCGCCGCCCGATGTGGCCGCTGGATGAGATCGATGCCCTTCCATGGGCCGAATCCGATAGCGAAGAATAAAGACCGCCATCCGCAGAACCCCAACACCAGACTGCCAAAAGGAGCTGTCCGACATGCATACACAGGTACCTTTCACGCCGAATAACTTTACGGGATCGGATGTCGATCGCATCAACCAGGCCCTGCAGGCCGCAGCAGGCACAGGCCGTCATGTCGTCATCCCGCGCAAGAATATGGCCGATGACGGTGTACGAGACATCTGGCTGCTGGATTCAGCAATCCTCATCCCGGCAGACACCGTGCTGGAGCTCGACAACTGCCACCTGAAGCTCACCGACCGCTGCCGGGATAACATGATCCGCAGCGCGAATTGTGGAGAGGGCATCGGCGACATCGAGCCGATCCGCAATGTCCATATCCGCGGTACAGGAGATGTGTTGCTGGAGGGCGCGGACCATCCGCGAGCCACCGGCGACGGCGCCAAGACGCTCGGAGAGCGCACCTACGGCACCGATGCAGGCGTCGAGGGTGAAACCCAGACCGGCGACTGGCGCAACATCGGTATCCTCTTCGCCTACGTCGAGGATTTCAGCATTCAGAATATTGCCATGAAGGACAGCCACTGCTGGGGCGTTTCACTCGAGCGCTGTGCGCATGGCACCGTGCGCGACCTCGATTTTGCCTCCAGTGGAGTGAAGGCGATAGACGGTGTGCAGGAGACGGTGCTCAACCAGGACGGGGTCGATCTGCGGCTGGGATGCTACGATATCCTGATTGACAACATCACCGGCTACACCGGCGATGACCTGATCGCCCTGACGGCGATTCCCAATCCCGACAGGCCCGCCGGAGAGCTTCAGTCCACGATGGTCAGTGGCGCAATAGACCGCGGAGAGGGCCGCGATGACATCCGGCAGGTGACCATCCGCAACGTGAGGGGCTACTGTCAGGGCGGGCATCATATCGTCAGGCTGCTGAACACCTCCGGCGCGCGGATGTACGATATCGTCCTCGACGGCCTGACCGACACGTCTCCAGCGGACATGCGCTGCCGGGCGGCGGTGAAGATCGGCGACGAGGCCTATGGCGGAGGGGTGGCGCCGGTGGGGGACACCTCCCGCATCATCGTCAACAACGTCATCAGCAGGTCGGAGCACACGATCATGATCGGCGGGTCGCTGTGTGATTCCATTATCAGCAACATCATCCGCCACGAGGTACCCGGCGAAGCAGTAACGGTCGTACCGGGCTCCGAATACCTGCGCGACGTGAGCTTCAGCAATATCAGAGAGTGTGCGACCGGCCGGGAATAGAGACTGCGCCTGCGTCACCGGCTCACTGTCGCATGCCCGGGGCGCTGTGGGCTTTTCTGCTTTCAGGTGGCCGAAAAGTTGGTGGACGCCAATACGATCGAGCTTCTTTGATAAAAGACAGTGCCTTGGACTGGAAGCTGGATCCAAACGACGGCGCCACTCTCGGGCTGTAAACATCACAGTCTTCGGGCCGATCCACGGTTGTTTTATGAAACAGCATGACAGGTCATCACGAGACAGCCAGCACGCAAAAACCGCCCCGGTATCGAAACGGGGCGGCTTTTTCATTCTCCGTGCAGTTGCGGCTATGAGGTGGCGTCGGCGATCCACTCTCTCATCCGGCGGACGCCCTCAATGGTGGCCTCACGCGGTGTGAGCTCACTGCCTTCGTATTCGAAGTTGATGTATCCATCGTAGCCGTAATCGGCCATGGCCTGGACGCACCCGACCTGGTCAACATCACCGTCACCCACCAGCACGGCCCTGCGGTAATTGCCGTCCATCCCGATGCGGGCGCCGGGATCGTCGGGAGAGCACACTTTCCAGTCCTTGAAATGTGAATGCACCACATATTCGGCGCTGTTGAGAAAGCCGTCAGGGGCGTCCTCGCCGCCGGTGGTGACATTGCCGTTATCGAAGGTCACCCGCAACTGTGGGACCTCTTCGATCGCCGCGTTCACGTCGGCCGAAACAATGAAGGGGCTGAGGTGGTGTGGGAAGTTCTCCACCGTGACGGTCACCCCGGCATTGTCGGCGAAATCAATGACCTCTTTCAGCCCGGCGATCACATTTTCACGGGACTCATCGCGGGTGAATTCGGTCTTGCCCGACACCGGGAGCATCACTTTATCGGCTCCGAGGTCCACGGCCGCCTCGATGCCGCGCTTGAAGTCTTCCCGCCCCTCGGCGCGCTCGTCCGAGTGGCGGAAGTTCAGATCACAGAAGAATGTATGGCAGATGTTTTTCAGGCCGTAGTCGTCGGTGATTTTGCGGAGCTCTTTGGGATCGTACCCGTACGTGCGCACCCAGTCGATGGCATCGAGCTCCAGTTCGCGGGTGAATTCGCACAGCTCCACGGCATCGAAGCTCTCGCCATCCTCCAGGCCACGTGCCATGGTATAGGTCATCATGGAAATCTTCATATTTCACTACCCTCTTTAATCAGTGATGTGATTTCGTCGGAAAGAATATCGGCGGCTTCGGGCGCCAGGCGGCTACCCATCATGAAGGTGGTCTCATAGCCGCCGCGGTCAAATGCCGCCCTTTCGGGAATGTACCCGAGATGCCCGTTGCTGTAGCTGACCAGCATCGCATGAATGGGCCAGGTGTTTTCTTTGACGCGGAGCCCAAACTCCGCAAACGGGCCGCCGGGAATCGCCGCGACCACCCAGTTGTCCAGGCGTATGACCTGCAGCTCGGCGGGCTGTGTGCCCATGTCCTCGATGAATTGTAGCAGATCCGCCATATTGCGCTCATACACTTCGGGATCAACGAATCGCTGCGTGCCCGGTCTTGTCCCCTCGATCTCCTCCTGCGTCGGCTCGCGGAAGGGGAGTTCGATGGTGCGGGAGGTCACGTCGAGCTTTTCGAGCGGGCTGAAATCTATGTTCTCCAGCACCGAGCTGATGCCATCGGCCAACAGATTGGCAACGTCCTCCTTGGAGCGCGAGACCTCCGGGTGGGCGGGGTCATTATAGTGCATGTTGCCCGTGCAGCCGTTCAGAAAGATGGTGACAGGCCAGCCACGATCCCGCATCTCGGCAGCCAGCGCGCCCGGATAGCCCGACGAGAAGTTCTCCTCCCCGCCGTGATGCCCCGCCCGGCAGGCGTAATTGCTCAAAAGCCCCAGTGGCGTTTTATCCACGCCCTGGACGGCGATGACAGCTACTTCCGGGTCGATGGGGCCATCAAAACAAAGTGCGAGCCGGTCCTTAAAAGTTCCGTGGGTGCGAACGATCCCGTCCCGGAAGCGGATGCGCCGGTTGTGCGCGATATCAAAGTCGAATGTCCAGCCGAAGCCAATCTCGGCCTCCTGGAGGTTGTCGAGGGCCTCTGCGAATGCGTCCGCAATCCGCCCCGCGATGTCCGCTACGTATTCCTCGTCGCGCTGCACATCCCCCATGCTGTACACGGCCGGGCCGGCGTGATTATCCGTCGCCGAAACCATCACATTGTGCCCCGGGAAATCGCAGCGGTCGGCGATCGCCTCGCGAATCTCCGCCGTTGTTTCCTCGTCCACCGCACCGGTGTCGAGGTTTATGAACGCTGCGCGGCTGTCGTCAGCCTCGATGATGGCGATGCGCGAATACAGCGGGTCGAGGACCCCTTCGGGCACGATCTCGATCAGCCATCCCGCCTTGGCCGTACCGGGTGGTGGGGTGATGTCAACCTCAGCAAATGCGGCTCTCACAGGCCTCACCTCTGGTTGATCAGCTCAATGGCACAATCGGCGAGCACGTCTCCAGCTTCGGGGGCGAGCTTGCTGCTTGTGCTGAAGGTGGTTTCATAGCCGCCGCGTTCGAACGCCTCTTTGTGCGGGATATACCCAAGGTGGCCGTTGGCGTAGCCGACGACAACTGTATGGGTCGGGAAGGTTTCTTCCTTGATGCGCATTCCGTGCTGGCAGAAATATTCGCCGGGTATGGCAATATACGCCCGGTCACCGACGAAAAACGCCTGGATTTCGGCCCGCGCGGTGCCCTGCTGTTCGATGCGCTCGATGAGCTTTGGCATCGCCTCATCATACAGATCTGCATCGCCAAAACGCTGGGCGCCGGTGGCCGTCCCCGTCTTCTGGGCCTCGGTAATTTCCCGGAAGGGCAGTTCGATGGTCCGGGCGGCTATGTCCAGAGATACCGCATCGGTGTACTCCAGCCCTTCGAGCACCTCCGTGGCATCATCGGCCAGTCGTGTGCCTGCCTGCTCCATGGTCGCCGGCTCTTCGGGATGCACGATCCTCCTGGCGCGGATATTCCCGCAGGCTCCCTGCAAAAACATCGGGACGGGGCATCCGCGAGATTTCATGACATCAGCAAAAACGCCGGGGAAGTTTGCGCTGAAGCATCCTCCGCTGCCCATGTGGGTCGGGTGACAGGCGAAATTCACCATGCAGCCCAGCAGATCGCCATCGGCGCTCTGAGCGGCGAGCACGGCCACCTCCGGGTCAATCGGCCCCTCAAAGCAGAGGGCATTTGGGTCATCAAAGGTCCCGTTCGTTTTGGTGGTGCCGTCACGCATCTGCACACGGCGGTTTTCGGAAACATCGAACTCAAAGGTACTCGCCTGGCCGATCTTTGCCGGCTGCATTCGGCTCAGCGCATCGCCAAAAGCACTGACAATCGCCTCCAGCATCATCTGAACATATGGCTCGTCGCGCGAGCAATATCGTGCGCCGAAGACGGCCGGACTTCCGTGTGAATGCGTGGTCGTCACCATGACCCTGGAGCCCGGGAATGCGTGGGTCTCATCGATGGCCTGCCGGATTTCGGCGGTGAGTTCGGCGGGGGCCCCGAGGACATCGAGCTGTACAAATGCGATCCGCTCGCCGCCGTCATCGAAGATCGCCACCCGGGCGTACAGGGGGTCATTGAGCTCCTCAGCGGTCACCTGCCGGGCCCAGCCGATCACATCAGCCGGCGTAGCCGGGGTGATATCAACTTCGCCAAAGCCTGCCTTCAGGGCCATCACTGGTCCTCCCAGTCCACATCATCGAGCTGGTCGATATTTTCCATGACCTTGCGGATGCCCCCGGCGGTGATTTCTGCGACGTCAGGACCGTTGGGCGACCGCAGCGGCATGGTCATTCCGGTGTGGCGCGAGGCGTGATCGACGGCCACCGGATACTGGTCCATGGAGTAGTCAACCGGCTCGGCGTGCTGGCATTCCCACGGGCAGCCGTGGCCATAGCCGTTTTTGGCCTGGAAGACGGTCATTTCGGGCAGCGGATACGCCTGCCAGACGCTTGTGCCGACGCCCTCGGCTTTCATTGCCTTCACGAGCTTATCGCGGAAATCAGCCGCGTCGTCAGCATGGCCCATGGCGTCCATGTCAAAGCGAATCGTGTAGTTGTAGTAGGTATGCTCATGCCCCTCCGGCTCTGTGGGGAGGATGACATTGGGGACATCTTCGAGGCATTCGCTCATGCGCGCGGCGTTCACCTTCTGCTGGGCAAGGTAATCGTCCAGTCGGGTGAGCTGCGCGCGCCCGAATGCGGCGGTGAGGTCATTGTTGCGGTACATCCAGCCGAGGGCGTAGGCATGGTAATCGCGCGATTCGGCCGGTGTCCGGGTTTCGCCGAATGACCACAACTGGCGGCCCCTGAAAAGCATGTCATCATCATCTGTAACGAACATGCCGCCCTCGCCGGAGCATAGACACTTGTTCTGGTTAAAGCTGAAGGCCGCACAGTCGCCAAAGGTGCCTACCTTCTGCCCGTTGTAGGTTGCACCATGGGCCTGGCAGGCGTCCTCAATCACGCGAAGGTCGTGACGCTCGGCGATGTCCATCACGGCGTCCATATCCACGGCGAGGCCGTGCAGATGAACCGCGATGATCGCCTTCGTGCGCGGCGTGATGGCGTCCTCGATCTTCTCGACATCGATGTTGATGGTGTCGAAGTCGAGGTCCACAAACACGGGAATTGCATTGTGGTGAAGCACACAGGTCACCGAGGATGACCATGAATAGGCCGGAACAATCACCTCATCACCCGGCCCGCATTCACACGCCGCCACACACATGTGCAAAGCGGCGGTGCCGGAGTTGGTGGTCACGGCGTGTTCATTGCCGTTCCACTCGGCGTATTCCTCCTCAAACGCCTGGCAGTTCGGTCCGTAGGTGTGTTTGTTGCCTTCGAGGGAGTCCATCACCAGCTTCCGGTCCGTGTCATTGATCGGCGGCCAGTCCTGGACGGTATCATCTGGAACGGCTTTGCTGCCTCCGAGAATCGCGAGTTTGTCAGCCATCTATAGCACCTCTGCAATGGTCATGAGTGTTGGGTCGGAGTATATTTGTTCGGTAACCGGACGGCACCTTCCTCTTTTATTCAGTTTTCAGAAAAGGTGACTGTGGAAACAGGTCCATGGCCACAGGCGCCCCGGCACTTTTGCCCCGCTGCGGCGGACGCTCTTCGCAGTGAGCGCCCTCAAAATGCCACCGCAGAGCAGGCTACTGCACCACACGATGGCGCGTGCCGGACAGACCAAGGTAATCAGACAGAAGCTGGCCGGTGCGGTCATAGACGGATTTCTGTGCCGCCTGGGTGTCGTCGGTATCGCGGAGCGTGAATTCGTACGCCTGGCGGATTTCTGTGGCGATGTTGATCTTGGCAATGCCCAGCTTCATGGCTTCCAGCACGTATTCCTGGTTGACACTGGAGCCCCCGTGCAGGACCAGGGGGATACCGGTGGCCTCGGCGAGCTTTGCGAGGTGGTCCAGGTCAATGCGGGCCTCGACCTTCTTTCTGTCCTTGTCCGTGCCGCTGATGGCGCCGTGAACGGTCCCCACGGCCACCGACAGCCAGTCGCACCCGGTTTCATTCACGAAGCGGCGCGCCTGCTCGACGTTGGTGAAGCCGCGCCCGGAACTGAAAAGCTCCTCGTAGGAGGGTCGGGGGCCGTCCTCGTGTCCGAAAACGGCGCCAAGCTCCGCCTCGCAGGGCAAATCCGCATGATGCGCCATCTCCACAGCAAGGCTCGTTTTTTCGATATTGCCCTCAAGGTCGAGGCGCGAGCCGTCTATCATTAAC
>JAWODS010000045.1:0-2998 GCA_046483205.1 Armatimonadota bacterium | reverse complement strand
CAACGATAGATACTATCTAAAAGACAAAGATACACCCGATACCCTGCCGAAGTAACACCCTACTGCCCGTTCAAAGTAAGGAGTGGAACGCGACCAACCTGATCGCGGTGCTGCTGTTCATCGGCGCGATGGGCAAATCGGCGCAGCTTTTCCTGCACACATGGCTGCCCGACGCGATGGAGGGCCCCACGCCGGTCTCGGCGCTGATCCACGCGGCGACCATGGTGACGGCGGGCGTTTTCCTTGTCTGCCGGATGTCGCCGCTGATGGAATACGCGCCCGAGGCGATGACGTTCGTCGTGTTCCTCGGGGCCACGACGGCGTTTTTCGCGGCCACCGTGGGTCTCGTGCAGAACGACATCAAGCGCGTGATCGCCTATTCGACCTGTTCGCAGCTTGGCTACATGTTCGTGGCCGCCGGTGTGGCTGTCTACTCGGTCGCGATGTTTCATCTGTTCACGCATGCCTTCTTCAAGGCGATGCTGTTTCTCGGCGCGGGCAGCAAGCGGGAGCCGGAGATTTATGGATATGGCTCGGGAAAGACGCCCCCGACACCTCCGACGCCACCGCCCCCGCTCTCACCGAGGTGCACATCGGCGACACCCGGGCCGCCTCTGATGGCGATTTGGAATATGTGGAGAGCTTCGAGAAAGCGGTGCTGACGTTTTCGGATGCAAACCAGCTTCTGCCTGAAGCGACAGATGTGCAGCTTTTTACAGAAGACCAGTCGCCGATGGCTGTCTCCATCCACGGCCGCGCACTTGACGGGATGCACTCTGGAGATTATCGCCTGACGGTGCGGCCGGATGATGAGCTTGAGCCCGGCCGGTACACGCTTTCGGTCACTGTCACCGACGGGGCACTGAACACCTCGCACCATGAGATTACCTTCAACACCGTCGGCTTCATGATACCCGTCGAAAACATGAAGATCGTTGATGACAGTGGTCAGGGCAGCAAGCCTCTCGGTGGTGATCTCCATACGATGTTCTATCGCGGCCAGGAGCCGGGAGATTACGTGGAGTACGAGTTTTCGACACAGCCCGGCGAGTACGAAGTATGGCTACGCTACACAAAATATGACGCCTACGGCACCTTCCAGGTTTCGCTGGACGGCCAACAGGTGGGCGAGCCGGTTGACGCGTATTTCAACGGTCTTGACCCGCGCGGCGGCATGGTGAACCTGGGTGTGCACACGCTTGACGGCGGCCCCCACTGCCTGCATATACAAATTACCGGTAAAAATGCAGAATCTGACGGCTATTTCACCGGCCTGTGCGATATTATTTTGCGCCCGGCACAATAGCAAATTATAATGCCGCAGAGCAGAAGGTTGTAAGCCCGCTTTCAGAGAATTAGCGGGAAGCATCATACCAGTATTCGCAGGAGAGGTCGCAGATGAAAGTTGCAGTCGGACTCGGAGAATTGTCTGACGAGAATTTCCGCTTTATCGCCCAGCTCGGTGTGCACCACGTCAAGCTCGATCACTGGAACCACCTGATGACGGAGCACCGCGCCCGCGGTGTGATGTCGGCCGAAAAGCTGCGAGAGCTGCAGAACTGGCTGGCAGAATACGATATCATGCCCTACGTTTTCCTCCTTCCGCAGGGGCGCAATACACAGTACTGGCACGCGCGCTTTGGGCAGTCGCCCGAGGCAGACAAGGAAATTGAGAATGTCTGTGAGACGCTGCGGGTGTGTGGCGGTGAAGGCATCCCGGTGGTGGAATGGACCTGGTCAATACCCGATGTATGGGGCCGCATTCCAGGGCCGAATCGGGCCGGTCGGGGTGGCGCCCGGGTCTCGCGCTTCGATGAAAACCGCCTCGACGGCGAGTGGCCGGAGTACTGTGTCGAAATGTCGGCCGACGAGATGTGGCACAACCTCACGTATTTCATGGAGCGCGTGATCCCCGTGGCCGAAGAGGCCGGAGTGCGAATGGCCATGCACCATCACGACCCGCCCACGGAGACGCTGTGCGGCGAGGCACGTATCCTCAACAGCTTCGAGGGCATGAAGCGGTTTGTCGAAGTCATCGACAGCCCCGCCAACGGCCTGAATATCTGCCAGGGCACCGTGGCCGAGCAGGCCGGGACCGATGTGCTGGAGGTCATCCGCTATTTTGGTGAGCGTGACAAAATCAACCACTGCCATTTCCGCAATGTAAAGGGCTCTGTGCCCGCTTTTGACGAAGCATTTATTGATGACGGCGATGTGGATATGTACGAGGCGATCCGCGTCTATAAGGAGGTCGGCTACGAGCACTGCCTCATGCCCGACCACTATCCGATGATGGACGCAGACCCCAATCGCAACGCGTCGAGGGCCTACGCCGTCGGGTACATCCGCGCCCTGATGCATGCAATCGGCGAGATATGAAAGTGGGGACACGAGGATGAAACGGGTTGCAGGACTCATCGCAGCGCTGTGTGTGATGTTGTCGGTGGCAGCGTTGGCCGGGACCGCCGAGCGGGAGACGCTGTGCCAGACATCGACGATTAATGCGCTGCTTGACGGTATTTATGATGGTTCGGTCACCTACGGCGCCCTGTCGGAACGCGGTGATTTCGGTATCGGCACATTCAACGGCCTCGACGGCGAGATGATCGCATTTGACGGCCAGATCTGGCAAATCAAGGCGGACGGGAAGGCCTACGAGGTTGCCGATACCATGCACACACCTTTTGCGGCGATGACCTTTTTTGATGCCGATATCACCGCCCCTGTGCCTGCCGGGACCACATTCGAACAACTGGGCGAAATCATCGATAACCTCACGCCCGGGCCCAATCTTTTCTATGCCGTGCGGGTGGACGGTTCTTTTGAGTATATGAAAACCCGGAGTGTCCCCGGTCAGCAAAAGCCCTATCCCCCGCTGGTGGAGGTGACCCGGAATCAGCCCGAATTCGAGTTTGACAATATCACCGGCACGATCGCCGGCTTCCGCTGCCCGGCTTTTGTGAAGGGTATCAACGTCCCGGGGGATCATCTGCATTTT
>JAWODS010000002.1:0-3060 GCA_046483205.1 Armatimonadota bacterium | reverse complement strand
TCCTCAGGCGGGCGTGCGAGTGTGAAGCCGCCGCCTGGCCCGCGCTTGCTCTCGACCAGCCCCTGGTGGCTGAGCCGCTGCATGACCTTCGCCAGGTGGTTCTGGGAGACGTGGATCCTGTCGGCGAGGTCTCCTGCCGACTGCGTCTTCTGTGGCTCCTGTGCGAGAAATGCCATGGTGTGCATGGCGATGGATGCGGCTTCTGAGATGTTGAGAATGCTGTGCATGGTTTTCTCCGGACCGCCTATTATCGTATTTAGGTACTATTATACCTGAATATGGGGCCGTGTCAAGAATTTTCTGAAAATATTTCTGGAAAAGCCGGAAATGGTGAAGTGGCTTTCGTGATTTGCGGCTCAGGTGACGCCACTTCCATCTACGTCGTCGGGGGCGCCTGCATCATCTTTGCCCGGCCTATCATGTCCTCTCGTCCACAGTATGATACTGCCGACGACGCCGGCTACCAGGAGGCCGTAATCTTCCGGGACGCCGAGGCTGAAGGCGGCTGTGGAGCCGATCAGTGACCAGATGAAGGGAATTACCGGGACCCATTTGGGGAGGGTCTTATCCGTCCACAGCAGGACGCCGAAGGTGAAGATGGTCAGGGGGCAGGGGGTCAGGCCAAAAACGGGCGCGGCGGGGAAGGTATGACCGAAAATGCGTCCAAGCAGCGGATAGATGACCATGGCGTAAACAACGAAGACAAGCCCCACATCATGGTACACATCAAACCGCGTACGAAAGCGAGGGCGTATAAACCATCCGACCCACAGCAGCAACAACCCCTGGATGATAAACAGGATCCCAAACGGGGTCGCGGCGGAATTGATTTCCGAAAAGTGTAGGATGTGGTAACCGATCCCCGTGAAAATCCACAGTGCGGCCAGCAGAGAATAGGCGATGCGCGCCCGATACTTCCAGTCACTGTACGCATACAGGATGATGGCCACACCGAAGGCATATGCAAGGTACTGCGCGGGCCAGATTGCGGTGTTGTAAGCCGCAAAGACATCCAGAAATTGTTCGACAGTAAACGGCACCTGCACGCTTCCCACCTCTACCTGTTACGTTTCATTTTCTGTACCGGGCCGTCTGCGCCGGGGGGCGAAGACGGGGTGTGACCGGCTGCAGCGATTCCCCTTAGCTCTCCCTCACCGTCACCCACAGGGCGCTGGAGAAGGCGAAGGGTCGGAAGGCCGGGGCGATATTGCCGGGATATTCCGGCGGCTCGGGGCCGCGGACCTCCACGCGATAGTAATGGTCACCGGCGGCGAGGTCTTCGTCGGTGTGGGTGAGATCCGCTTCGCCGGTGAACTCCGTGCTCAGAATTTGTTCGCCGTCGCGGATGAGGTGCAGGGTGTAGTCGGCATTCGCCTGTCCGCGGGCGCGAATGGTAAGTTCGGGCGCCTCCTGCAGGGTCACGCTCTCCCCCATCCACGCATCGCCGGCCTTCAAAAGCAGGGCGATGCGGTCTCCGGCGGTGGCGTAGCAGCGGTGGCTTCGGAGTGCTTCCTCGACGACGGCGCGAGATTTGTCTTTTGCCCACACACCGGTCAGAGCGCCGTTGAGGCCCGGTATGCGCCGGTGGTTGTCGGAGCCGCCGATGAAGCCGATCTTTTGGCCCGCCAGCAGCGCCTCCTCATAGCGGTCCTCTTCCAGGATATACATGCCCCAGCCGGAGCAGGCCTCGACGTTGGGCTCCACGCGCTCGTCGTAGATCTGCCAGCGGCCGTGGTGGGGGTGGCAGAAGTAGTCATTTTCGTGGAGGTATTCCATCAGCGCCTGCATGGGATCGTCACCGGCCGCGCGCCATGGCAGCATCTGCATGTTATCGTCATCGCCGTACACGGAGCGGTGGTTGATCTCTTCACCGAGGTTGCAATAGCGCTCGGGCGCCTCCTGCAGCATCACCTCAAAGGGCGTGTGCATCTCAACACCGCGGACGCTGAACTCATAGCCGGGGAAGACCACGTATTCGTTATCGCGGTTCAGCAGCCCCACCCAGCCCTTCTGCAGATTCCAGTCGTATTCGGTGTACGTCCGGCCACCCCAGCAGTGGTCATTGTCGGTGATGGCGCAGACATCCAGCCCGGCCTTTTTGAGGCCGTACGTCAGCATCTCGTCGGCCTCGCCACACGGCGGGATGGAGACATTGCTGTGATTGTGCATGTCCGCCCACAGGAGCGTGTAGTCACCGGCATCTGCAAACTCCCGGCGGGAGGGTTCGCCATATTTTCCTGAAACGACCGCGGCAGGGCTGGCGGAGGACCATTCGGAGAAATCGATATCCTCGGCGGGTGGCGGCGCGGGCTGTGGGGAGCAGATTTCGAAGTGCAAATGCTCGCTGGTGACATCGCGGCAGATGCAGGCGAGGGCGTCTGGATCAATGGGCCCTCCGCCCCGCTCAATTTCATAAAAGACCATATCGCGGTTGAGCAACTTTTCATCAGACCAGTTCTGCCCGTCATAGCGGCGTCCCAGCAGCAGTCCGCGGGCGGCGGCTGTGCCCTCGTTGTGGCCCTCCTTGCGCTCCCATATCAGCCAGACGCTTCCGTCCTGGGCGGTGCGGAGCACCGGCTTGCGGCGGCGTCCCCGGTAGCTGGTGTACCATCCGCGGGGCTTACCGAGCAGCAGCCCGTATCGCAGGTCCACGCAGGCGCCGTCGTGGTCTGCACCGGCTACAAGCTTCCACTCACCACCATCCCGGGCGGCACATTCAATGCGGTAGGCGGTGTCGAAGAGGTCGTCGTTGTTCATGACATCGTCGGCGACAATCCACGCGGCAAAGGGTTTGCCGGTGCCGTCGATGGTGAGGGCGGGGATGGTGCACCACTGTGGCGTCGCGTCAACCCTCTGGACATCTCCCGGGCCGTCGGGGCTGATCGGGCAGCTATATATGTTGTATGTATCACCATCAAAGGCATCCCAAGCGACCCACAGACCGTCTTCCGAGGGAGCGAGCACCGGGCGCTGGTTGTGCCAGTCGCCGCCCCGCAGGGAGTGGTCTGCGCGTTCTCCGTCAGGGCCGATGGCCGTCAACTCGATGGAGCCACGGCGCCG
>JAWODS010000456.1:0-4711 GCA_046483205.1 Armatimonadota bacterium | reverse complement strand
CCACAAGCGTCGTCGGGGCGATCACCCCGCCGGTGGACAGCTCGATGTCATCCGGATTCCAGGCAGTGCCGCCGATCGATACATCACCCGCATCGATCTGGTTGGCAGGGCCTGAGCTCATGTCCGAGCCGGTCAGCAGTACGTTGATCCCCATCGGTCCGCTGCTCGGGGTCAGCGTCAGCGGGCGTGGGTCCACCGTGAAGTTGGCCGACGCGGTGTTAGTTCCCAGACATTGAGGAGCGATGGATGAAGCGGCTGGTCGAATAAAGCTGCAATAGGATGCCTCTGTGCGCCAGCCTATTGTATCTTCACACCGAGGTCCTCGACGGTGAAGATACTGTAGAAGGTGTAGCCGGCCTCTTCGATGGCCTCGCGCGCACCGGCGAGGCGATCCACCATGGCGATGACGGCCTCGACGGAGGCATTGCGCTCTCGTTCCACCGCTTCGATGGCCTTCAGGGTGGAGCCGCCGGTGGTGACGGTGTCTTCGACCATGGCGACTTTCGCGCCATCTGCCAGCGGCCCTTCGACCTGCCGGCCGGTGCCGTGGCCCTTGGGCTGCTTGCGCACCATGAAGGCGTCCAGCGGTATGCCCCTGGAGGCAGCGACGGCGGCGGTGGCCCCGGAGATCGGATCCGCCCCGAGCGCCATCCCCCCCACTGCGACAACGTCATAATCCTCAATAATGTGCAGGATGCAGCGGGCGAGGCAGTAGGCCCCCTCGCCGTGGAGTGTCACCAGCCGCCCGTCAATGTAATAATCGCTCTTTTTGCCCGAAGCGAGGGTAAATTCGCCGAACTCCAGCGCCCGCTCTTTGATGAGCTCTTTGAGGCGCTTCTGGCAGTCCTCGTCCGTCATCGCCGTCAGATCCATCCCGATTTTGTCCTTCCCTGGCTGTATCTATTATCCCGCGCGCTTTGAGAGCATGTTTCGCAGCATCTCAGGGGTTTGATCGTCGGAAAAGATTGCCTCCATGTCCCACCAGTTATACGGGGCATTCGGCCCACCTGTGACACCCATCCCGAGGCCCCCACCGGGTGGCAGCAGGCCGAGGCCGCGCATGGCCCGGACCGCAAGCTGGCTGGCGGTGACTTCATCCCATTCCTCCTGCGGAGTTGTGCGGGCCTCGATCTGTATCTCCACCAGGAAATTGCGCCTCCGCTCGAAATTCGGCGACCGTTCAGGGATAAACTGCCGCAGAAACTCCGTCGCTTCTCTGTCGGCGAAGAACTCGTAGGTCGTCGGATCGGCGTATCGGACATCTTCCAGCATGTCCACCATATCCTGAATATTCCCGGCGATGGTGGTCAGCCGCTGGAGGCGCTCTTGTTTGGGGATGGAGGGGCCGATGGGGCCGGGGGCGCGCCAGTCTATGAGGCGGTTTTGTCTCGGGTCCAGTATCTCGTGTACCGACCACAGGTGTTGAACAGCCGCTTTCATACGATTGTGTTCGTAAATGATCTCGACCTGGTGGACTGCATACACTGCATCCGCCGCCTGGTCATTGACAGTGCCGCCATCCCTCAGCGACGATTCGACGGTCCTGAGCGTCCTGGCGTTTTCAGTGACGGTTCCGAGCAGGTCCTTCCGCTGCTGTGAATAATCTTTCGAGAGCTGCTCGGCGACGGGGACCATGGCCGAAAGCTGGCTCGGGGTGACGGCGAGGTCATTGAGAGCCGTCACATATTGGGCTTTGTGGATCAGGTCGGTCATTTTGTGCTCGAAGACGACATCATCTTCGAGGCTGCAGGCGCCGAGAAACGGCACGCCGTCGGGCATTGACACCGCGACGTCTGTTTTCAGCTTTGACAGAAGGTCCGCGGCCCGCTCGCAGGTGACGATGGTGCGAAATTGTCCTGCGCTAATATTGGTGGTCACCGGCGGCTGTGAGATTGTTTCAATGCCGAGATAGTCGGCGATGTCGGCGCCGAGAGTTTGCCTGCGGTCGGCGAACTCCGCCCGGCTCCAGTTGCGCGCCGTATCAAAAATCGAAAGCAGGGGCCGAACAAGCTGCTCTATGTCCGCCCGGCCATACCCGAGCGTGACACCCACAAAGTCGGCGGTCTCCTGGGCCAGAAGGGCACGGACGGCAGTGTAATCAACCGCAGACAGCGCGCGGGCAATTTCGACCTGCTCGACAAGGTAGTCGGAGGTCGCCTGCATATCACGCCAGAAGCGCAGCTCCTCCAGGCGCTGCTCGGTCTCATCAGAGGTTTCAATGCGGTCAAGCTGCTCGGCTTCGAGAAGGTCCTTCGCACGGGTCACAAAGTCAGCCACATCCGCATCATAGGCGTTCACAAGACGGTTGTAATTGCCGGCGGCCTCATCACCCATCCGGCCCACTTCCGGGGCCGCAGCCTGCCCGGCCATCCACGCATCCAGCACGGCTTCGATGTTTTCACCAGACTCTCCATGCAGCGCGGCGAGATCTTTGGTGATCTGCTTCGCCCGCTGTGAATGCTCTGCAGCCACTTTGCTGATCCCGGTAGCCTGCTCGGCGGTCAACTGCAAATGCCGCGCCACCTGCAGCACCACGAGGTTTTCGTACAACTTCTGATTCGCCAGGGCCGTCGAGGCCGTTAATGTCACGAAAACGAAAGAGAGAACAAGGCAGTACGCGAGCGATCGCTGCAATTTCATGAACGCCACCTCACTCGGATGAGCTGTCAACTGCATTGCCATAAACACAGACGCGCTCGAGCCGCCGGCGTTTGAATATTCAGCCTGTACACCGCATTTTACCACATTTCTTGCCCCCTGACACACCATTCCGCTGCGTTGACAATGCCGTGAATCTGCATGTATACTTCCCTGAAATCCACCAGTGGGGGGCACAGGGCGATTCCACACACCGATCTTCCATTCCCGGACCGTCTGGCACAGGCCGTAAATGCAAAAGATTCGCGTGTCTGCGTGGGTCTCGACCCCCGCCTCGATATGCTCCCGGAGGAGTTCGCCCGTGCGGACGATATCGTCGCCGCATCGGTCGAGTTTTGCCGGAAGATTATTGACGCCGTGGCGGATGTCGCGGTGTGTGTCAAGCCCCAGGCGGCGTACTTCGAGGCTCTCGCGCCCCGCGGGCTGGAGCCGATGTGGGAGGTCGTCTCGTACGCAAAAAAACGCGGGCTCCTGACCATCGTGGACGCCAAGCGCAGTGACATTGGCTCCACGGCCGAGGCCTATGCGCGGGCGTGCTTCGGGCAGCACCACCAGGACGCCGTGGTTACACCCGACGCCGTCACCGTCAACCCGTACCTGGGCACCGACGGCGTGCGCCCATTTATCGAGATGGCTGACGAGGTTTCCGGCGGGCTGTTTGTGCTGGTGAAGACCAGCAACGAAAGCTCCGGGGAGCTTCAGGACCTGCAGGCCGACGGCGCAGCAATCTATGAACATATGGCCGACCTCGTGACCCAATGGGGGAAGGACCATATCTCCGAATCCGGCTACAGCACGGTCGGAGCGGTGGTCGGGGCGACGTACCCGAAACAGCTCCAGGAGCTTCGAGAGCGGATGTCACACAGCATTTTCCTGGTCCCGGGCTACGGCTTTCAGGGGGGCGGAGCAGAGGATGTCGCGGCCGCCTTCGATGAAAACGGCTTCGGCGCAGTCGTCAACTCCTCCCGGGGCGTCATTTACGCCTACAGACAGCACGGCGGCGATTTTCAGGAAGCCGCCTTCAAAGCCGCACAAACCATGCGCGAAGACATCAACACCACAATTGGGTGAGATATGTCAGCACTCAGCATCGACAACCTGGTTTCATTCGGCGACCTGACGGATGAGGATATTGACGAGATTCTCAAGCTCGCCGGGGGGATGGCGAGTGCCATCGGCTTCGATGACAGCGAAGGAATCTCCAACGTCCAGCCGCTGGACCGCATCCTGGCGGCAGCCTTTTATGAACCATCCACCCGCACGCGACTGTCATTTGAATCGGCGATGCTGCGGCTGGGAGGACAGGTGGTGGGTTTTGCCAGCAGCGACGTCTCCTCGGCATACAAGGGGGAGTCGGTCGCCGACACCGCCCGCGTGCTCAGCGGCTACTGCGATGTTTTGGTGATGCGCCATCCGCTGGCCGGGGCGGCGAAAGTTGCCGCACAAAGCGCCACGGTGCCCTTCATTAACGCCGGTGACGGGCCCCGCGAGCATCCCACCCAGACACTCACGGACCTGTTTTGCATCAACAGAGAGCTGCAGACACTGTCGGATCTGAAAATCGGCCTGTGTGGCGATCTGAAATACGGGCGGACGGTGCATTCGCTGGCCCCTGTGATGGCACGGCGCGGCTGTGAGATCGTCTGCATCGCCCCCGCAGAGCTGAAGATGCCGGAGAAGTACATGGCGGAGATCGAAGCGCTCGGCGGCTCGCGGCCTGAAGAAACCGACGACCTGGAGGCAGCCATCGGTGACCTGGATGTGCTGTACATGACCCGCATCCAGCGCGAGCGATTCGAGAGCCAGGATGATTATGAACGGGTTGCGGGCGTGTATGTGCTGAGCCCCGAAATCATGGAAAAGGCGAAGGACGAGATGCGCGTTTTGCATCCCCTGCCGCGTGTTGATGAGATTGATCCTGCTGTGGACGAGGACCCGAGAGCGGCGTATTTCCGGCAGGCCGCCGGTGGTGTGCCGGTGCGCATGGCGCTGATTTCGCTGCTTTTAGACCTCCCGCAGTTCAGCCCGCCACCAAAGAGCATCGGCCTGGACT
>JAWODS010000412.1:0-15736 GCA_046483205.1 Armatimonadota bacterium | reverse complement strand
AAGACAAAGAAGGTGAAAGGCGACGACATCCGGACCGCGGCACCTGCGGTCAAAGCACAGATGGAAGCGACAGGACGCATCCCGGCCACGGTGACCGTGGGAGACCAAGAGCTTCACGCCTCTGAATACTTTGTAGGACTTGGCCGCATAATCGCGGGGAGCGCGGAGGGTGATGTTATTGAGATCAGCCCGGCGGATCCGTATCCGGTGGTGGGGGACCGCCTGGTGGAGAAGGTGCAGCAGCGCATCAGGGGCTGGTGTATCCATCCGTCTGATATGGACCTTGGCTGGATCGTCGCCGAAACGCGCCTGTTGAGCTGGACCTTCAAGCCAGCGTGGACGCGCGAGGAACTCGAGCGAAAGCGGCCATCAGGATGTTGAGCCTTCGACAGCGGCGACAGCCTCATCAACCATCTGGCGCAGTTGCGTGACATCCGGAGCATAAAAAAGATGACTGGCGCACTGGCAGTCAGAGGAGCCAAAGCCGGGGACAGAGGCGGCGAGGTGTGAGAGCTTACGGGCGAGTTCACACTCGATACGACGCTCGGACGGAGCCGTGACGACATCGGTTACAGCGGCGTCCTGCAGGAGATAGTCTATGTGCCAGTGCTTTCTCTTCTCATCCCTCAGGTGGCGCCGGATACGCTGTTGAAGGCCATTCATGGCGGAGCCCACATAGGCATAGGCCCCGGCTGAAAACACGATTTCACCAAGGGCGCCAATCTCCGCACAAATCTCCTCAGGCACGGTGATGAGGAGGACGTACGCACCGTTCTCTGTGTCCGCGCCGGAACTGGCGGAAGTCATTGCAGGTTCAGCTCTCCGCATAGTCTCTCGACAAGCGTGAAGTTGCGGCGGGCCTGTGCGATCAAGTCCTCCCGGCGCTCAAGCACGCGGTCGAAGCTGTCGCGCGCTGCGGAAATCAGGTCACTCGTGGCGCCACGTTCGACCAGCCGGATGTCCATCACGGGCTGGCCGCTTCGATGGCAGAACGCGTTCACCTTCGGGTCATACGAAATCCCGGCTGCAGCAGTCCCCACCGCACACGCCATGATCATCGCATGCAGGCGCATCGCCAGGACCATATCCGCCGCCTGGATGAGCCCCATGATCTCTCGCGGTTCGTACGCCTCCGGGGGAATGTGCAGATGATCGCCTCCCACTGTATCGCGCACCGACTTGGCAATCGGCCTGTCGTGGTTATCCTGGAAGGGCAAAAGCAGGACGGGGCGATCGCTCTCTCCCAGCCATTCACAAATAGCCTCATACGCGTGTTCGCTCTCGGGCCACGAGCGCAATGCCACGAGTGTGTATTCGCCTCTTGAGAGCTGCAGGGTCGCCAGGAGCTCATCAAGCCGGTCCTGATCACACGGCTGCATGGTGAGAACGGGATCGGCGGTGACGATCGGCTCAGGGGATCGCAGCCGCCACGCCCGAAGGACCTCGGCAGACCTGGCATCGCGAACAGTAATGAGACGTGCGCGAGCGAAGTTTCGGACGATGGTGCCCTGCAAAAAGGTGCTCTGGATGGGGCCGATGCCCTGTGCGAATATCACGAAGGGCGTCTGCAAAAGCCGCGACAGCACGAGCTGGTTGAAGTAATACATCGGGGAGAGCTTGCTGGTGGTGTCCTGGTAGAGGCCACCTCCACCCTGGATAAACAGATCTGCACGATACAGTTGTGCAAGCTGCGTGGGAAGGCTCCAGCGGTTTACGGCGGTCACGCCCAGCCGGTCGGCTGTTTCCTGCGGTGCGCTGGAGAGCACGGTAAATTCGGCAGAGGGCAGGCGCTCTTTCAGCCCGGCCATGGTGGCCTGGAGAATCGCCTCGTCGCCGGTGTTGCCGAAGCCGTAATACCCGGACAGCAAAAGTCGCATGTCACGTCACTGTGGGTGCGGGGATTTACACGCCTATTGGCCTATTCTACGCAGGCCGTGGATCTCCCTGCCTGCAGGAAAACTACAGATCCTGATCGGCGAAGCGCGACAGATAGACCGACAGCAGCGCACAGGCGGCAAAGACGTACGCGAACACCACAAACACGGTGTGCATTTCAAACTGTATGCCGATGATATTGGAGCCCACAGCAGCCACCGCAACGCCCAGATCGCGCCAGCCGAACACGATACCGTAGCTCAGAGGGCGCCTGGCGGTGTCCGAGGCGTCGCCCACGATCGCGGCTGCAACCACCGGGACGGTGCTACCCAAAAGCCCGAGTGTGAACCCCGTCACACTCGCCGCGAACGGACTTCGCCACATAACCGTTATAATGAGCCCCGCCGCACCAATCAGAAAGCCCCCGGACAGGACCGGAGAATGGCCGATATGATCCGTCAGATACCCGCTGGCAAAGCTCATGACCATCCGGGTGGCGGGGTAGAGGGCGACGGCCAGCCAGATCCATTCTGTCCCGAACTGCTCCTTCATATATACGCTGAAGACGCCCAGAAACAGGCCGTAGCCGAGTGCGGAGGTAAACTGCAGTATGCCGGAGATGAGAGCGCGGCCTCTCGTGACCATCCTCATGAGTTCCATAAATGCCGGTGTCTCGCGCAGCGCCTGGCCGGTCGCGGGTATGAACAGTGACAGCACATTGCCGATAAGCGTAATCCCCGCGGCGACGGCGTACAGAATCTGCGCCGCGTCCGTATCAACGGCGTGATAGATGTTGCCCAGGAGTATCGCCCCGACCAGCCAGCCGGCGTGCGTGGAGGAATAGAGGATACCCATTCCCGTGCCATGTCGGTTTTCGGCCCGGTCTGAGATACTCAGTGTCTGCATCGCAGTCCCGGTCCACATCATCGCCGCGCCCGCTCCCCAGAGAAACGCCGAAACGAGGATGATGGCGTACGAATGCAGGTACGCAGTGGCGAACATCGCGAGGGTGAAAAAGAGATATGATAGTGAGCCTACGATTGTGAACCGCCGGTCCGACCAGTGTGGGAACAGATAGACATTGGCCAGGCGGAATATCAGCATGGAGATGTACACGGTCGCCAGAACGCCGCCGCACATCACGCCCGACCATTGCGTGACATCGCGGAGGTATGGCACGAGATATGCCTGCTGGGCACCGGCGCCCATAAAGATGAAAAAGAACATCGCCGATAGGATATAGAGATGAGTGGCAAAGCCAAGCGGACGCGTTTCTTCATCGACTGGTTGAACGGGTTCGGTCATCTGCCACGCCTTCATAAAGGAGAGTTGGATCGTCCGGTAAGTCCTCGGGATATGATACTGTATTGAACCGTCAACAACAAGGAACCGTCGGTGTGGGTGTTTGTGTGCAGTGCGAATACCCGGCGAACCCGGTGACTCGACAGCAAACACCGGCATGTGCGGGAAGGCCCACAGATAAGCCAGTCGAGCGGAGAAATGCCTTTTTTGCTTTCTTCTCTCATGCTATACTATCAGGAAACTGCCAGGTGTATTGACAAAAGGGGCAACGGTGGCATGAGACAGGCGGAGAGGACCAGTGCAACGTTGAGAAACGTCGGAATCATCGTCATCATCTCTCTGGCGGTGCTTTTCGGATACGTCGTCTATCAGGCGACACAGTTTGATGCATTGAGCAGTGTTGAGGCAATAGACATTGCCCAGGTTGCCCGCAATTACGCATCGGGCGAAGGTTTTACAACGAACTGGGTTCGGCCCCTCACGCTCGTTGTGAGTAACTCTCTCGGGCAGCACCACGAACTCACCCAGGCCCCTCTGCAGCCTGTGGTCGAGGCGGGGTTCTTTACGTTATTCGGTGCCTCTGACCGGGTTGCATCCTGGACAAGCGGGATCTGCTTTCTCCTTGGGGTTGGTCTTACATTCCTGCTGGCATACCGTGTTTTTAATCTCCAGACTGCGCTGATCGCCATGGTTCTGGTGGCCACGGATACCGCACTTTTGAACTACAGCATCTCGGGCCTGGAATCATCCCTTCTGACAATGCTGGTTACCCTGACCTTTTTAATCCTTTATCTTCACCATGAAAAGGAGCATGCTCGCTGGTGGCTCAGCGGGATTGCCGGCATACTTGCGGGGCTGATCTATCTCACTTCGTATGTATGGTTCGTGGCGTGGATACCGATTCTGCTGGTTATATGGTTCAACTCTGACCCCAAAAAGCGCCTGCGGCATGCGGCGATATTTGCACTGCTTTCGATCCTGATCTGTCTGCCGTGGTTCATACGGAACTACAATCTGACGGGCAACCCGGTTTTCAGCTTCCGCTGGACCGAGGCGGTCATGAATACGTACAGCTATTCCGCCAACACCCTGGCTCGGACGTATGAGGAGGCCCCGACGGGGCTTTTGTCGTTTGCGATCGAGGCCCCCCGAGAAGTGTACCGGAAGATGCGAACCGGTGTGCTGAACCTGCGGTCGGTGATCGCCAACATTGGTGGACCTTTTGTGAGTGCATTCTTCTGGGTGGCGATCCTCGTGCCTCTCGGGGGCATTGCATTCGATCGGATCCGCAAGGCTTCTTACGCACTGTTTGTACTGGTAGGACTGGTACTGGTGTTTTTGGGGCCTGACCCGCGAATTCTCGTTCCTCTGGCGCCGCTTGTCACTGTCACCGCGGTAGGGCTGTTTTTACAGATGCTGAACCGTCGCACACGGGATCTTGGAAGTCGGCGGCAGGGGCGCTGGCGGACGATCGGCATCGGCCTGTTAGTCGCCGTGCATGTCATACCGTTGATGTTCGTAATGGTCGAAGGACTGCCCACGTACTATACCGAGGCTGACACCCTGCGGAGAGCCACGAATGAGCTTGATACCATGCTGCAACCCGAGGAGCCGGTTATTACGGACGTACCGTGGGTTTTCGCGTGGTACAGCGACCGCCCGGCAGTGTGGCTTCCAGTCCGCCCCGTCGATATCCGCCGGATCGAAGAGAAAGTGGGACAGATAGATCACATGGCATTGACGCCGGGTATCATGCAAAATGCCGAGCAGGAGAAGAACACGGACTGGGCACGAACCTGGAGACGGGCGCTGCAAGAAGATGTCACCTATGCCGGCTGGCGGGTGGAGCAGCGGATGGCGAGTGTCCCGTGGGTCTTATTCCGCCGTATTTCCGAGTAGCAGGGCTGAAATAGTGTCATGGCCAGAGAAGAGCTTTCGAACGAGGGCCCGACGACAGAGGAGAACACCGAGACAAAGCAGTGTTATCGGTGTGGTGCAACTCTGCCGGCTGACGCCACTGTATGCAGCAGTTGTGGACGAAAGCAGTATCGCACGTGTTATTGTGGAAATTCAATCCCCGTGACCGTGCCTGAGTGCCCATATTGTGGAACTGACTGGTCCAACAGCAGTCGTGTGAAGCGGAAGCAGCGGAGCCGTAAAATTAAGGCGCTTCCCGTTGCCAGAGCTGCTGGAGTCGGGGCGCTTGCCGGGCTTTTGGTAATGGTCATTGCAGACATGATACTGTCGCATCTCAGCGGGATCGGGGGAGCCGATGACGCGGGGTACCCCGAGAAGATAGGGTACGCCTATAGTGGTCTGCAGAAGATTGGCAGTAGTCTGTGGGAGAACCTGAGCAGCAACAGCGGCAGCCTCATGGTGGTTGGTGCCGGTCTTGTCATCGGAGCCGTCGTAGGCGGCCTGATCTATATGGTGCGCACGGGAGCGATTCGTTTGACCAAACACACGAGCAGTCGAGGGCGAAAGAGCAGCCGCCGCAGGCGCACGACTGGAAATGAGAGTTCAGATTCACCGCGATGACAGATAACACAAAAAACAAAACGTCGGAAGCCCGGCAGACGGGTCCCGAACTCTGGCTGATCATACTGATTGCGGCCATCGTCGGGGCCATCTTTTATGAGCACCTTCACTGGCTTGTTGATCGGTGGTGGGCCAGCGAATACTATGGTCACGGTTTTTTGATTCCAATCATCAGCGGATACCTGGTGTACCGGCGTCGGGATGAGATCGCAAAGCTGCCCCGCGAGAACTTTGGGGGTGGAATCGGACTGCTCGTCCTGTCGCTGCTGCTTCACTATGCGGCAACGTATATGGATGTGCACTTCGCCTCCGGCTTTGCCTTCATCGGGGTGCTAATGGGCCTCACCTGGCTGTTGTGGGGCTGGCGAGTGCTCAAAGCCGTTCTTTTCCCGCTGCTTTTTCTGTGTTTTATGGTGCCGCTGGGGAAGCTTTTGGTCAACCAGGTTGCTCAGCCGATGCAGGTTTTGAGCGCCCGTGGAGCGGGGCTGGCCGCACAGATACTGGGAATGCCTGTTACAATTGAGGGAACTCGTCTCATCATCCCGAACTATGTGTTTGAGGTGGCCATCGCCTGCAGTGGGTTGAAATCAGCCATCGCCATGACCGCTCTCGGCGCGCTTCTGGCCTACCTTGTCCGGGGACCCCTGTGGAAAAAGCTGCTGCTATTCGCCACCTCACTGCCGGTGGCCATGTGTGCCAACGGTGTTCGAATCTGGCTCACACTTATTCTTGGCCGCAGCCTTGGTTCAAAGGTCGCCGAAGGCTTCTTTCATGAGTTTTCAGGCATACTTGTATTTCTCCTGGGCTTTTTGGGGCTATTTGGAGTGACGAAAATTCTGCGATGCAGCACATTACGACGAGATATATAGCCGCGGCATTGATCTTGCTGCTGGGAGGTGGGGGGTACATTGCGGTGGACCAGCTCCGCCCCCGCCAGGGTGACTACTCGCCGGATTTTGAGGCGATTCCGCGGACGATAGACGGTTACTCGGCCGAGGAGCTTCCGGTGGAGGAGTGGGTGTTCAACTTCCTGGAGGCCGACAGGATGCTGGAGCTGGCATACACCTCCGAAGAACCCTCCAGGCCACCGGTGCACGTGAATTTCGTGTACGGAAAGCACTGGCGCTCCATTCATACACCCATTCACTGCTATCCGGCTCAAGGATGGTTGATTGTAAGCCAAAAAGCAGTTACTATACCTTTAGCCAACGACGCGTCCGATGGCGATGCAGTGGAAGTGAACCAGGTCCACGTATCCAAAAACGATACAGAGATGATTATTTGGTACGTTCTGGCATACGTGGGGGGCACCACGGCAAACTGGACGAGAATGGGTTTTGAGGTGGCGACGGGCCCGCGAGGCGGCGGAGGTATGGTCATCACACTCAGCACAACAGTGGACAGAAGCGATCCGGCAAAAACTGACATGCTGCTTGCGGCATTTGTGCGGAAAATTTACCCCCCACTGCGGCGATCGTGGTATTAGTGCCCGACGAGGAGTTAACAGTGGGTATCCAAACCTTCGTGCGTCCGAAAGACAATGTCGGTGGTATCGCAGTCCCGGCTGACGCGCCTTCAACAGCGAATACGATCCGCCCCACACCACACACGGCTCCCCTTTACTACCGGGCTATCAAGCGTCTGCTGGACATTATTGGATCTGTCGTGGCAATTATTCTTTTCTCACTGCCAATGCTATTGACGGCAATCGCAGTGAAGCTCACCTCCCGTGGCCCCCTGTTTTTCACACAGACCCGTCTGGGTAAGGACGGGCAGCCATTCACCCTCGTAAAATTCCGCTCCATGATTGTGGGCAGCGAAGACGTCCGTGAGAGTCTGCTGCAGGACAACGAGCTGGATGGCCCGGTGTTCAAAATTCGCAAGGATCCCCGCCTGACACCGATAGGCGGCTTCATTCGGAAGTTCAGTCTGGATGAAATGCCGCAGATTTTT
Source organism: Armatimonadota bacterium (assembly GCA_046483205.1). Classification (GTDB taxonomy): domain Bacteria; phylum Armatimonadota; class Zipacnadia; order Zipacnadales; family UBA11051; genus JBKHJK01. Next base: position 8,068 of record JAWODS010000412.1, on the reverse strand, counting down.
TCAGTTTTGCGCGGGCACATGAGTCTTGTCGGTCCCCGGCCTCCAATCCCCGATGAAGTAGCCCATTATGAGCCATGGCAGACTGAACGGCTGGCTGTGAAGCCCGGCCTGACGTGTATATGGCAGGTATCGGGCCGAAGCGATATTGGATTCGAGCAGTGGGTGAAGCTGGATATTGATTACGTCCGGTCACGAAGCATCCTCCTGGATTTGAAGCTTTTGCTTTTGACTATCCCTGCAGTGTTGACCGGGCGCGGAGCGTACTGAGCATCCTGCGTCGGCAAAACGTATTGGAAGGCGTGCCCTGGCCTTGGAAGATCGTCAGAGCTCCCGGACTCTGATCGTTGCCGTTACCATTGGTCTGCTGATAGGACTGGCGGCTGCGTATATGCACTCCATGCCGCTTTTGTGGCGCATGGAGTTGATGACCTACGACTGGCGTCTCCCCGCGTATGAGACCTCTTCGAATGACGAGATTGTCATCGTCGCCATCGACAATGAATCCATAGACAGTCTGCAGAACTGGCCGTGGCCCCGATCGTTTCATGCCCGCACGATACGGACGCTGGCTGACGCGGGCGCAAAAGCCATTGGCGTGGACATCATTTTCAGCGACCTGTCGAACACTGAGAGCCTGGAAACCTCCCTGGATGATCCTGACGCATGGATGCAGGAACCTGAGCCCTCCGCCGAAGACCGAAAGCTGCTGGAGGCAATCCGCGAGGCAGGGAACGTGATCCTGGCTGCTGAAATCGCCGAAGAGGACCGGAAGACCGAGGACCTCGACGCGGGCATGACAACCGGCAACTTCCCCCACTGGCGGTTTGAAGAACATGCTGTGGGGATCGGTCTGGTAAACTTTGCTCGCGATACCGACGGGGTCATTCGCAGGATGAGTCTCAGCCGGGAGTTCCTTGGTGATACGTACCCGTCGTTTGCCGTGGCACTGGCCCGTTCAGCGCAGGATGTCAGCATACCAGAATCCCCCGCCCACCCATACGTGCCGTCCAATACAATTCCGATCGCCTACCGCGGAGCCGCGAGTACCTTCACGTACGTCCCGTATTACCAGGTGCTGGAAAACCGTCATGAGACGGGGGTCTTTCAGGACAAGATCGTGCTGATCGGTGCGACGGCGCCGGTGCTGCAGGACATCCACCTGTGCCCACTGCAATCCAGTCGAGGGCGGGGTATGCCGGGAGTGGAGATCCAGGCCAACAGCGTGGCAACGCTGCTGTCAGGACCCCACATTCAACCACTGCCGGTGGCCGCGACGTGGGTGCTGTGCGTGATTTTGAGTCTGGGAGTGGCCGTGGCAACGGGTATCTGGCGGCCGCTGCGAGTGCTGCCGATGCTGGTTGTGCCGGTCCTGATCCTGGTGGGGGCCGGAACAACCCTCTCACTGCAATCATACCACCTGTGGATCCCGCTTGTCGCACCTGCTGCGGGGATCATGGCGGCGTATGTGCTGACGACGGTATATATGTACGTGGTGGAGGAGGGGGAGCGGCGCCGGATTCGCCGGGCGTGGGAAAAACGTGTTGCCAGAGACGTGCTGGATGTCATCCTCGACGCCGGCCCCGATGCTTACGTCAATGGCCGGCGAACGGTGGCCACGGTTCTTTTCTCCGATATTCGGGGCTTCACGCAAATGTGTGACACACTGGAGCCCGAAGAGGTCGTGGAGGTGCTGAACGTGTATCTTCAGCGAATGACGGAGGTCATCACGGCCCGGCGGGGAACGTTACATAAGTTCATCGGTGACGGTATCATGGCAGTTTTCGGCGACCCGGTTCCGTACGAAGATCACGCGGATCAGGCAGTGCGTGCTGCCGTTGAAATGCACGAGGCCCTGCAGGAACTGCGCCACAGCAGCGAGAAGAAGACTGTGAAAGATATGCGCATGGGCGTCGGTATCCACACCGGTGAGCTCGTCGCCGGCGACATCGGGTCAGAGGATTTTATGGAATACACCACGATCGGGCGCACCGTGAGTATTGCTGCGCGACTCGAGGGTGAGAATAAAACATTTGGAACGGGCATCATCATCAGCGAGGATACCGAGCGGCTGCTTCAGGACGATTATCCACTCGCGCATCTGGGCGATTGTGAGATACGGGGTGTAGCCGATCCCATCTCTCTATATGCTGTAGAAATAGATGGATACGCATCGGAAACTGATGCCAACAGAGGCGAGCAGTCATGATGAAAGCATTGCGGGTCACGGGCGTCACGCTGTGCGTGTGTGCATTGATTCTTACGAGTGCAGGGGCAGCGAAGGCGGCGCCGCAGGCAAAGGTGACAGCGATCGTTTTGTACGTGTATCACTGCCCTGCCGGGTCGAATACCTGGAAACGCGCACAGGTGGGAACCACATTGGCCGCCGGCAGCAGGGTTCGGACTAAAAAGCGCAGTAAGTGCCAGATCAAGTTTCCTGACGGCAGCTATGTGCGCCTGGGACCGCGCAGTGAAATGGTTATCCAGAAAGTCACGAGCCGAGAAATGCAGTTGAAGTACGGCAACCTCTTTGGCCACATCATCACCGGAAACGGCGCGCGGATCGAGAGCGGTGAAGCGGTTGCGGCCATTAAGGGAACCGACGTCAATGTCTCAAATCCCGCGGGGGGCCTGGGGCCGCCATCTTTGATGGTCTGGAATTCGCCGGAGGGTGTCAATTGGTTCAGCCCCGGACAGGGATCAATCACCGTACCCGGTGGCTTCGGTACGGGCCCCGGCGGAGGCATGAATCCTGTACCTCCGCCGTCTTTTGGAGGAGGCAACTTCCTTCCACCGTGGACGGGTCTGGCGACAGGGGCAACGCACACCACGACCCCGGGCGGAAACGCCGGCCAGCAGTTCCAGCACCAGCAGTTGTTGAACAACCAGTTGCTCCACCGCAATAGTCCGGGCAGCCATCATTTCAGGGAGAATACCGGAGAACTTGAAGTCGAGGTGTCCAGTGCACAGGCCACAAAGCCCCGGCGGACCGTTGCGATGCTTGATGTCATGAAGCTTTCGTCCGCGTCCAATCTCACCGTTCAGGCGGAACCGGTCGAAATCCCAGTGAGGCGAATGTTCGGCAAAAAGTTTTTCGGCCCCTATATTGATACCGAGGTCTTTGGGCTCTGGGGCGAAGCAGGCAGCTCTGCAGGGGTGCGAGTGCGTCCCCGAGCGATTATCGGCGACTGGTTCGTTGAGGTCGGCGGCACCGGCTGGACGCAGTCGGATGATGACTGGGATGTGTATCTGTCGGAGGCTTTCGCCACCAGGCGGTCGGACAGTGGGGAAGTCACCATCGGACGGCAGCACTATGTCGAAGGGCCGGTAAACAACACGTCGCTGGGCACGGTGCTGGGTTTCGACACGTTCGACGGGGCACGATGGAAGCCCAATATATTTGATGATGTGGACGTTGATGTAGCGTATGTGCATGACTTTCATCCATTCTCTGCAAGTTGGGACCGCGATGGGTGGTTTGGCCGCTTCAGCCACTCCGCCGCAGGTGCCGTCTTCGGCGGTAACGTCATGTACGAAGACGTGGAAGGGTACGGCTGCAGTGTGGACGTGTCCCTGCCCGTTATTCCGGAGAAGCTGGACATTTACGGGGAGTTTGGCTCCCGACCGGACGACAGTCATGTGCAAACCTGGGGAGTGTATTTCCCCGAGCTGTATCAGGGACAGGACCTCGATCTGTTCATTGAATACGCCCAGCGCGGAGATGAACCGGGGCTTCTTTCAGCTGCCGCGTACCAGGAAATCGGCGATGATTTTGTAGGACTGCTGAATGTCCAGAAAGAAATGGGAGATGACGTCGAGTTCTCAGTGGGTGGCATGTGGTCCTTTTAGTGTAACTATCATACCGACTGGTTGTTGAGATCGAAGAAGGGGTGACCAGGATGGAGAAGCGCTATGTCGCAGTGGGTATTGCTCTTGTGTTTTGTATGTTGGTTCTCGCTGGCTGTGGAGGTGGCGGCGAAGAGGCGGTTAACGAAGGTGGCATGCAGATCAGTGTGACGTTTCCACCACTCCCCGCCGACGTGAATCCGGCGGTTATCTATGAGCCCACAAACAGCATCACCGTGGATATCATTGATCCAGCCACAGCGGAGCCTGTCGTGCCCCGTACCGTGGTGAACCGGCCCGACCCACAGGGCGGAGAGGTGACCGTTATGATCGAAGATATCCCGGCAGGCACGTGGATGGTGAAAATCGCTGGCTGGGAGAATGAGAATGGCGGCGGCAAGATGCTCAGCAGGGCACACGATTCTGTGACAATCAGCGTCGGCACCACCGCGACCAAGAGCATTGTCATGGAAGGCTGGCCATATGAGCTGATACTGGCGGCCAACCAGAACCCGATTCTCGTAGACAGCACCACCGCTCTGTATGTAACGCCCCGGGATGTGGACGGCAATACGCTGCTGGGAGATTTCATGTACAACTTCTCTTCCAGCGACAGCGCCGTCTGCACCGTAGCTCCTGTGATAGTTCCCAGCAATGCTGAGGTGACACCGGCTGCGGAGGAAACGAAAGATGCTGTGCTGGAAGGGATGAGCCGGGGAGTGGCGACCATCACGGCGGAACTGGTGCAGGAGGGGTCCCAGACATCTGCTGTGCAGACCGCCCAGGCGCCCGTAACCGGAACCCTGGATATGACCGTCCATCCGAATGTTGACGAGGTCGTTGTGACGCCGTCCTCCTGCCAGATGAAGATCGACGAAAGCATCACGCTGACCGCAGAGGCGAAGTACAAGGGGAACACGGTTCCCGATATCGACTTCAGCTTCAGCAGCTCAGACAGCACAATCGTCAGCGTGTCAAAGACAGGCGAAAACACCGCCGAAATGACCGGAATATCGGGCGGAACATCTGGAGTGGAGGCAGCACAGCCGTACACACGTGCCTCGGCAAAGTGTGAGGTCACGGTTCCCTACGGCAACATGAATGTCATCATCTCCGAGACGGACTGAGGGGGGCACAGTCATGCTTTGGAGGTACCCGCACGCGGGCGGGATCGCTGTGGTCGTGTGTTTGACGGCCCTGCTGCTCGGCTGCGGAGGCGGCGGGCAGGAAACAGCCATCGATACAGGGGCTGTGAGATTCTCGGCGACCTTCCCGCCGCTGGAAGACACCGTACAGCCGACCACGATATACGGCGACACCAACTCCATCACCGTGGACGTGGTGGATCCAGAGACCAATGACCCGGTGGTGACGCAGACGGTCATTAACCGCCCGGACCCACAGGGTGGAGAGGTGTCGGTGGTCATTTCCGATATTCCGGCGGGGCAGTGGCTCATGAAAACCGTCGGATGGGAGCAGGAGGATGCCGGGGGCCAGGCGCTGAGCAGGGCTGAAGAGAGTGTTACCATAACCACCGGGGGCACGACAGATAAAAGCGTCATCATGCATGGCTGGCCCTACAGCCTGGATCTCGAGCAGACCCCGTACTGGGTTCTTGTGGACACAACTGCACAGGTAATCGTCACTCCGAGGGACGTGGAGAGTAACACGCTGCTTGGAAATTTCTCCTACACCTTCTCATCAAGCGATCCCGGTGTGTGCGAGGTCTCGCAGGCGGTAGAAATGACCGGAGCCCCGACGACGCCGCAGGCAGGGGCAGACGCTGACGCCATTCTCACGGGCGTTGCAAACGGTGATGCGACAATTACCGTGACGCTTCTTGGAGGACCGGACGCCGCCCCTCCGGTAACGACGCCAATGCCGGTGCATGTGTATGACAACATTGACAAGGTCGTTATTGAGCCTTCAGAAGTCATTTTGAAGTTCGGAGAAAGTGCGACGCTTACAGCGGTCGCGAAATATCAGGGAGAAGTCAGTGACGATTTTCTTCCGAACATGATGTGGAATTTTACCACCACGGGGGAGTTCACTACGCTGAGTTTCTCGGGGAATGTCGCCGAGGTGACGGCTGTGAGCAGGGAGCCTGGGGAGGATCTCATCGAGGCGTATCAGACGCTGAACAGTGCCTCGGGAGAGTGTGTGGTGAGAGTGCAGTAGGTGGTTGAAGAGCTGCCGGCGCCCGTTGTCGGGCATCACGTTGCACCGGGACGCTGGATTGCACAGGAGCCTCATGGACGAAGCCGACGGCACCCTGTGCCGCATCATGAGATGATGTATAATAGGCGGGCTAGCGAACCGTCCGCGCGCCGTTGATATCTGGCGGCGGGCGGACGTATTTTGAGCATAAACACGTTTTAACCGATGTTTCAGGACGGTGACACCCGCCACGGGAATAAGAATGGCAAAAGAGTATGCAAACGACGAAACACTGACATCTCAGACAATTGAAAAGCTGCAGCTGAAGCGATTGAAGGAGGCTGTTGGCCGGGCCGCGTCATCTGAATGGTACCAACAACGACTGCAGCAGGCAGGTATCACCCCTGACAGCATTGAAACCCTCGATGATGTCCGTAAACTACCGCTGACGACAAAGGATGATCTGCGCGAGGGGATGCCCTTCGGATTTCTGGCCGTGCCGCTGTCAAGGGTCGTCCGAATGCATTACTCATCCGGGACAACCGGCGTGGCCACATCTGTGTATCACACCGATGACGACCTGCGCTACTGGGCGGAATGTGCGGCCCGGGGCCTCCGGGCAGTTGGCGTATCGGAAAAAGACGTTTTCCAGAACATGATGGGATACGGCCTGTTCACGGGCGGTCTCGGATTGCATTACGCTGCAGAGTTGGTTGGGTGTATGACCATCCCGGCCGGGGCGGGCAATACCCAGCGGCAGGTTGAGATACTGCAGCGCTTTAGTGTCACCGCGATACACGTTCTTCCCAGCTACGCGCTCCGAATCATCGGCCACTGCCGGGAGCACGGAATCGATCCCGCCACCGACCTGAGTGTTAAGTACGCCTTTGTGGGTGCCGAGCCTCATTCCGATATGCTCCGCAAGCGCATTGAAGAGGGTCTGGGATGTAAGGTGTATAACTGCTACGGCCTGTCGGAGATGTGTGGCCCCGGCGTGGCCATGGAATGCACCGAGCAATACGGGCTGCACCTGCGTGAGGACCACTATCTGGCTGAAATTCTGGATTCGCAGACACTGGAGCCGGTGGAGCCCGGCGAGCGCGGAGAGCTGGTGCTGACGACCCTGCGCCGGCAGGCCATGCCACTGCTGCGCTATCGGACGCGCGACATCACCCGCATAATACCGGGAGACTGTCCGTGTGGCAGCAAGCACAGCCGTATAGAGCGCATCCTCGGGCGATCTGACGATATGCTCATCGTCAAGGGCGTCAACATCTACCCGCAGCAGGTTGAGCATGTGCTGATGCGCACCGAAGAAGTCGGCAACAACTATGTTATCGTGCTGGAAAGCACAGAGGACCTCGACGAGATGATCGTGCGGGTCGAGCTCAGCCAGGGCGTGATGTCCGACAACATGCGTGATCTGCTGGGAATCGAGAAGCGGCTCGTGCACGCCCTGCGAGATGAGCTGCTGCTGACCCCGCAGGTGGAGCTTTTGCAGCCCAACACACTTGCACCGGCCGAAGGAAAAGTTGTCCGCGTGATTGATAACCGGGAACAGAGGTAGGCGTGATATGGCACAGAAAGTGTTGCTATCCGGGAACGAAGCTGTTGCACGGGGTGCCTGGGAGGCCGGAGTTGATTTCGGCTCGGGATATCCCGGAACTCCATCATCCGAAATTCTGCCGGCCCTTGCAGAGCTGGGCATCAGGCATATTGAATGGTCGGTGAATGAGAAGTGTGCTCTGGAGGCCGCCGCAGGTGCCAGTATGGCCGGCGCGCGCTGCCTCGTCACAATGAAACACGTGGGCGTCAACGTGGCCGCCGATGCGCTGTTCACCATGGCCTACACGGGAGTCAATGGTGGGCTGGTGCTGGTTTCCGCCGACGATCCCGATATGCACAGTTCACAAAACGAGCAGGACAACCGCCACTATGGCCGCGCCGCCGGTGTCCCCGTCATAGAACCGTCAGACAGCGCCGAGGGGAGAGCTTTTACGGCGGCTGCGTACGAAATGTCAGAGGAATTCGACCTCCCGGTGATGCTGCGTCTCACCACCCGTATCTG
>JAWODS010000124.1:0-3304 GCA_046483205.1 Armatimonadota bacterium | reverse complement strand
ATTCGCCGGCGCACCACCGGGATGCTTGTCGAAGGTGTACGCCTGCTCGAGCTTCACCCCGACATCGCGGCTCGTAAAGTCAATCAAAAGCTCCCCCATACAAACAATGTCAATCATTTGGCAATCCTTTCTTTCGCGTCCGGTTACGAGCCCACCGTCTCATCGGCCGTCAGATACCATTTCTTCTCAGTGTTGTCATATGCTATTTTCCCCTTTTTCTTCAGGTGTTGCTGTGCAGTTCGTACTTGATGCTTCCACAGCTTTCCGAAATGCTGTCCATCAATCACTCGATCCATGGTGTCGTCACACAAATCGGGGTGGATACTCGCTATATGTTGATGCATCTCGGTCGTCTTCATCGGTCCATCTCGTAAGACGTATAGTATTGTATCAGCAAAAATCGCATGTACAGTCTCATGGGTCGTGCGAAGCCGCAAGAAACGTCTTTCCAATTTATCCTGCAGCTTCTGCTTTCTCTGCTTTACCTCATCGGGTACGGATTCTGTTTCTGAGGCTATCGTTGCTTTTAGGTCGACTATGTCACTCTCAAGTTGCCGTAAATCATTAATGCTGAGTAATGCTCCCAAGGACGCGTAGGCAGCCAGATCATCCTGCAGCTTGAGAATGCTGTGTCTATCATCTACCCGCACACCGCACTCATAATTGCTGATCAGTCCGCCGTGAGTGAAGTTGCATGAGCCCATTATTGCGGTCTGACTCTCGGCGACATATACCTTGGCATGGAGACCAGGGAGATGAACTACCGTCCCTTCTCGGACTCGATCCACAAGACTGGCAACGGCTGTGACTTCCGTAGCCCCCGAGAGGAGGGCATCTATCGACAGATTTGTTAGTACCTCCAATCGCAAATTCCTGGGGCTGGGAAGGCGGTCGAGGAACCGGTCGACTGCCCACTGTTTCACGAAGGGTGAGCAGATTAGACAGCGATTGCCGCATTCCGCAAACAAGCTGTCGAAATGCTTCACAAGCGGAGATGTCAGCCACTCCATTACTTGCTTTTCCTTTCATGGGTCTCTACCGGCTCCAGCGGAGGTGGACGGGTGGGAGGTCCGGGAAGGCGGCGTGGGGCTCCATCTGGTACCAGTAGCCCACCGAGGCGATGTCATCCGTCAGCGGCTCGTAGGCGCGGTTGGGCCACCAGCCCAGCTCCTGGACCGTCACCCGCAGGTCCTCATCAAAGCGGATCGGGTCCATGATGTGCCAGCGGTACAGCCCGTGCTTGGGGACGGTCTCCTCCTGCCGCTCCCACAGCGGGTAGCCCAAAAACGGCGTGGAAAAGGTGTCGCCGAAGCACCACGCGCCCCCGAAATAGTCCTCGGTTCCGGTGCCGCAGATGGTCGGGTATTCGCTGTCGCCGTCTATGTAGAACTTCACCTCACCCTCACCCCACCAGCCGTCGGAGAACTGCGTCCAGGCGAGATATGTGCCGACGTATTGCCCGCGGCCCTCGATTCCGTCGAGGATGACATGTTCGGGCTGCTGGCGGCTGCCCATGGAGCGGCGCCACTGTGCGTGCAGATACGCCGCGTCATCGGGCACCTCCATCTGCTGGTAGGTGACCTGGTAGAAAAAGCCGCTGATGTCCTCGTGCCATTGGTTTTGCACGGTGATGCGGGCGCCGTCACGGAAGGGCATCGGCCAGTATGAGTTGAAGCCGCCCGAGGGGTTCACGCAGATGGGCATGGAGTTGACTTTGGTGCGTTTTGAGTGCCCGCAGCAGAAGAAATCACCCAGCGGCACCTCTACCGAGGGGCTGTCCTCGCCGTCCCAGTAGATGCGGAGGATGCAGTTGCGGTAAGCCTGCTCCTTTACGGTGATCCAGATATGTGAGATGACGCCGGAGCCGGAGATGTCGGCGATCTCGGTGGTCTCTTCGGCCGGGAGCGTGATGCAGGGACGGACCTTCCAGCCCTTCCCGAGCATCTTCGCGCCCTGTGCAGAATCCGGAGCGTCCGGGTCGGCCTGTGCCCCGCCGCCCTTTTTGCCTTCAGGATTTTCTGCGCTGATGGAGCGCGTCTTTGCATCGGCCAGAAACGGCACGTGCGACATTCCAAACGACGACCCGGTGTACATGCGGCTCCCTCCGGTCTTCATAATCGTCTGTCTGCGACGGTATCTGTTTCGCGGAGAGAATACCTTATACCTGCGGGCGAGGAAACGGGGCCCCTGCTTTGTACCGAATGCAGGAGTTGTGCGGGCAGGCCGCGAAAATCCTGCTGACATTGACCACCAACTGGAGGATGAACTGCACTATGGCGACACTGCAAATCGGCGTGATGCTGCGGCCGGAACCGACGGCCGATGAAGCGATGAAGAAAGTCAAAGACCTGGGCCTGCAAAACTGCCAGGTGAGCTGGGGCTGTGGCCGCTACGATATGGAGGATGCAAAAAAGCTGCGGGACGCGGCGGATAAACACGGAGTGAATATCGTCACCCTGTGGGCCATGCCCTCGGGCCGGATGGTCTGGAACTTCGTGGAGGGCCCTTCCACCATCGGGCTGGTCCCGGAGGCGACGCGGCATTTCCGGACACTGGAGCTGCAGCAGGCCGCCCGCATCGCCGGAGAAATCGGGGTGCCCTCAATCACCACGCATCTGGGCTTCATCCCGGAATATCCCGGCGACCGCGCGTATTTTGAGACCGTCCATGCCATCCGCTCCATCGCCAATGTGTGCCTGGATGAGGGGATCGAATTCTGGTTTGAGACCGGCCAGGAGACGCCGGTGACGATGCTGCGAACCATCGAAGACGTGGGCACCGGCAACCTCGGGATCAACCTCGACCCGGCGAACCTGCTGATGTACGGCAAGGCCAACCCCATTGATGCCCTCGATGTCTTCGGCCAGCACGTCCGCGGTGTGCACGCCAAGGACGGGGAATATCCCACCGATGGCACGAACCTCGGCAGCGAGAAGCCGATGGGCGAGGGCCGCGTGAATTTCCCGGAGCTGGTCCCGAAGCTGAAGGAGTGCGGCTATGAGGGCGTCTTGGCCATCGAGCGCGAAATCTCCGGCCCAAAGCAGATCGAGGACATCAAGCGGGCGATTAAGATTCTGAGACCGCTGTGTTGAGGGGATAGAGAGAGACGTCAGTGTCGTGTGGAGGGGCTGTTCCGTTGGCGTCGCGGCTGATGACCACCACTATTGAAACAGGGAATCGGGCCTGAAATGCCTCGTGAATCTCCACCTCTCGCACGCTCGATCACTTCTGTGTGGCTTCTGAATCGGCCTCCGGAATTGTCAGTTGGAGGGTCAACCTGACGTCATGGACGTCCTCGCCGAAG
>JAWODS010000094.1:0-5731 GCA_046483205.1 Armatimonadota bacterium | reverse complement strand
GGACAGCCTTCACCGCGAGCTGACCGACATGCTGATGGAATACGATCTGCCTTTTGCGGAAAAGCTGACCGTCATGCCGGCGGAGAAGCCGATGGAGGCGGTGATCGAGGAGGCCAACCGTCACGACTTTACCATCGTGGGCGCCGAACCGCGGCCGTCGCTGAAGGAGTCAATCCTGGGAAGCTGGGCGGAGCACATCGGAACACAGGCCGAATCTACGGTGCTGGTGATCCGCGCGAAGCGGTGATCACAGCTCCCGGTAATAATCCACCATCGGTGTCATCGCCCGGAAGCCGACCTTCTCGTACGCGCGGCGGGCCCTGGCGTGAAACGGGTCCATGCCGGTGGTGACTTTCGCGAATGCAAGCCCCTCGTCTCTGAAGATCTGCAGCACCCTGCTGTACAGCTCAGTCCCGAGACCCTCGCCCTGACACGATGGTGCCACGGCGTTGTTGCCGATGACTCCGATGCCGCTTGCAGTATCGAGGCGGTAGGTAATAAAGCCGACAACGGAGCCGCTTTGCTGCGTGACCAGGCACCAGTCGGGGTGATCGCGGCAAAACTCCCGAACCTGCCGCGTTTTCTCGGCCTGCCAGTCTCCGACGGCCGCCTCAAAGAGCTCCGCTCCCATCCTCTTTTGCAGCATTTCGAAATACTCTCGCCACGCCTCAACGGCGATCTCGCAAAGCCTCTGCAGATCACCCTCGCGATACGTTCGAATCGTCGTCTGGGTCATGATGGCCACTCCTGATACACGCTTGCGATACAGGATCACGGTCGGTTGCCGTGCTCACCTGAGACATCGAGCCCTCATTCACTGTTTGGCACCGCAGCATCCTCTTTGCTGACTGCTATGACAGGCATTACACAAACACCTGCGCGGCTTCCTCACGCCCACTGTCGCCCGGCAAAGAACTCCGTGTGGGCATCGAGCCATTTCAGCGGGACTTTGACATCGCGAAGGATGAAATGAAGCTGTTGTTCAGAGGCAACCTTGCGGTCGGCGGCATCCACGCGCGAGTAAATCCAGCGGATGCGGGCGAAATGTGGCAGAAGCTGCAGCTCTCGATCGGTTAAGCTTGCGAGCTCTTCGTATGCGGCAAGAAAAACACCGAGGCGGTGCTCATCAGGCTCGATCGCCTCCGAAAGCTGCCAGATGTCAGGGCTGTCGGGCAGGTCCTCCCGGAGGGGGCAAAAGTACAAAAGTCCGTCTGCGATATCCACCAGCCTGGGCTGCCGGTCCACCCAGTCAAAATCGAAGATCCCGGCGATCGTGTCATCGCTCCAGGACACGTTCCACGGGTGCCAGTCGCCGTGAATGATGGGCGAGGGGAGGTCGCTGTAGGTGCTGTCAGGCACGTGCCTCGCCACATCCTCACAGACGGTGATAAGCTCTTCGAGGGCTTTTGCGGCGTCAGGCGGGTCAGAAGCACTCTTTTCGTCTGAGTGGGCCTGCTGGATAAATCGTTCCAGAAAGTTGCGGGCATCTGCGGGGTCCCAGAAGCGGCCGAAATGCTTTTGGCCGGGTGGGTCGAGAGCCTTCGTGGCCTGATGAAATTGCACCAGGACCGCCCCGGCTTCAGCGACCTGGGCATCATTGCGGGCGATGTGGGTGGTGGCGTCAATAAACTCAAACAGCTCGTAGGTTTTATCGCGGTATTCCACCCAGCGGCTGGCCTCGCGGGTATGCACGACCTTCGGGACGGGCAGGCCGCTCCGGTACAGCCTGTGCATCACGTGGTGATCGTATTCACGCTCGCCGGGTCCGCAATACCGGGGGTTTCGCCGCTTGAGGACGAATTGCCCCTTTCGGGTGACGACGATAACGCTGGCGTTGGCTGTACCACCTGTGGGGCGTGTAAAAAGAACATGCCCCACTGCCCAGTGGGGCATGACGGCGTCAATCTCTTCCTGGCTGAGCTGAGTGTCTGTCGTGCTCATTACGCCTCTTCTTCATCCACGCGGACGAGAAACACGGGTATGTCGGCATAGCGAAGCACCCGGTCGGTGACACTGCCATAGACCCAGCGCCCGAGTCCGGATCGCCCGTGAGTGGACATCACGATAACGTCGGCCTCACATTTTTCACTGAAAAGGAGGATCTCTTCGGCGACATTCCCCCGTCGCAGCTCTGTGTGACACGTAAGACCCTCGGAGCTCAGAGCGTTTGCAATGCCGCCGAGATACTCCTCGGTAGTGGCGATTTCGCTGTCCCAGTCCATATCAGCCGTCGCGGTGGAGTCGGTTTCCAATACGGGGACAACGCTCAGCACGTACAGCTCGGCGTCGAAAGCCCGAGCCAGGGCCACGGCATGCGGCACAGCCTGCTCTGCAAGTTCCGATGTGTCCAGTGTAAGCAATATGCGGTTGTACATTTCTTAGACCCTCCATCCAGGATGGTGCACCGTCCGGTTCAAAGGGCACACATCTACACTATTCCGTGCGGCGTTGAGAAATTCCTGCAATAATACCCGTGACCTGCGGATCAATCGTATGGCGTCCAATCACGACCGCCCGGTGCGCCCTTGTCTTTTGGGGACCAGTTGTGCTAATATTCCAAACGTTTGGGCGGCTAATATTACATGGCGCAAGGCCATTTTTAGTACAACGGAGGTGTCGTTAATGGCCGTACCAGTTGTTGACCAGGATATTTGCACCGGCTGCACACTCTGCGCGGACATCGCTCCGAACACGTTTGCAATGAATGATGATGGATTCTCCGAAGTCATCGATCCGCACGGCGATGACGAGGACACCATCCAGGAAGCGATTGATACCTGCCCTGTCGAGTGCATCTCGTGGAGTGAATAACTGAAGCCTTTTGATGTATCAGGAGGGCGTCCCCCGGCGGGGCGCCCTCTTTGCGGTTTTTACCCGGCTGGATGCCTCACCTGAGCAAACCAGAGCGGGTCAATGGTATCAAATATATTGTCTCTGTCGTGCATGGCACCGAAATCGTCCCACTCCTCCTGCTCTATCCATTCCCCTCGTGCATAGCGGCGGCTCAGGTCCGCACATTTTTTGAAGTCCGAATAATGACTCTGAATGCGGGTTGCGGCGTAATCGGGCGCGGATTTCGTTGTGATGAGAAACTGCCAGTCTGAGGCCTGAAGCAGCAGAAGCTCGCGGGCGGCCTGCCTCATGATTTTCTGCATCGTTTCGTCGTGACCCCGGCCATGGTGCCGTACCAGGTCCTGCATATCAAGCTCGGCGTCGTAAATGCGCTCCCAGGTCCAGTCCACGTCTTCATTGAGCCACACCCAGTGCCCTCCACCTGCGCCCCACGATCCCTCCGGCAGCGTGATTGCCTCCTGCGGATCATTGTGCGCCAGGTGGCGGCTTGGAGTCGTGACGTTGATCTCTTCATCCTCCGCCATCCATCTCAGGACATGCTCGATCCACCAGATGCCCTCAAACCACCAGTGCCCGAACAGTTCGGCGTCGAACGGTGACACCACCAGGGGCTCCACATCGTGCATCTGGTTCCCCCGTAACGTCTCCTTGACCGTCCACAGGAAGTTGCCGGCATGCTCCTTGGCACGCTCGCCCGCGTTGTCCGGCGACCAGTGATCTTTGCTTCCCAGATCGCTGCGTTCATCGGTCACCCGCCAGTAACGCAGGTCGCCGGGGATGTGCTTTTTGTGAAAATCCAGGTAGTCGAAATCACCCGGGTAGCCGTACTCGCCGCTCCAGACCTTGATGGAGGTCTCGGGGTCCCTGAAGAGTGCGACGACGGGAGGATGATCTTCGAACTGGCTGCCGACGAAATACGGGCGGTAGGGGCTCTTGTAGTCTCCACTCGGGCCGTCAACCCGCCGGATCTGTCCCCACAGCTTCCCCAGAGTGTCGGTTTCTTCGATTCTGACAGGAAGGGGATCGCCACCACCCAGCAGGTGGGTATCGACAACGAAGTAATCAAAGCCGTTTTCCGACAGGAACTCCTCAATGCCTTTTCTGGGATAGGGGATTTCTTCGCCCCTGATATGTGGAGGGGGAGCCCAGTCAGCCCGGGGCCGATAGGCACATTCCGGCAGCCAGCATCCGCGCGGCCGGCGGCCCATATATTTCTCGTAGGTGCTCACTCCCTGCAGTATCTGCGCCTGGACGCTGGCGTCCTCGTGCAGCAGTGGAAGGTATCCGTGTGTGGCGGCCGAGGTGATCACCTCGATATTACCCGCATCCTGCTGACGGCGGAATTCGCCGAGAATATCATGGTTATATTCCACGCAGAATTGATGGATCAGATTGCGGTAATGCTGCTGCCAGCGCTCGGCGAGATAGGCGAGATGGAGGTTATTCGTGTCCCGGAACTGGTCGGCGTTCTGCTCGGCCATGCAGACCTTCTCATTCAGGTAACCGACGAACCAGTCTTTGAATCTTTCATCATCGAGCTGCTCCATCGCCACAGGGGTAAGCCCGATAGTAAGATTGGCGCTGATCCCCTCGCTGGCAAGCTTCGCGACCACATTCAGCAGGGGCAGGTAGGTATCAGCGGCGGCTTCGTACAGCATCTGGCTGCCGTGTGGCCAGGTGCCGTGACCGAGCACGTAGGGAATGTGCCCGTGGAGCACCAGGGAGAAGTTGCCGAGACAATTAGAACCCTGCATGTTCATCACAATCCAGTCCGATAGGGGATCATTGCTATTTCGTCAAGCTTACGCATCCGAGTTCGCCGCGCCGGGTGGTTCACCTGCTGCAGCGAGGTATTCATGATACAACAATACACACCTTACCATCAGCGCGGAGGCCCAGGCGTGAGGGGCGGCCCAGTATGGGACATCGGGCGCCGCCATCAGCTCCGGGAGGCAGCCGGCCGGTGTGGCATGGTTCAGCGCCGTCTGCATGTACTCAGCGGCACCCTCGGCCAGCTCGCGGGCCTGCTCGACGTCCTCAACAACCAGCTCAAGCGCCAGCGTCAGCCGCACCTGCGCGGCCCACAGCGTGTTCACACAGCCGATCGAGCCGCCCAAATACGCATCCCCCTCATACCGGCGGAGCCCCCGGCCATCGTTGAGGTCCCGCGTGAGGGTTTTCTCGACCGTCTGCAGATTCTTCAACGCCATCGCCCGCTGCCGGTCGTCTGACAGATCCAGGGCGCGAAACGGCTCGACGAGGCCGAATGTCGCCGTATCGATGGTGTCATCAGGATGCCCGGTTTGCTGCTTGCCGCGTGGAAAGTATGATCCGTTGAAAAGATCAACAATAGCCTCGCGCATGGTCCGGGCGGTTTTATCCCACTGCCCGGCCGACGACTCATCGTCGAACGATTCCGCGCACCGTGCTGCCGCCTCCAGCGCTGCGGCGATGGCGGCGTTCGTATAGACGAAAACTCCGCAGTACGTCTCCCACAGGTCGCACGCCTGCCCATGAAAGCCCTGCTCATCAACCAGCACGTTGAGCTGCTGGGCCGCACGCCTGATGACGGGATATATTTCGGACATGTCGGCATTATCTTTGTGCGCCAGTGCCCATTGAGAGACGGTGCGCAGGGCTGCGGCCGACTGGTCGAGCTGGCGGAAATCTTTGCGCACCGACCACGACGAGGCGATGGGGCCATCCGCCCAGTGTCTCTGGCCCCACAGCCCATCCGGCTCCTGGGCCCTGCAGTACCACTTCACGAGTTGCTCTTCCGCGTCCTCATATCCGGCTTCGGCCATGGCCTCGGCGGCTTCTGATGCGTCCCGGGGCCAGCAGTAGCCGTACCCGCCACAGCGTTCGTACTGTGGATCGA
>JAWODS010000033.1:0-8109 GCA_046483205.1 Armatimonadota bacterium | reverse complement strand
TGGGCGGAGATGTATGATCCTGCTGACATGGAGCCCAACAGGCCGCCCGCCGAGCCGGACACGTGGGTGCCCCAGCCGGCCGCTGAGCACCAGCGTCTCATGGAGAACGACAGCCTCGGCATTACCCAGGAGGACAACGGCAAAATCAGGGCATTGTATTATGCCAAGATCAGCCATATAGATTCGTGGATCGGTGAAATCCTCGACGCCCTGCAGGACCGGCAGATGCTCGACAACAGTACGCTGCTTTTCTGGTCGGACCACGGCGAGATGCTGGGCGACCACGGGCGGTTAAGCAAGTCGGTGTTTTACGAGGAGTCCGCTCATGTGCCGCTGATCATCCGGCCCCCCGGATATGAGCATCCGGGGGGTGTCTGCGATCGCCTGGTCAGCCAGATCGACTGCGTGCCCACGATGCTGGAGACGGCCGGGTGTGAGCAACAGCCGCAGCAGTTCGGCCGGTCCCTGCTGCCGCTTGTGGACGATCCACAGGCACAGCACAACGACGCGGTGTTCAGCGAAATTGATCACCGCGTGATGATACGCACCGAGAGGCATAAGATGGTGCTCAGCAGCGAGGGCCAGCCACTGAACCTGTACGACATGCACAACGACCCGGAGGAGAGCTGCAACCTGGTGGGCAGGGATAACACGCAATCGCTCACTGCCGACCTGCGCGACCGGGTGCTGAACTGGATGTTGTCCACACAACTTCGCAACACATAGTCATTGACCGGAGGTCCGAGGCCGCCGGCGATACAACCACAGTAAAATTTGCCGCCAGGGGAGACAACAGGATATGCAGATGGGAACCGTTGTTGAATGCCAGTGTGGCCATAAAATTGGTCTGACGGAGTTGCTCGCGCACGGATTCAT
Source organism: Armatimonadota bacterium (assembly GCA_046483205.1). Taxonomy (GTDB): domain Bacteria; phylum Armatimonadota; class Zipacnadia; order Zipacnadales; family UBA11051; genus JBKHJK01. The sequence goes on along the minus strand of JAWODS010000033.1, from coordinate 7,233 downwards.
CGTCGAAAACGATGAGCCCATTTTTGTTTATGTTCGATACCGGTGTGAAGAATGTGGCACCGAGGGAGAACATCTCATGGAGTACGATGAATGGAACTCCCGAATCCGGGAGCCGGAGATTGTTGAGAAGATCAGCCGCCGTTTTGAGGCCCTCGGACCAATCAGCCCTGAGGAAGTCCTCGCATTCGCCCGCGGTGTCAGGACAGTCACCAGGCGCGAGGTCGCCACACTTGAGGTCTGAGACTGCCCGTCGCATCGGCGGCTCAACCGCCACCACTAAAGTGCTTTGAGCCCAAACCCCCGCACGGTTTTTGGGGGAAGCGTAAAATATTCAAACAGGAGTAAAGCGGTCGCCGTCGAAGAGGTATCACGGACACCATAACGAGCTGCCGGCGCGGAGGTCATCATGCGAACCCGACAACTGTTTATCCCTATTATGCTGGCCGGGCTTTTCATCCCCGCAACAGTCTTTGCCGCTGAGGATGTCACCGAAAAGACGGTCAGCCTGCAAAACGTGGATGCCTGCTACGCCGTTCAGAGCCTGCTGGGACGCACGGATGTCGTCCCCCGCAAGGAAGCGTTTCTGCAGTATTTTGCCGAGAACATGTTTCGAGACCAGTGTGAACGAACCGGTTACGAGGAGGGTATGCGGCGGGAGAGTGCGTGCGCCGCGATGTACCCCAAATCGCCGGAACCGGGCAGCTATGAGGTGCCGGAAGATGTGACGGTTCGCCCGCTGGTTTTGGGCTGCAGCAATCGCGCCAAAATCCGCGGGCCCGAAAAGCAGGTTGAGGTCGTCGAGGGGTTTCTGAGCGAGATTGACTCCTCACAACCGGGGATGATGCTGGAGGTCCGCTGGGTGGACTGGTCGGAAGAGGATCTCCGGGAGCTTGAGCTGCAGTGGACCGACGTCGAGCCGTGTGCCGGACAGGTGACAGGGGACCCTGCGCCCCCCCTACGTTTTGCTATTGACCCGCTGGGGGCGTCGGTCGGAAAGATGGATCGCTCACCGAACAAATGGTTTAACAAGTGCGCAAAGTTTTCCCTGAAAAACGACGTACAGTCTGTATTGGCCATGGGAGAAATCGTGCGCTTCTGCTGCCCCCTTCTGCGTTACGATTCATGGGCGCGCATCCCGATTCAGTACCGCGACCCGAGCTGCCTGTTTTTTGGAGTGGAGATGTGGGTGCGCCCTGTGGTGGCCGAAGACGGGCGAATCCTGCTGAGACTCCGGCCGCGAACAGGTGAGGCGATCGGACACCTCCGGGCGATCAGGCAGGGGCTGCGCAGGGAGCGGTGTGCGATGGAGACGGTCGTCAAGCACCAGGCCCAGGCGTTTGAGGTGACTGTCGAACAGGGTAGCGCGCTGGTCATAGACGGCCTGCGGCGAGAGGACCTGCCGGTGAGGGCTGCGGTCCAGGGGCCGGAACGCCCGCTGTACATCTCCGATCAGCTCTCGCGCCATCCCACCATGATCCTCACGGTGACGAGGCCGTAGCGTCAGCCGGACAGACTTTGTGTCAACGGTGTTTGTAAAAAGAAGGTCAGTCGGGGATGGCCGGGGTGAAGGCCGTCCCCGTTTTATTGGGCGGAGGAGTCGGACGATTTGCCGCTGAGATATTCGTCGATTGCCCTGGCGGCCGTGCGGCTGGCGCCCATGGCACCGATAACCGTGGCCGCCCCTGTCACCACATCGCCGCCGGCGAAAACACCGGGTATGCTCGTCTCACCGGTCTCCTCATCGACCGCGATCTGTCCCCTGTCGTTGAGCTCCAACTGCGGCGTCGATTTTGGAATGAGGGGATTGATGGTGGTGCCGATGGCGACAATCGCTACATCAACCGGGACCGTGAACTCCGATTCTTCGATGGGCACCGGTCTGGGGCGCCCGCTGGCGTCCTGCTCACCGAGCTCCATTTTCTGCAGCTCGACCTTCTGCAGCCGGTGCTCTTCGTCTCCGATGAACCGGAGGGGAGAACACAGCAGCATGAACTCGATGCCTTCTTCGCGGGCATGATGAACTTCTTCAGCCCGGGCGGGCATCTGTTCGAAGGTGCGGCGGTATGCGATGATCGATCGGCTGGCTCCCAGGCGCCGGGCGGTTCGCGCCGAGTCCATGGCCACGTTCCCGCCACCGATGGTGACGACGTGGCGTCCGGTGACCATCGGCGTATCAGATTTCGGGAAGGCGTGGGCGCGCATCAGGTTTACACGGGTGAGATATTCGTTTGCCGAAAAAACGCCGAGGAGATTTTCGCCCGGGATCCCCAAAAAACGGGGCAGCCCGGCGCCGGTGGCGAGAAAGACCGCGTCGTACCGTTCAATAAGCTCATCGATCATCTCGACCTTGCCGACAACGTGGCTGGTCAGGAATTTAACGCCCATCGATTCCAGGTACGCCACCTCATCACGCACAATCGCCCTGGGGAGACGGAATTCGGGAATGCCGTATGTGAGGACGCCTCCGACCCTGTGGAGCGCCTCCAGTACGACGACGTCATGCCCCATTCTGGCCAGTTCCGCCGCGGCGGTCAGGCCGGCCGGACCCGAGCCCACAACAGCCACCTTTTTCCCCGTTTTCTCATCAATCTCCGGTGGTGCCACGTCACCGTGTTCGCGCTCCCAGTCGGCGACAAACCGCTCCAGGCGGCCAATGGCCACCGGATCATCCTTCCCACGCCCCAGCACACACGCCGCCTCGCACTGTGTCTCCTGCGGACACACCCGACCGCAGATGGCCGGAAGCGAGTTGGTCTCCTTGATTTTCCGGGCCGCGGCCACGTAATCGCCGTCCTGCACCAGCCTTATGAAAGCGGGAATGTCGATACTGACGGGACAGCCAGTGATACAGAGAGGATTCTTGCACTGCAGACACCGCGAGGCTTCGGCCCGGGCCTGCTCTTCGGTGTAGCCGAGTGCAACCTCGTCGAAGTTATTATTACGTGCCTGTGGAGCCTGTTCCGGCATCTGCTGCCGGGGTGGTCGCCCGTCTCCAGCGGTATCAGTCATGACTGCATCTGCTTCTCCATCTGGCATTCGTGTTGGTACTGGGCGCGGGCTTCGCTCTCGTACTCCTCGAACAGCCTCTGGCGAGCCATCAGCAGCTCGAAGTTAACTTTATGGGCATCAAACTCCGGCCCATCAACACACCCGAATTTCGTCTCGCCGTCAACTTCGACCCGGCAGCCCCCGCACATGCCGGTTCCGTCAATCATGATGGGGTTGAGACTCACCATCGTGGGGATCTCATGGGGGCGCGTCATCTCCGCAACAGCCCGCATCATCGGCGTGGGGCCTACTGCCAGTACGAAATCTACATCCAGACCTGATTGGATGAACTCCTGAAGAACATCGGTGACGAATCCCTGATGCCCCATTGTTCCATCATCGGTGCAGACTTCGACCCGGGAGCAAAACTCGCGAAGATCATCGAGCAGGATGACGGCATCTTTGGTGCGGGCCCCGTTGATGGCGATAATCTCATTGCCGGCCTCACGCAGCGCCCGGGCGATGGGGATAACGGGAGCGATGCCGTATCCTCCACCGAGAACGACACAGGTGCCGTAATGTTCGATGTGCGTGGGGTTTCCCAGTGGGCCGGCCACATCGCTGATCGTGTCACCCACATCGAGGTTTGCCAGCTTCATGGTGGAGGCGCCGACGGCCTGAAACACGAGGGTGATTGTACCTTCGCCGGGGTCGGAATCAACAATGGTGAGGGGGATGCGCTCGCAGTGGTTTTCACAGGCCACCACGATGACAAACTGCCCCGCTTTGCGCTTTTTCGCTATCAAAGGCGCCCGGACACGGACGCGGTGTGTTCCGGGGGCGATCTCTTCTTTGGCAACAATCGTGTTGGGCATCTTCCGTCACCTCAGATGCACAGGCTTTGTGAGCTGTGCGGCCGGGCCAAAAGCGACTACTTCCCGGGACTGTCATGTCTTCATGGGCCCGGGGCCCAGCGGGATTGAGGCTATGCTAACATATCGGAAGAATGGGTGCAAACTTTCGGCAGTAGGCAACCGGCTTCCGCCTGCCAAACGGAGACAACAAATGCTCCATTTCCCGCGTAGAGGTCTCTGAGGGGGCCGCAGCAGCGTTTTAACTATTTGTGCGACCAGGTGGTATCTTCCGATAATTTCCAATGAATGTCAAAAAACCCGGCGCACAGATGCTCGTTTGTCCTGCCTTCGGGGCTGAGTCGTTTTGTGGTGAAGATGATGAAATCCGGCAGCATATCGAACTTGTGGTTCACATCCAGCTTTTCGCCCCAGAACTCCCCACTAAAGATGAGGACATAGCGGTCGGGGTTGAGCGGATTGGGGTAACACATCACCAGCCCGAGATCGTCTCCCGCATATTCGCGCTCGCCCACCTGGTAGCGGTGGTCGCCGATGCGGACCGGCAGCCGGAAGTAGATGCGCGCGAGCAGCAGGTTGGTCTGGGGTCTGCCGAAAAGCACGAGGTTGGATTGTGCGATGTCTTCGCCGGTGACCTGCCTGTCCAGCTTTACCCGGGGGAAGCCGTCAGCAAAAGCATCCCATTCGCGGCTGAATCGTCGCACCTTTCGGGCGAGTACCCGGTCATCCTCGTTGTCTCCACCGGTACCCTGTACGACCAGAAAGCTGTCATCAAAAACCTCCTCACACGGACCACACAGTCCCCTGCGCTTCGACGGCGGAAAGCTTTCCGCACGCGATGGGGCTTCTTCGAGTGAAATTACCAGCCGGTCTCCATCAGGCTGGATGTTGCGCTCACCCTCGGGCGTCCGGACGAGGTAGCTGTCGCGGGGTTTCAGCGGTGCAGCCTGTAGATCAATGCTCAGCCGCGCCACGTTGCTGCAATCCAGCTCGATCTGTGGGCCCGAGGATTCATCCGGGTCGGGGGTGAGACGGCACGTGAACTGCGCCGGGTCCCCCCAGCGTTTGAACTGCTCGATGGTCGCCCAGAACGCCCGGTTGTATTCCAGGCTGTAGGTCTTATGTGAGACCTCCCGGCGGGTCGGGCGTCCTGCAAACTGCACCTGCCAGGCAAAAGCGCGTTTGAACGGCTCTGTGTCAAAATATATATAGTGACCGGTGTCGGCGTATTCGTCATACTCCACCGATGCACCGTCGAGCTCTCGGGCTTTCTGGACCATCAGCCGGGATTGCTCTGCCGGTATGAGACTGTCGTTTTCTCCATGCTGCACGAAGAACCGCTGGTTGCGCATCGCCGGTGCGAGGTGGTACGGGTTGTCCCACTCCACCAGCCACCGCTTAAAGGGCGCCATCTTCGATTTGTCCCATCCCCACCACCGGTACATCTCGGTCTGTCCGGCGACCGGGGTAACCGCGGTGAAAAGACCGGGATGCCGCAGGGCGATCGTCCATGCCCCCATGCCGCCCATGGAGACGCCGTTGAGATATATGCGGTCGCCGTCCACGGGATACAGAGACTGCACCTCTTCCATGGTTCGGAGCACATCCATCTCGCCGACGCCCTGGAAGTCCGTGTTGCGCCGCCCGTAGGGGATCAGAAGCATGCAGCCATGCCTGCCGGCAATGTCGAGGACATCCTGCGGCAGCAGCCACGGATCCAGGATGCTGGTCGTGGGCACCCACCCGTGCAGAAAGACGATCAACGGTGTCGGGGTGTCGGGTGTGTAATCGGGTGGGAGGTACAGGTGATACGGCTGGGCGGTGTTGTCGTTGCAGGTGATGTAGGCGAGCTCGGTGAGAGTTCCGGGCACGGCTTTGCGCGGACGGTCTGAATGAATGTGCTCTATCGCCTGCTGCGCCCGATCCAGAAACGGCTGGATACGGCTGTCCGTCCAGCTCCCTCCGTCCGATGAACGAGCGGTGAGGGCCTTTCTGATTTGCAGGCGCGCGTAGGGGTAGTTTGTGCGCCAGGTGTCGGATACGTCATCGCTGTGACGCTCTGCAAGATCGTCCACCTGCGACTGGAGTGTGTCAATGTCACTTCCCGCCCATACAATGGTGGAGCAAACCGTGGCCAATAAACACAGACAGTATAATCGTCGCATGCTTTCCCACCCGAATGGAGGTATCACGACAGCTATCCCTTCGGCACTTTTGCCCCTCTACCCTTTTCAGCGGGCAAAAGAAAAGCCCCGGCAGTCATGAGAAGCCGGGGCTCAAACCGCGTTCAAACCGAGCGTCTAGAAATCGAGTGTCGCGCTCGCACCGAACATGTCGTTCCAGTCGCTGGCCGAGGCCATTTCGAGGACAAGAGGGCCCAGCTCGGCGGTGAGACCCCATGTGAATTGCCTGTCACCGTAGCCGGCGCGGGCCGTAAGATGACTGCCAAGCTCGCGCTCCACGCCCATGTGTACCGTTGCACCGGTATCATTGGCATCAAAGACGTTGTGGATATCGGCGGCGATGGTGGTGTTGCGTGCCTCATTCACAACGGCCAGGCCGAAGTGAACCGAGGGGTCCACTTTTCGGGTGACCTTCCCAATATCCCCTTTGAGGTCGAGGTCGAATTCAGGCGAGTTGACATTCCGCACAACCGCACCGAAGGCGACGCGCTCCTCCGGCGTCAGCCGGATACCGACATCGGCGCTTGTGGCGGTGTCATCATCAGATTCGTCAACCCGGGCCGTAATCGGCGCATCGGGGCGGAAGGTCTTGTCCACGAGGTCCTCAGCATAGGTCATACTCTTCAGACTGACCCCGACAGCCAGTTCATCGTTGAGGTCCCAGCCGCCGGCGACAGCTCCGCTGCCCTGGCCCGCGATCTGTGCATCAACATCCACGCGGTTGGTGTTGACCTGCGGAAATTCGATATCGGCGGCCGCCTGGCCATATACACCGAGGGCGATATTGTCCCAGGAAAACGCCGACAGAAAGCCGAGCTGCAGCTCCAGGGGCATTCCCTCGCTGTCCTCGGCAACGCGGCGGAGGAAGTCGAAATCATCCGCGCTCAGGAAATCACCCGGATCGTCGCCGATGATGTCGCCGGCACTGGCAAGATCGTCGATAACGTCAACGTTCTCTACCCGTCCTGCGCCACCCAGAATTGACCAGCGGACGCCACGGTGCCTGCTGAGCCCCGCGGGGTTCCAGTAGAGGGCCTGCTCATCATCTGCGACTGCGACAAAGGCATCACCCATGCCAAGAGCTCGCGGCGTGACGCCGATGGTGGTGTGACTGCGGACCTTATTGTGGTATTGCGCGACGGCAGGAACCGCAAGAGCCACAACTACAAACACAATACACAAAAGCACTA
>JAWODS010000008.1:0-2642 GCA_046483205.1 Armatimonadota bacterium | reverse complement strand
CGCGTCGGAGGTTCCGTCGGTCTCGAAGGTCACCACCGTATCCGTCCAGGTGCCGTCGGCCATGACGATATCGTCACCGGGAGCGGCGGCCTCGATTGCGGCGGTGAGCTCGGCGGCCTCACTCACCAGGTGCTCACCCGCCGGTGCGCATGCCCCGGATGCAATCAGAGTAATGAAACAGATGATTGTGACAAAAGGCGCTCGTGACATATTCATCCCTCAATAGCGTGCGAATATTGTCCAGCCCTCGATACGTTTGACATAGACGACCAGCCAGCCTGCCGCCATCCACGCGCGGGCCTGTGGGGTATCGGGGTCATTGCGCCACCACTGTCGGCTTTCACGGGCCTCGTCGGGGAGCGTTTCGCCGATAATCCGCTCGATGGCTGCAAAGCGCATCGGCAGGCGAGATGCTTCGACCTCGCGGAGGTGCTCATACAGCGGGTGGAATGGGCTTTCGGGATCCGGCTGGACCGGCTCATCGGGAGTGTCGGTGTTCAACACGGCGTCGGCGGTCTGCTGGATCTGGTTGTTGGCGATGGTATGGTTCGCATCACTTTGTGCGGCAATCGCCGGACCGTCGGATATATCCTCGATGACGTTATCTGTCACCACGCAGCCGGTCGAATCGCCCAGATCAATGCCCTTCTGCCCGTCGGCATAGACGCTCTGGCGGATGATATTGCCGGAGATGACGTGGCCGCCGGAGCCGCCTGCATCGGCGATCCGCACCGCGCCGTCATAGTTGTCGGTCATCATGTTCCCCGACACCGTGAAGCCCCGGCAGTCCTCGCGCAGCAGGACACCCGTCGGGCAGTGCATGTAATTGCTGTCGATGATGAGGTCGCGGCTGTCGGTGGCGACGATGCCCTCCCGGAAGCCCTCGATGGTGTTGTTGGCGATGACGTGCTGGGCGGTGCCGTCGAGGATGATCGCCTCGTTGTGCCCGTAGGCGATGTGGTTGTTGACGATGCGGATTTCGCGGCAGTATTTGCCAATGTAGATATGCTCATCCTGCCGCTGGCCGTCCTGTGAGCTACGGGTCTGGTTGCCGTGAAAGGTGAGGTGGTGGAGGTTATCGGCGTGCAGCATCCGCCTGCAGTCACGCATCCAGCAGTCGCGTACTGTGACATTGGTGGCGTTGGGTGTGACGACGACCGCACAGCCGCCGAAGCCCTGAAAAAAGCAGCCGTCGATCATGGTGTCATTGGGCCAGCGGAGGTAGAAGGCGTCTCCGGCCTCGTAATTGCCCACCAGTGTCAGGTCGCGGATGGTGATCTTCAGATCCGGCCACCAACTATCCTCCACCCCCGTCAGCTCCAGAAGCGGGCTGCCGTCGGTGGCGGTGAACTCGATGACCGAGGCGCGGCCGTCGCCGTACAGATACAGATGCTGTGTATCCTCGAGATTCACGCGGATGGTTTCGTCAACCTGATACCGCCCGGCGGGGAGATACACTGAGCCGCCCGGCCGGGGTGAGTTCAATGCTTCCTGTAAATCTCCCACCTCTGCGGCGTTGGTCGCCGGTGCAGTGTCCTCTGTTCGCATTTCGGATTCTCCCGGAGTATGATGTCAATCGAATCTGCGGCATCGACGGGATGTATTCCCCTCGACTATTTCGCACCATCTATTTCCGCTTCGAGCCGCTCCAGCAGGGGCGTGACCTCCGTGGGGGCTTCGTGTGACGTGCCGTTGGTCAGGGTCTGCACCTGCTGCATGAGGCGCCCGGTGTCGGAGTGGGCGTGGATATAGCGCGCCAGCCAGACCTGCGGCTTGTCCATATCGCCCTCCCTCAAAAATGAATCATCCAGGACGCCGCAAAACCTCATCATACGCTCCAGGCGTTCATGAGCGATGGCGCTTCCCAGGTCTGTCTTCAGCCGCATGGCCAGCTCGTCCTTCTTTTGCAGCCATTCAGCCATGCCTGCGACGATGTCTGTGAGGTCATCTCCGCGTCCTCCGCGGATGGTGATGAACCGCCAGGTGCCCACCAGCCCGAAGTTGGCGTCGATGAAATCCGCGTCACCCAGAAGGAAGTTCTCCAGCGGGTCACCCGGGCTGGTGCCGCCGGCGTGGGTGGCGATGGCGGAGGTGACGCGGTCGGTGAATTCGGGATCGAAGTCGAGCTCCTGCATCAGGTCGCGGGCCTGTTCGGCGCCGACGCGTGCGTGGTCGTCACCGACCGGCTTGGCGATATCGTGCAAAAGCGCGGCGTAGCGGCTGACTCGCTCATCGGCACCCGCCGTCCGCCCCATGGCGGTGGCAAGATTCGTCACCCGGATGGTGTGATCATACGTGTATCCGGCCCAGTGATAGCCCTCACGCCGTGGCGGCCATCCTTCAAGCCGGCTGCGGACGATTTCTTTCAGGGTATCGTAGCGTGTATCCTCAGGTGATGCTTCACTCACGTCTCAGGCTCCCATTCTTTTGCTGTCTTCTTAGCCAAACCACTTTGTACGGATGAGCCGTTAGCCACCGGTGTTGACGCCGAGTTTTTCAGCAAGCCAGGGCACCGCGATATTTTCTTTGAAGCAGTGCGCGGGCACATCCACGTTGCAGTATTCGAGGTGCTCCTGCAGGGTCATGCCCTCGAAGTATTCCTCGTCGTCATGCACGCGGCTTTCGGGGTCGGAAAACTTCGG
>JAWODS010000222.1:0-3959 GCA_046483205.1 Armatimonadota bacterium | reverse complement strand
CCTGGGGATTGTGCTTGATAATGACGAGATAGTGTGGTTTGTGCCTCCCTCGGCAAAACTCAGCAGAGGTTCCGAGGACTGGCAGCAGCTCTCCGGGCGGTACATTGCCGAGGAAGGCCGGACGATAAAGCAGGTGCGGTTTTTCTGCCTCAATTACCGCAACGGCGCTCCCGCCAGCTTCGACACTCTTTCCCTGCAGGCGGCACAGGTGAAGACCACCGCCGCACGTGTTACCATCCTGACGCCGGGTACACCGGAAGCAATGCAGCGGCAGGAGATGCTGGCTGAGGCCGCCGGATCCGTGTGTAAGGATGTTGCTGTCTCACCCCGCGTGCCGAACGCTGACGATGCCGAAGTGCTCATCCTTCCCGAATGGCAGGACAGTGACCGCCTCCTCGAGGATGTCAAAACGTTCGCGTATTGCGGGGGCAAAGTCCTGTGCGGCTGGCTGCCCGACGAGGGAACGGGATTGGCGCTGTGGTACTGGCTTTTTGATGGTGTCGGTGACACAATGACCACCGGCAGGCAGAATACGGCGGCCGGCTGGCCGGAAAAATACTCCCCATCAACCGAAGAGATCGCCGGGGCAGTCGCGGCGCTGCTGTCGGCGGAATGGTCGTGGCCGAAGGCACCCGAAATTGAGCAGTCATGGCCGGATGCGCCCGACGTGTCATTTGATGAGCACGGCGTCCGGGTCGGTGGAGAATACAGGCTCCTTTTCGCGGCGGGCGCCTACCGGGTGACCGAAGATGCGGATTTTGACAGCGATATGCGCCACTTTGCTGACCTGGGAATGAACGCAGCCGTGCTGTATCTGCACGAGAGTGAGCCACTGGAGCGACTGCTGGCGGCCCTCGACGCGGCCCACGACCAGGGCATCGTCTGCCTGCTGTATCTTCAGGGCGGGCGAGGCACCCATCATCCCGGGCGTCCGTGGCGGGCGGAATGGATCGCGAAATTCTCCCCCGCAGCACAGCATCCGGCATTTATCGCCTGGCTCACCGGTGATGATACGCACTCCAGACACCGCGATATGATGCTGCGAACCCATGAAATCATCCGCCATTACGACAGCCGCGGGCTGGTGACGATGACGCTCCTGGACCTGCGGCGGCCCCAGAATTTCGCTGACGACAACTGGACACAATGGACAGACGCCTTCGATTTCCCGACCACCTACGTTTACACACTCCAGCGGGGGGAGGACTTTCAAACGCATTCGTCAATGGAGGGTGGGCTGATTGATCTCCAGCGCCTGGGCGACCACGCGGCGGAGAAATTCCCCGGCCTCCCGCACCTGCAGTGGGTGCAGGCGCACATGCAGCAGAATATGTGGAAGCGGCTGGGACTCAGCGTCGGAGAGCGCTGGCTCCCCACCCCCTCCCAGCAGGGCCTTCTGGTGCTTCATGCGCTTGCGGGAGGCGCAGACGGCCTGCTCTATTTCACCCACGCGACGCTTGAGGCCGATGCAGGTGGCGTGGGACGAGCGATGCAGTTGAAGATTTTGCACCATCAGCTTGCACCCTTTGCGAAGATCCTGCTGACCGGCAGGCGGCAGCACCTGGAGGTCGAGGGGCAGGGCGCAGCGACCGTGTTTGACACCGGATCGGAAGCTCTCATCATCCTGCGACGCGTCCATCGGTGCGACCAGGCGCAGGTGAATCTGGGACGCGAACCCACAGTCACCATCCGGCTTCCGGAAACACTGCGCGGCAGGCCGATACACCGCGTCGAGCCCCTGTGGGTTGAGGACGCCGGGGTCATCCAGGCGCACCATGAAACCTACACCATGGCCGGACTGGGCGACTGGAGGCTCTTTGCGCTGAATGATGATGCGGCTGAGGTGCAGCGATGGAATGAGATGCTGGGATCAAGCGCCGAACAAATCCGTGAGGCATTCAACACCATGCTGACTGATTCTTACCTGAAAACCCGGGCGGTCTTTGCGGTTTTGCAGCGGTCAGGGCAGGTGCCGGACGACGGGGCGCAGCTTTTCGAACAGTATCCGGCCCCACATACTTTCTGTCCGCCGCCCTCCGCACCTGACAGGGATGCTTTACAGATGGCCCGGGGGCGCAGATTGCAGCTCGGCACCGCACATCGGCAGGCTCTGGCTGCGGCAGAGCGCTTTTGGAAAGAACGATCGAATGACCCGCTTCCCGACGCAGCTCGCACGTTTTACGGCCTGCCCCATTTCTACCAGCAGGCGGGCATTGACCTCGGCTATGAACCCGGGCAGATGTCCGACTGGATCTCAGCGCAGGAGTGAGTGTGGTGTGTGGGCTGCTGCTCACTGAGCGAACCGGTGTCCGCGTATCTATGCAGGCATAAAAAAAGGGCCGGCTCGATGCCGGCCCCTGAAAGTGTCGCAATACGAAGACAGACCTTAGTAGCTGGCCTGCCAGGATACGCCGAAGCCCCCGACTTCAACATCGTTGTGATCATCGTCGGTGTCGTAGATTTCGACGGTCAGCTGATTGGCTTCATCGAGATCCCAGACGACGCCACCGCGAAGAGCGGACCAGTCGGCGATGCATCCTGCGTTGGTGTCGGCGTTGTACTCTTCGTACTTGACGTACGGCATCCAGGGCTTGTCTGCCATTGGCTTGGAGACCTGGAGATACCAGCCGTCGCGGTCGGCGCCACGAAGCTCACCGTCAGCGTACTCGGCCTGGAAGTTGAACGCGCCGGAATCGAACAGGGCATAGGCGCCCATGGCGTCGCGGTCGGTTTCCAGTCCGGCGGCGTCAGTGTAGGTGCCGTCGAGCCAGCTTACACCGAACTGTCCCCAGTCGCGCTGCCATTTGGCGTCGATCCCGATGTTCTTGGCGCTATTGGCGTCAGACCGGCGGAACTGGCCGTTGGCAACGCTGAAGTAAAGGTCGGGCGCGCCGTTTTCCCCGGCTCGTTTGAGCAACAGACCCCGATCGGAGGCGCCGCCGAAATAAAAGCCACAGCTACCTGCGCCCGGATCGCCCTGCAGAATGCGGGCCCGCTCAAGTGCGATGCGGCTCTGTGAGCTCTGCCAGGCTTCGTAGCCGAAGGTCGTCGGCACCAGGCCGAAGCGGGCAGACCACACGTCGTTGATCTGGTAGTCAACGAACATGTTGTAGATAATAATATCGTCTTCGAAGCCCGGTTTGTAGTTGTCGAAGTAGGCAAACGTCAGGACAGCGTTCGCGTCGTCGCTCAGATCGGCGATCAGGTTCGTGAACATGCGCCGAATCTTGAACTCGTCCTCCGTAGCATCATCACCTTCGTAGCGGGCCTGGAAGTAGCCGTTGATGGCCAGATCGTCGGTCCAGTTGTCCTGCGCACAGGCCATGGCGGCCAGTGTGAGCAGCGAAAGTACGACCAGTGGTATTGCGAGCTTTCTCATTGCGATGTTTCCCTCCCATAGGAATTGTTGGTTCATGCCATTGCCGCAGTGGGAATAGCGTTTTCCCATCGACATGCATTTTGCCCGGATGCCCCTCAGTCCCGAACCCGGGCTACGCCCACATTTTATCTGCCTTCGACCGCAAATGCAACACGGCTGCGGGAATGGTCATTTGTTGCTTGGACAGAGAAATCCGCAGAAAGTCGCAACTTTTTCGTGTCACAGACTTGCTGTACCGCCTGGCGGATTTGAGAATTTGGAAGTGGTACTTATGTGTTGATGCTGATCGAGACGGCGGATGAACGCGGCATAAGGGTGGTAAAGTGATGCGGCGTCTTTGCCTGGGGATTGCAACAAAAAAGAACAGCATCAATGAAGGATTGGCTGTGTAGATACGAGAAATGGTAAAGGAATGAAAAAAAACATTGTTATTGCAAAAGGAGTGCAGGCGATGCGACTGAGAGGATTGACCATTTTCTGTGCAGGTCTTTTTGCGTTTTTGGACGACGTGACATATCTGTTTCCAAAAAATAAGAACTCAGATGTTATAAAACAGGAAGTGAAGGAAGTCAAATACGAC
>JAWODS010000219.1:0-4619 GCA_046483205.1 Armatimonadota bacterium | reverse complement strand
CGGAGGCGACATATTTTTCATCCCACTGCAGCTTGCTGTCGCGCTCGGGGATAAGAACAAAGGTGGTCTTCTCCCTGCTGAGCGGATTCTTCCAGCTATTCCAACTCGCCGCCCAGCCGCCGTTGGGGTCGATGCCCCGGACGTACAGCGCCCCCGTTGTCTCCGGGCTGGATGTCCAGGCGTCGAAAACCAGCGCATTGTCCCGCAGGTCAACCGGGCTGATGGGGATAACCATGCTGGCGTAGGTGTTGCCGTCCGGGTTTTCGGGCGAGCGGCTGAACAGGTGCAGGCTCCCTTCACCCTCGGAGATGTTGGGGACCTCCACATTGACTCGCAGCTTCGTGGTCTCCTCCGGCCCCTCAACCCTGATATCGGTGGTATCTTCACAGCTATGCAGCAGCATTGCTTCCTCCTGCGCCATACAGATACAGGTCGCGAAAAGCAAAATAACAATGGGCATCCAGATTCGTTTCATATATATTCCTCCGCTCAAAGTAGCGTTGTCAGCACGCTGTCAGGCAGCACGTGAGCTGTGAAAAGGAGACGCTTCGAGTTAGTTCGTCTCATTGGTATCAGTGATTTCCCAGCTATACAGGTGCGAACCGCTGCCAAAGTATATTTTGCCGTCCAGATAGTCGCCGCCGGGGCCGATGGTGATCGGTGCATCGGCCAGCCATTCGATGGAATGGTCTTCCGGATTGACGCGGGCGATACCGCTTCTGAAGAGCATGTACACGGTGCCCTCATCATCGGTGACGAACACTCGCGGCCCCTGCTGGCCGGTGGTGCGGCCGTAGTCTTCCTCCAGCGACTTGGTGTGGACGATCTCCTTCGTCTCTGGATTCAACACGAAGAATGTCGTGGTGCCGATGAGGCCATAGACGAGCCCGTCGGGGCCGTGGCACAGGTCATAATACGAGCTGGCGTCCTCGAACAGCTTCGCCCGCCATTGTATCTCGGTGCTGTGCAGGTCGAGGATGAGGATGTCGGCGACGTCGGCTTTCCGCTCGCCACCTGTACCGGGCGAGACGGTCATGCCGACCAGCACCTTCCCGTCCGGCAGATCCAGCAGGCTCATGGGCGCCTGCCATTCAACGAGATCGGTATGTTCCAGCACTGTCGCCTCTTCCGTTTCGCAGTCCCACAGCAGCAGGCCGCCTCCTGTATAGCCGTAGCCGGGCGTGCCACCGAGGATCACGGTTTTGCCGTCCGGATAGGGCAGCAGGTCGTGCGGACGGTTAATTATCGGCTTGGCCTGGGCGAGAAACCGCGGATTGGACTCATCGTTGCCCTTCTCCGTGTTCACCCATTCCTTCGCGGGATCCCATTCCAGCAGCCAGCCGCCGGTGTAGCCGCCGACATACCAGTAATCGCCGCGGGTGGCCACGGTGTTGAACTGCCCGAAGGCCGGGCGGTTGGTCCATTCATCGCTCTCGGGATTGTAGCTGAAGAAGCGCATCGGGAAGGCGGTGCCGCCGCACACAGTGTCGTTCGGGGCGATATTGACGCCCATCAGGTGCGCGCCCTCGCTGTCGTAATCAAACTCCACCTCGTGTTTTTCGCCCGTCTCCGGCGCCTCTGTCACGAGTGTGCGGTCCAGCAGGCTGCATTTGGCCAGCCGGGTGCCATCGGGGAAGTTCCGCCAGAACAGCCCCTGGTGGCCGGTGATGATCTGCTTTGGATCCCGTTTCTCAAGCTCCTCGCCGACGAGCGTCTTTTGTCCCTGATAAAACTGGTACCAGTCACCACCCTGCAGGTTCCCATACACCTTTCCGTCTTGGTCGCGGTACAGCACACCGCGGCCTTTGGGGCGCGCATCATCATCAAACATCGGCGTGGCCTCTGCGGTGGTGGGGTCGAAGGCAATGATCTGCGCTTTCGTGTTGCCCACTCCGAAATACAGCCAGCCGGTGTCGTCACAGGCGACATCGCGCTGATACATCGCCCAATTCTGGTCATACACATAGCCGAAATCGGTCATCTCACCGGTATCGGGATTGTACTGCACCACGCCGCTGTTGGGGTAGGTGACCGCGTAGATGAGACCGTCGTCACTTTCGGTCATCCCCATCGCCACACGCGGCTTTGTCTTCTCCCAGAAGGTGAAGCCGGGCTTTGTGGGGTCAAATTCGCAAAAGTGGTTGTTGAAGTGCGTGTAATACTTATTGTCTGATGACAGTAGTGACGCGAAGGGGCTGTCGTGTGTCATATCCCAGGGCGTCGGAAACTGCCGGGTCTCGCCTGTCTGCACGTCAATCATCAGGATGGCGTATGAGCCCCGGTGGTCCATCAGCCATACCAGCACTACGTTATTGCCTTCACCGTCAACCGTGGAGACCAGCCCCCGGGAGTTGCTGATGGGAGTGGCCACACCGTGGTCGGAAAAGCCGTCTCCCAGGTCTTCCGTTTGAGCTCTGGTCGTCATGCAGTTGCTCAAAAACAGGAGACACAATGCTGTAACGCCGACGATTTTCAGGATTTCAGTACTCATCAATACTCCTCCTCAATATTCTGCACCCCGGCTGCAATCCGGCGTATCCGGGATTCTGTTGGCATGTGCGTTTTGCGAACACCCTCTTTATCTTTCACTCACAGCCCAGCTATACACATGTGAGCCGCTGCCGAAATAGATGCGTCCCTTCAGATAATCCCCACCGGGGCCGATATCCACCGGTGATTCTGCCACCATTGAGACCTCAAACGTATCCGGGTTGATGCAGGCGATTCCCTTCACCAGCAGCAGATAGACAGCATCGTCCGGCGTTTTCACAAACATCCGGCATCCCTGCTGGAGGTTGGTTTCGCCGAGCGCATCATCCTGGCCGATATTTTTGTGATGGATGACTCTGCGGCTGTTGGGGTCGAACACATAAAAGGTATCCCGTTCGGCAATTCCATAAACAAGACCGTCGGGGCCGTGGCACAGGTCGTTGTAGTTCTCCACGCCCTCAAACAGCGGCTGGCGCCACGTGATCTCGTAAGTCTGCAGGTCGAGAATGTACATCTCCGCCAGGTCGGCCTTCTGCTCCCCGCCGGTCCCCGGCCGGACGGTGCTGCCGACCAGGAGCTTTCCGTCGGGCAGGGCCAGAAGGCTTTTGGGGGCGTGATTCTCGATGAGGTCAGTGTGCTCCAGCAGCACGCGGCTCTCGGTCTCCCGGTCCCAGATGCACATTCCGCCGCCGGTGTATCCGTAGCCCGGTGTGCCACCCATGATGACAGTCCTGTCGTCCGGGTACGCCAGCAGCGCGTGCGGGCGATTGATGGTGGGGTGACAGATGGTGAGAATCCTGGGGTTGCTGCCATCATTGCCCTCTTCGGTCTGTACCCACTGTGCGAACGGATTCCACTCCATCAGCACACCGTGACCGTATCCGCCGATGAAGAACATGTCCCCCCGGGCGGTGACGGTGTTGAACTGGTTGTAGGCGTCGCGGTTGGTCCATGCGTCGGCAGCCGGATCATAGACGAAATGCCGCATCGGGAAGGCCGTGCCACCAGAGATCGTGCCATCAGGGCAGGTCTGCAGGCCCATGATGTGGCAGCCCTCCGTCTCGTACTCGAAAGACACCTCGTGGGTCTCACCGGTCTCGGGGTCTTCGACAACGAGGCTCTTTTCGATCAAATCACACGTCTGCACCTGTCTGCCGCTGGGAAGCCGGCGATGAAAAAGATTCTGGCTGGAGGTGATGATCTCTTTGGGATTCTGCTCCTCCATCTCGCCGATATGGGTCTTTTCGCCCCCGTAAAACTCCCACCAGTCGCCACTGTCCGTGATGAACTCCCCGTACACCTTTCCGTCCTCGTCGCGATAGACGTAGGCGGTGCCCTGCTCCCGCTCGTCTTCAGGGATCATCGGGATGGTTTCTTCGGTCTCGGGATTGAAGGCGATGATCTGCGAGCGGGTGCTGCCGATTCCGAAATAAAGCCACCCGGTGTCATCGGTCGCCACGGCCCGCTGGTACTGATTCCAGTTTTCATCCCACACCGGGCCGAAGTCCTGGAACTCGCCGGTTTTGGGATTATACCGCGCCACGCCGCTGTCGGGATACGTTACGGAGTAAATGATGCCGTCATCGCCTTCTGTCATCCCCATCGCGCCGCGGTAATGCGCTTCGGTGACGAAGGTGAAGCCGGGCTTTTCCGGATCAAATTCACAAAAATGCGAATCAAAATGAGCGTAATACTTGTTTTCGGACGAAAGCAGTGAGGCAAACGGACTGTCGCGCTGCAAATCCCACGGGACTGTGAAGGTCTGTGACGCTCCGGTGTCGGCGTGGATCATAAGGATGCCGTAGCCGCCCCGGTTGTCAAACAGCCACACCAGCACGACATCATTGCCGTCACCGTCATGGGCCGAGACGATGCCGCGTGCCTTGCTCATTGGCGTGGCGATACCGTGATCCATGAATCCATCGCCGAGGTCCTTAGTGCCCTCAAACGCGGACAGTGCGAGCACGAAAAGACCGGCGGCGATGAGTGCACAGAGCTCAATGCAGAGTAATGACATGATGCTTCCTCTCTTCTGAATCCGGCGATTCTTCAAACGCGCCGGGCGCGGCAATTGTTTTTAACATGACGGTGTGTCGCAGGTGAAGCCAGCTCCTCCGAACACGCCGAAG
>JAWODS010000052.1:0-6682 GCA_046483205.1 Armatimonadota bacterium | reverse complement strand
GGCAGACGGACCGTCACCGGGCCGTTGGCTCGATCGGTGGGACGACGCATACCTCCAAGGTCTGGAAGGGCCAGCGCATGCCGGGTCGCATGGGCAACAAAAGGGGTACAGGTACTGGTCCATGCGGCCGAGGGAGAAGGCGACATTCTCACATTCCAGGTAAATGCCCAGATGCGTCATCCACAGCGACTGGACGGCTTCGTGGAAGGTCTCGGCGGGGCCTGCGGGGACCTTCCGGCAGATCCGTGCGAGCTCACCAAGCTCCGCGGCGGTCTGTGGGTCATCCTGCTGTTGTGCAAGCTCTTCGGCCCGGTCGGCGTGGCGCTGAGCGAGGTGTATCACGGCTCGGCAGGCGATGATCATCGACCACAGCGTGTCCACCCGGTTCATCTGCTGTGGGTCCGCTTCATCGAGCGTCTCCAGGCGGCTCTGTGCGTCGGCGATGATGGCCTGCAGGCCCTCGTTCAGCACGCGGGGATAATCGGCGATCATGTAGCCGGGTTCTGCGGAGCCTGCGGCGATGGCTTCATCGTGTTCGGGATAGCCGCGGACGGTGCGGGTGCCGATGACCAGCTCACCGGGCAGGATCTGCAGCGGCATCTGCTCACACACCGCTGCCAGCGCCCGGGCGATCTGCATCTTTCGGGATAATGACGGCGTTTTGAGGTCCCGGGCGATGGTGACCGGCCCGCGCCGCTGAGTATCCTCGAAAACCCCGGTGACGATCTCGCCGCGGTCGAAGGTCTCGCCCCATTCACCGTTTCGCGCCCGGTCGCGGAATCTCCGTATTCTCTCGGTCATCTGCACATCCTGTATGTGTTGCGCTGTTGCCATGCGAAATAATCTCCCGGCGTGTCATTTCATCCTGCTGCCATTGTACCGCCATGCGAACTGAGGTGCAATTTCTCGATTGTGCAGAAAATTCCTCATTCATTAGACAAATTCGGGCGGCAAAAACACACATACTAAACAGAGACGTGCCGGGCGCATGTTTCGGCCCCGTGAAATACACCTGCTTTTGGAAAGGGTCGGGCCAATGGGACTGTACAGCTACACGGCAAAACGTGACGGTGCCGTCATCAGCGATACCACCACCGCGGCGAGCCTCCCGGAGGCGATCCGGCGGCTGCAGGACAGGGGTTTGAAGCCGCAGGAGGTCGCCCCCGTGCAGGAAGACACGCGCGACCGGGGTTTTGGAGAAAGCGAGCGGGTGTGGCTGTACCGGCACCTCGCGGAGCTGCTCCAGGCCGGCATCCCCCTGCATGAGGCCCTCGACGCCGCCGCGGATGACATGTCATCTCCGAACGCCGCGCAGGTGGTGCGGGATATGGCCGGACTGGTCGCATCACGCGGTCTCACCTTTGCCGAGGCGATGGAGCGGTACCCGAAAATTTTTGGCAGCGGCTCGGTGGCGGTGGTGCGAGCAGCCGAGAAAGCCGGGCGCCTGCAGCAGTCTCTGCGCCTGCTTTCGGAGTACCTCGATAACATGAGCCGCCTCGCCCAGCTCGCCGTGGCCCCGGTGGTTTATCCCGTGGTTCTCATCTGTCTCGTGCTGGGCGTCTTTGCGGTCAGCACCGGCTTTTTCGTCCCCAAGTTTCTCCAACTGTACCTGGAGCTGGGCATGGAGCGCAGCGACTTCCCCTGGCCCACCCGGTTCGCGAGCTGGCTGTCGCAGGTCATGCCCACTGTGGTCTTCTTCGTGGTTGTTATCGCGATCGTGCTGATTATCATCTACCTGTTTTACCGGCGCTCGCCGCGTATGCAGCTTGACAGGGATATCTGGGCGCTGTGGCTGCCGGTGTTCGGTCGCCTGAATCGCGACTCGGCCACCGCCCGGATCCTCGGCGTGCTCGGGATCTCGCTGGATGCGGGGATGCCGCTTGATGAGGCGCTCGCAGGAGCGGGGGCGGCCAGTGGAAATGAGATGATGGCCGTTGCAATGCGCAGGGCCGCCGAACGGGCGCGCTGCGGACACTCCGCCGGAAGCGCCTTTGAGGCGACGGATATTCTTTCTGAAAGCATCCTGTGGCATCTGCGCTCGGCGGAGAAATCCGGAACGCTTCCGGAGGCCTGCCGCAGTCTCTCTGATTACTTTTTGTCACGCGCGGAGCTGATGACGCGGCGGATGGCGGCGGTGTTGGAGCCTCTTTTGATTATCCTGGTTGGCCTCTTTGTGGGCGGCCTGGGATATTCGATGTTCCTGCCGCTGGTGAATATTATTGGAGAGCTGTCCTCCTGAAGCCGTGATCTGAAAGGAGAAATCACGATGTGGTTGTTTCAGCCTTTAACAGGTGAGCACGTGGTCACCGGGGATAATGCCAGCCTGCATATGTCACAAACCGGCCTCGCCTACCGGCCGGTGAAAAAGCGGGCGGAGAAGGCCGGAGAAATGGTGGCCGATTACTCTCAGGTCACGCGCGTGTCGGTGCACGGCTGGCGGCGGGCGACACTGCGGCTCGAGCTGGCCGACGGCAAGGGGCCCTGGCGCGTGAAGGGGCTTCCCAAGGCCCACGGGCAGTGGGCGCGCCATACCATCGAAGAATATATGCGCTTCGCCTCCTGGACGGCCGAGGAGACCATGCGGTCGCCCATGGATTTTGCCGAAATTGAGGGCTATCTCAGCGAGCACGGCGATGATTTGCCGCTGCTGGGGAACTTCCTCGTGCGCCAGGCGATCAACCACCGGGCCAACGACATGGAACTGGAGCCCCGGCGGGATGGTTACGCCTTCCGCCTGCGGATTGATGGCGTCATCTTCGATGTCGGCGACATCCCTGCAGACACCGCCGGGCGGCTTTTGCGGATGTTCAAAAACCAGGCTCGCCTGAAGTCATACAGCACCGAAACCACCCAGGAGGGGCGCATCACGCTTACCGGTGTGGACGGGCCGGTGGACCTTCGCGTGACGGTGATGCCGGGCATCGGTGGCGAGAAGCTGAGCATCCGGGTGCTGAATCCGGCTGCACAGCTTTTTGATCTCGGCCAGCTGGGAATGACCGACGAGCAGAACCGGCAGGTCAGCGAACTCATTCATCAGCCGACGGGAGCCATCGTGTTCTGCGGCCCCGGGGGCTCCGGGAAGACCACCTCCATCTACGCAGCCCTGCAGGAGCTTCAGCCGCACACCGGCGGGCGATCCCTCGCCAGCATCGAGGAGCCGGTGGAGTTCGACCTCGACGGCGTCTCACAGACGCAGGTCACCGAGGGCCTCGATTTCGCAAAGGCGCTTTCTGTTATTCTGCGGCAGGATCCCGGAGTGGTGATGGTCGGCGAAATCCGCGACCCGCAGACCGCCGAAATCGCCATGCGAGCCGGGATGACCGGGCAGCTTCTTCTGACCACCATGCATTCGGCCAGCGCCGAGCTGGTCATTCCCAGGCTGCTGGATTTCGGTGTCGAGCCGTACATGGTCGCCTCGGCCCTCAGCGCCATTATCTCCCAGCGGCTGGTGAGAACGCTGTGTGACGAATGTGCAAAGGAGTACGAGCCGACGACGGGCGACCTGGAATCACTGGGTGTGAGCCGAGACGCCTTCGAGGGCGCCACCCTCAAGATGGGACAGGGCTGCGAGAAATGTCACGGCACCGGCTACCACGGACGAACGGGGATCTTCGACATCGTGACCGTGGATGATGAGCTGTCACGGCTGGTGATGGAGCAGGATATCACGGCAATCCGCCAGCGTCTTTCCGGCCCCGGCCTGATGCAGGCTGCCGTACAGAAGCTGCGCGCGGGCGAAACGGACATGCCCGAGGTCGTACGCGTGCTGGGAGGGGCCCGATAATGCGATCCATCGCGCCACTGGGATACTGGTCCGTGCAGCTGGCCAGGGTGGTGGTGTTGCTCATTGTCATCTGGCTCATCGCGCTCGGGTCGGGGTATGTCACACTCGGTGGACCGTTGGCTGGCCTGATCTTTATTGTCGCGGGCCTGTATCTGTGGGCCCTGAGCTGGTACGGATGGACGCGCTATTACACAGGAGCGCCACTGAACAGCGACGTCGCTTTTCCGGAGAATGACGGATCATGAGACGCGGAGCGACACTCATCTCGACAATCGTAGCGGTCGGCCTGCTGGCGGCCACCATGGCGGCGATGGTGCATATATACCAGATCTCGCACCTGGCCGTGGAGACCTCCGACTACCGCCTGGAGGCTCTGATGGCGGCTGAAAGCAGCATCGAGCGCATGACCACGCGGGGATACACGGCGCTTCCGGAGCCCGGCAGCTATCCGCTGGAGGATGCGCTGGAGAATCTCCCGCATTCGGAGGGACAGGTCGAGGTCGCCGAGGGTCCCGCGGACGGGACGAAAACCGTGACGGTGACCGTGCGGTGGCAGACGCGGGATGAGCGGCCCGTCTCACAGGTGCAGCTCACACGGATCTTTGCCGAAAGGGGGATGGACGGATGAACCGCCGTGGGATGACGCTCATGGAGACACTTGTCGCCATATCCATTTTCACGGTCCTTCTGACCATCGCCCTGCGGCTGTTTTTCCTCACAGACCGCGTGCTGCACCGCGAGCGGACGATGGCCGCGATGGAGCGAACCCTTTCGACCACCGATATCCAGTCACAGCTCCGGCAGGACATCTGGAAGGCCGCGGACTGCAGCATCGGCCCGGGTGAGGCCGTCGCCCGGTTCACTTTTGCAGACGGAGCGGTGGTGCGGTATGTGCCCTCCATGGGCAAGACCCTCCGCCGTGATACCGGCGGGGATACAACGCTGGAGGGCAGCGTGCGGTTCACGCGCCTGAAAGACGGCATTATCTTTGTGTCGGGTGATACCGGCGAGCCGTGGGATTTCACCGCCCGGATGCGCAATTACAGGGGTGATGAGCAGTGAGACATTCCCCCCGTCGCGGCGCGGCCATCATGATCGCCGTCATCCTCATCTGTGGGGCGATACTGCTGGGGACGGCCAGCTACGTCACCATCATCGCGGCCACCGGCCGGCGTGTCCAGCACCAGCATAACACCGTCCAGTGCGTCTATGCGGCCGAGAGCGGTGTACAGGTGGCGCTGGCCCGCCTCAACGCGGGTGAAGACCTTCCAGACGTGCTGAGAGGCGAGGTCGGTGGCGCATATTACGAGACGCGCGCGAGTGTGGACGGCCCGAAAACGATCATCACCTCCGACGGCTTCCAGGAGCGTCCCGGGCGCAGCGTGCTGGCCCGAAGAATCCGCGTGCGCTGTGTGAAGAGTCCATTGGGATATTCAGCCGCCTCGTGGGAGACGCTTCCGCCGCCGGAGGTCCCCGAAGATATACAGCCTGTGCCCGAAAAGGAGGACCGGCGATGAACCGGCGAGGGCTTGTCTATACCGAAATCCTCTGTGTGTTCGTCATTCTGCTGGTCCTGTGGCTGCTGTTTGTGCCGAACTATATGCGCGCAACGGCAGAGGCGTATGAAAACACCTGCAGGAACAATCTTCGGGAGATCGGCGGGGCGCTGCGGGCGTATGCTGCGGATTATGATTCAGCGTTTCCGGCCCAAAAGGTCGGGCTGGACGCCCTCGGCACCGGCTATGTCCCCGATCCGGAGATATTCAAATGCGCGCAGGTGCAGCATGACATCCGGCTTCACCCGGAAGTAAAGCAGCAGGTCACCGCACAGCGCGGCGCCTCCGGGCGGGGAGATTACGCCTACCGCGGGGGATTCTTTGCCGATGATCTGCCGCTGCTTGCCATCGTTGCCGACAGCATCCAGTGTCATGATGACGCCGCCAATGTGCTGTATCTGGACGGACACGTGCGGCTGAAGAGACTTTCAGAGGAATTTCCGACACCCGCAGAGGGCCTGGTCACCGGGGCGTATGACATCAATATCAAATACGGGGGGGTGTACTGATGCGGCGGGGCTTTACGTTCGTCGAATTTCTGACGGCTGTCATGATCATCACCATCCTCGCGGCGATTCTCTTCCCGGTGTTCGCCCGGGCGAGGGAGAAGGCCCGGCAGGCGTCGTGTGTGCACAATCTGCTCAATATCGGCCACAGCCTCCACCAGTACGCCGCCGATTACAACCACTGCTATCCGCCGGATGACAACAACCTGGAGCCGCTGTTTTACCAGTACCTGCCCGACCGCGGGTGCCTGGACTGTCCCTCCACCGATGAGGGTTACAGCTCCATTTCCGGCGATTACTGCTACCGCGGGGGCTATTGCACCGACGATCCGACCAACCGCGTTCTTGCGATAGACCGCAAGGGCGGCATCCATAATTCGGGCAATAACACGCTGTTTAACGACGGGCACGCGAAGTGGCTGACAGACAAATACATTCACAAAACGCCGGAGCTTGCCAGCATGCCGAAGCTGGACTGGACATCCGAGCTTGAATGTGCGAAGGAGGAGTGCGGGACACCGCCGCCACAATGAAGAGCATTCGCGGTTTTACCATAGCAGAGGTCCTCGGTGTCGTGGCCATAATCGCCATCCTCGCGGCCATCCTCTTCCCTGTCTTCGCACGGGCGCGGGAGAAGGCGCGGGATGCAAGCTGCCGGGCGAATCTCGCCAATATCGCCATGGCCCTGCGCACCTATGCCCTGGAGAATGACGGGCGCTATCCGCCCGATGATAATGACCTGCGGCCCCTCCTGCCGGTCTATCTCGACACGTCCCAGCCCTTCGCCTGTCCGTCGTCATCCGACGGCAAGCCGTTCGGGGCCCTTCCCACCGACG
>JAWODS010000034.1:0-6485 GCA_046483205.1 Armatimonadota bacterium | reverse complement strand
CATCCGCCGTGTCGAACTTGACAGCATTACTTCTGCTTATGGGGATCCCCAGGCTGACGAGGCCCGGCACATGCGTGTTGCCGAGGCCGACATCGCCGTCAAGCTCGGTCGTTTTGCGATTATACACACCGCTGGCGGAAAGATCTCCCCCGGCAACGGTGGCGTGCATCTCCTTCAGTGTCACGATGTCGCCGTGAAGCACAGCCAGCGTTCGAAAATCACGAATAGGCTCCTGGCCAAGCTGGATGGTCTCGCTGGTGATGAGCAGCTCTCCGGTGAGGTCGTCCATCGGGCCGCTGATATGGGCTGTGGGGATCTGCACCAGTCCTGCCGCCTCCAGCCCGATATCCTGCAGGAATTCGAGCCCTTCGAGATGCACATCAGCCGCTGAAAGCTCCGCACTGAGGATTGGATTGTCGGCGTTTGAGAAATCGAGCGAGCCATCCCCCTGCACCTCCGAGCCTTTCGCCTCAATCCGGGCATTGTTCACCGTAAGCACCCTGTCGCGAAGCTCGAAAGGCAGCCGGCCTTCTGTGATGTCAACACTCGCCGGGAGTGCGTGGACAACATGCACCAGGCCGGATGCTCGCGGGCTGGCCACAGTTCCGCCAAACGTGCCCCGGGCCTCGGCGAGCCCTGAAACATCGGGTGCATCCTCGCCCAGAAGCTCACTGATATCGCGTAGATCGAGACCGGCCAGTTCGAACCGCCCGTCAATCGGCACCGGCCCCTTTTGCCCGCCATCATCAGCCGCCGCCAGGTTGCTGAGATCCGATAATGAACCGCTGACGGACACCGCCGCCGTCTCCCGCGTTGCCAGAAGCTCGCTGACGGTCAGCGTGTCATCGGCAAACTCGATCGCCGCGGCCGCTGCAGCGAGGTCGTAGCGCTGATACTGGGGGCGGAACACGATCAGATGCCCCGTCCCCAAGGGCTCGCCAACGGTACCGCCGATAGAGCCGTTGAGGTACGCCGATCCGGTCACATCACTTTCGTCGAACCACCGGGCAATTCCATCCAGCCGCGCGTCGGCCACGCGGTAATTGAAGTCGATCTTCGTTTCAGACAGTTCATCGGCCAGGGTGGCCGTTCCATCAGCCCACACATCGAGCACCGGATCCGCAATGTATGCAGACCGAACGGTGATTTCTTTGTCCTGCTGGTGGGCGAGCAACCCCGCCTTTTCGATGTTCACGTCGTCCCATGCGAGGCTGGTGCCGGTGACCGAGGCGGCCGACCGGGTCACGCTGTCGCGGTGCGACCCGGCGAAGGTTGCATCAATGGTGCCCGCAGCCGAATCCGAAAGCTTCAGCACCCCGTCCGGCAGCGCCGACAGACCGGCAACCTGCATGTCGGCGATAGTGCCCTCGATGTAGCCCGTTGGATTGTCTGCATTCGTGTCGATCACCGCGTCCGCCGTCAGTTCTCCACCGAGAGCGTTAAGGCGAATATTCTTCAACTGCGCCACGTCTCCGAGCAGCAGGGCGCTGGCAGAGATGTCATCAACAGACATGTCGCCCGCATTGACCGAGGCAATTGACAGGTCAGTGCGGACCCCCGGCTCTGCATTCGCCCACCGGACCTCCGCCGAGACGTTCTCCAGTGGCGAAACAGTGACCGCGTCGGGCCACTGTATATCTGCCATCTTTGCCAGCGGTACGGTTTCGGAGCTCACGGATGTCGCGGAAACGTCTGTCAGCAGGGCAGGGTCGGAGGTATCCAGCAGATGGACGGCGAGGTCCACTCCCTGTGCGTGGATCGGAATATCTTCGTGTGCCCACACCGATACATTGTCCGGCGCCTGTATCTGCATATCAACCTCCGCATGGGCCGGATCCCCGGTGATTGTGCCCTCCACTGTCACGGGACCGTCAAACTCCATGCGGGGTATTCTCTGTGCTACCTCACCGGGCAAAACCCGCATGACTTCCAACGGCGCCGGAGTGCTCGCCCTGACATCCACATCGAGAATGGGTGCCTGGAAATTCGTGAGGCTTCCCCTGATGTCGGCTCGCAGACCTGCCATGCGCGCGTCGAGCCCCGGTGTTGTGACACCCTGGGGTGTCGCGGTGAACCTTCCGGATACCGTCACCGGCAGATGACGCAGCGCAGGGACCGAGGCGGTGGCGCTCTGCACGGTGCCCCTGACTGTGAAGCCTGTTTGTGCATCCTCTGAGGGTGGCCGATACACCGAAACATCGACACTGGCGGTTCCGCGCCTGATACCGACAGCAGGCTGAGGCCAGAACCGCCGCGCCCAGGCCAGATTCACGGCTGAAACTCGCCCCCGCAGGACCAGCCCGGGGCCTCCCTGCTGCATGCCGAATTTTGCCTCGACATGCTGGAACTTCTCTTTGCCCGCATCGGCGGCAAATTCGCCCTGGAGATAGTCCGGGCGCGACATGTCCAGCAGGCCCTCGACGTTCGTCAGCGCCAGCTTGAGAACGTCATCCCCGGCAATGCCGCTGTGGTCGGTGTACAGGACACTGGAATCGCTGACCCTGACTTTTCCCGAAAAACGCTGTTCCGGGGGGACGATCTTTTTCGCGGGTGGAATCAGCTTCTGGAGGTTGACCTGCCCGGCTGGATCACGAACGACATCGGCCAGCAGTCCGGTCACAATAACCTCATCAACCGCTGCGGCGGGGGCTCTTTTGCGGGTGAAGATATCTAAAAGACTGTAGCGAACGGTGATCTCATCTGCCGATACGACCGCGCCTTCGGCCAGCCCGCCCTCGCGGCCGATTGCCACACCGTGGACGGTGATGCTGTTGATCAGGTCTCCCGACACCGGGCCGACGCGGACCTGCCGGGTCAGTGTATCTGCGGCCTGGCGGGCGATGACCTCCTGAACGCGGCTGTGCAGCCATGTTTCATTGTTGGCGATGTATAGATACGCCACCGCCACAATGCCCACGACAGGCACCAGGATTGCCAGCAGTATTCGCACTGTCCGGCTCATAAAGGGGAACCAAATTCGGGCTCACAACACTGATCCTGTCCGGCTATCGTTCGGCGATGGCCGCCCTGGCAAGCGAGGCGGCGCGGTAGCTGCTCCGCACAAACGGGCCGGAGCTGACGTGTGGGATGCCCGCCCGCCGGGCCCATTGTGCGTACACGTCAAACCGTTCGGGGGGAACATATCGGTCAACCGGATGATGCTGTCGCGTGGGCTGCAGATACTGGCCGATTGTCACGATCTCACAGCGGGCGGCGGCCAAGTCGTCCAATAGTTGCTTTATCTCGTCGTCGGTCTCCCCGACACCGACCATGAAGCCGGACTTCGTTACTATACCCGGGAATTTCTCTTTCGCGTTTCTCAATACCTGCATCGAACGGTCGTAATCCGC
This sequence comes from Armatimonadota bacterium, assembly GCA_046483205.1. Classification (GTDB taxonomy): domain Bacteria; phylum Armatimonadota; class Zipacnadia; order Zipacnadales; family UBA11051; genus JBKHJK01. Next base: position 3,135 of record JAWODS010000034.1, on the reverse strand, counting down.
CTGTGGCCGCAGCCTCTGCGCCATCGTTCGCACGGTCTCGACATTGTGGTTAAACACCGTCGGGCCGGCCTGCAGCACTGTTGACAGGCTCGCAACATTCCCCTGAAAATCCGGCGTCAGCACCTCGACACCGACATCCGGTATTGTCTCTTTAAGCCGCCGGATAGTTTTTGCAAAATGTTCGGCTCCGCCGTCGGGGAGGTCGTCGCGGGTGACGGAGGTGACCACGATGTACTTCATGCCCATGTCCGCGGACGCCTCCGCAATCCTGCGCGGTTCATCGGGGTCGGGCGGCGGCAGGGTCTGGTCGTCTGACGCATGGTCTATGGCGCAAAACCGGCAGTTGCGCGTGCAGGTGTCCCCCAGCAGCATAAACGTGGCGGTCTTGTGGCGGAAACACTCGCCGATATTCGGACACCGGGCCTGCTCGCACACCGTGCAAAGATCGTGATCCCGCAGAAGTTTTGTCGTCGCTGCAGCGTCGTCCTGCTTTCCTATCTTCACCCGCAGCCACTCTGGAAGGCGCGTCGGTCTATCACGCACACTGCCTGCCTCCATGTACGACAGACGGGAGGCAGATCGCCTCCCGCTGATGCTCTCGCCATCTGTATGGAATTTCCCGTTTCATTCATTGAGAAGCCGGGTCAGAAGCTCACCGAGCATTTCGACAAAATGGCCCTTTTTCTCGATATGCACCCCATCATACTTGGCCACCCGGGCGACGTCAGCGGGGGTGTTGGCGTAGCCGGTGAGGACAATCACTTTCATGGGCGCCCAGATAGGGTTGTTCTTTACCGCATCGAGGACCTGCCAGCCGTCAATTTCCGGCATGACGATATCCAGCAGCATGCAGTCAAAAGATTCCCCGGAACTCGTGTTCTCACATAAGCGCTGCAGGGCGATGCGCCCGTTGCTGGCCGTTTCATAGCGGAAGCCGATTTCCTCCAGCTCGTAGCCAATGACTTTTTGAAGCTGCTCGTCGTCTTCAACCACCAGGACGTTGGGTGTCCGGTTGTTCTGTGATTGTGCGTGCACTGGTCACCACACCGTTCTCTCCGCAGATATCACTATAAGATGAGATGAGGGCCATGACAGCCGCGGTGAATGTTGTCACCTGCACCATAATTATAGCCAATACAGCGCCGGATTTGAAGGCGGTTGATTCAGGAGCGTTCGAATTCGCTGAGAGCTTGCTCGGTGCGGCGTTTTTCGTCACGTTCCTTGATCGCACGGCGCTTGTCGTACTGCTTTTTCCCCCGGCAGATCCCCAGCGTCATCTTCGCATATCCCCGCCTGTTGAAATAGATTTCCAGCGGGATCAGCGTGTACCCTTTTTGCACCACATCTCGTTCGATCCGGTCGATTTCGCGCCTCTTCAGGAGTAATCGCCGCCTGCGCGTGGGGTTGATTTCTTCTGCATTTGTGGCGGCTTCGTACGGGGAGATGTGCATGCCGATGACCCACACCTGCCCGCCTTCGACCGTTGCATACGCCTCATTGAGGCTGACATTGTGGGCACGCAGAGATTTCACCTCTGCCCCCTTGAGCTCAATGCCGGCCTCATAGGTGTCTTCAACAAAATATTCGTACCGCGCCTTGCGGTTTCGTGCGACAGTTTCCTTCTTCATAAGGTAGCGTTTATGGTATCGGATACCGCCCTGAGCGTCAAGCTGAGCGACGCCCTGTGAATTATGTCCCCGGTGAGCATTCCGACGGGCCGGATTGCTCCCCGCTGAATAATGCTTTGCGTATTTTAGAAGGTTCGCAGTCCCGATATGTTCAACTACTCACAATAACGGATTTAATGGAGCATGATTGGAAAGAGACATGACCTCTCACGAACGCGTGATGGCCGCATTTGACCACAGGCCTCCCGACCGGGCCCCTACCGATTACTGGGCATGGCATTCGGTCACGGAGCGCCTGAAAAACGACCTCAATGTGGCCGATGAAGAGGAGCTTTTACGCACGCTCGGGGTGGACCTGCGCAATGTCAGGAAGGCAGTCAGGTATGTCGGGCCCGAAACCCACCATCTTCCCGACGGGCGGGAGTGCGGCATCTGGGGGGTTCCGCTCAATCCCGGCGGCACCTACGCATCCAGCGTGACGGGCACACCGCTGGCCCCGGCAACCACCGTGGCTGAAATCGAAAACCACGAGCCGTTCCCGGATCCGGACTGGTTCGATTATTCGGGCGTGGCCAAGGCCTGTCGAGAGCATGCGCCACACGCCATCATGGGAGGCGACTGGTCACCGTTTTTCTGCCGCGCCATGCACATGATGGGAATGCAGGAGCTGCTGGAGGCCATGGCCCTGTATCCCGAGGTCGCCGAAGCCCTGATGACACGCATCACTGACTATTACCTCGAAAGCTCCCGGCGGCAGTTTGAGGCGGCCGACGGGGGCATCGACATTTTCTTCATGGGCGACGATTACGGCGGGCAGACCGGGCCCCTCATCAGCCTGAAGATGTTCAGAAAGTTCATCAAGCCCCACCTCGCCCGGCTCTTTAAGCAGGCGCACGATTATGACATCAAGGTGATGCTGCACTCCTGCGGGAGTATCTATGACTTCATCCCTGATCTCATCGATATCGGCATGGATGCGCTGGATCCCATCCAGGTGCGGGCGAAGGACATGCAGATGGAGCTTCTGGCCCGCGAATTCGGCGACGACATTGTCCTCCACGGCTCCATTGACACCCAGCATACCCTGCCCTTCGGCACAGCAGAGGACGTCCGGGCGGAGGTGCGAGCTCGTCTGGGGCTTTTCACACAGGGCGGCTTTATCTGCGCTCCCAGCCAGGAATTTATTGACGACATCAGCACCGAGAATATCGTGGCAATGTACGACGAGGTCGGCTCATTCCAGCCGGGAGACACCAACGTATGATGACATTTGTTTGCTGCTTTGCTTTGTTGATTGCGTTTTCCGTCCCCGGTGTGACCGAGGAGCCGCTGCCGCCGGTGGACGAGGAGATTAGCGATCTGGAGGTCCTGCGGGCCATTCGTACCGGCTACCCGGGGCTTGAGGCTTTCGATGCAGCGATGGAGGCCGGAGAGACCAACCGTGCCATAGAGCTTCTCGCGGGGCATTTCGCCACCCGCACGAAGCCGTATATCCCCGAAGCCGAAC
>JAWODS010000376.1:0-9065 GCA_046483205.1 Armatimonadota bacterium | reverse complement strand
GCGGCTGAGTGTCACTCCCTCGTCCATGCAACGGTTCCGGCGATGTGGAAGGTGGCCGGGCGGTCGATGCCCCAGCCGGGATAGTACATCATCTTGATCAGGTCGCCCCGGATTTCGATACCCGGGTCATCGGTGACGTGAATCACGGTGCCCTCATCAGTCGGCTCGATGTGGTCGATGATATGCGACTGCACGAGCTCACCGCCGAGGTCCACAATGATGCAGCGGTCCTGTTGCCCCTCCGGCACCTGTGCATCGGTGATGAAGGCGTCGGTGTCATCCCCCGCCTCGATGCGGCGCGTGGCGGTGATCTCGCCCTCGAAATAACCGGGGCCGTCCATCTCCGTCTCCCCGTACTTCAAATGTGACGTGTCCACGGCGTAGCTGCTCTGGAGTGTGTCGCCACTGGTGCGGAAAAAGGTGAACCGCCCCTGAAACTCGATGCCCGGTGGCACGAGCTGGCGGGTAAACGGCGCCGCGTCATCGCCGCTGGAGAGGATGATATCGGTCCGCCCGTCGGAAAGCTGCACCTTCACCCCGCAATCCAGCGAGCCACCCCATTCGACCGGCTCGATTGATTCAACATTCGCACCACCCTCGCCGATGACCTCGTGCACCGCGACAAAGCACGACTCCGGCCCCTCCCGCCGCACATCCAAAAAATCGCTGTAGCCATCTTTCCGAATCGCGGGAGCCGCTCCGACGATGACTTCGGTATCCTCGGCCCCGAGCACATGCGTCCGCAGGTGCGGGCCCTCCTCATAGTCAAAGGTCGCCGTCCACGTTCCATCCGTCGCGCCCGCCCGCAGGTCCTCGAGATACTTCTGCAGGCTCCCCTCGCGTGATGCCAAATCCACCGAGGTCGTAAGCGTGTATGGAAGCTGCAGGCAGCCGTGCAGCATCCAGTCATGTGTCTCGCCGCCGCGAACCCTGAACGCGTCGAAAGCGTAGTAACCGCTCTCGCCCACACGCACCAGCGCCACCGTGCGGCGGTATATTTCGGGCGAGGGGTTCCACGACAGCTCGGCCTCCGCCTCCATCACCTGCACGTCGGGGTTATCGGTGGCATAGCAGCGCAGCTTCCCGTCATTGTGCGCATCCCCCATCCCGTTGGAGCGGTGCGTCCAGTCGGGGATATCTATGACCATGCCGGGATGCTGGGCGATGTCCTCCATGGCGTCCTTTTCGGTGATCTTGCGCCGGTGGCCGCTGAAGCGGGTTGACTGGTTCCCCTCATCAATGACCACCGTGTTGTGCGCGGCGGTCGCCTTGTGCCATTCGCGGGTGGTGACACTGTCTTCGGGGGCCCGGTAGCGGCCCTCGGACAAAAGCTCCCGCCCGTGCGCCCACAGGATGATGTTCAGGTTGTCGTAATGCTCGTGGTTGTGGGTGCCTGAGAAGCCCATGTGCAGCTCGGCCTCATCGGGATATGTCCCCGTCCCGACGATGGCGTGGCCCATGCACCCCAGCAGCCGCGGCTTTGATTTTTCGACACGCTCGTCGTACCATGCCGGGTGCGGCCATGTCGCCTCATGAATCTTCGCATAATCCTTCCCGGGGCCGGGGAAGGTGAGCTGCTCCAGCGCCTTCCAGATGCGGGTGTACTGCCGTTCGTATTCGGCCTCCAGGTCCAGATCATCGTACCGCGGGAGGTCAATGTCACAGGTGAAGCCCGGGGGATCCGAATAGCCCTCCAACTCCCGCGCGATACTGCCGGCGATGCGCGACGAAATCTGCCGGTGATACGCCGGAGTCCCCTCATGCCAGAAGCCGTCGGCGTAATACTTGCCGTTGATGTGGTAGCGGTGCCGCAGGACGGCGATGTGGACATATTCCGGATACGGCACAGCTTTGCCGGTGTTGATGAGCCCCTGCAGCGCAGAGCCGGTCATATTGAACAGGTCCATCGGCCGCTTCAGATACAGCTCCGCCGGGTGCCGGATGCAGTCGCGCTCGATTTTCTCCAGCGTCCCCCGATCCTGCATCACTCCGCTGTCGTAAATCAGGTCAAAGGCCCGGATGAGCGGCGTGTGGGCGAGCATATCCGTGTGATACCACGTGCCCCAGATGCCGGTGGCGCCCCAGTAGCGCAAAAACTGCTCATCATCCTGCGTGGTCGTCCCCTCCGATTTCCGCTTCTCCAGGGGCCAGTCCGGGATATGCGCCGCAAAGCCCTCCAGAATCCCCGCAACCCGCTGGGCCACGTTCGCATCACCTGAGAGATGGTAAATCCGCGCCAGATCATACGCCACACCCCGCATCTGGACATTGACCTCATCCAGCACGCCGCTGGGAGTGATTGCCGCAGCCAGCTCTTCGGGCGATTGCTGCAGATACGGCCCCGAGACGGTGCGCAGGATCAACAGCGCCCGGTCGGCATATTTCTGCTCATCCGTCTGTTCATACAGCGCAATCAGCCGATCAATGTCCGCCAGGTACGTCTCATTGGCCTCTGCATTGCGGTCACCGACCACGAGCTGTCCGGCGAGCTCCTCAGCACCCGCCGCCATCGTGCCTTCCACCGCCTCCTGCAGCTTCTCAACATCGCCCTCGTATTTCAGATACGGACGCTTTTCCCACTGGGCATGGACGGCGAGTGTGCAAACAAGCAGGCCGACTATCAACACCATCCAGCGCATGATTCATCCCTCCGGGATGCTTTCGAAATTATCAGTCCATGGCGCTTTTGGGCCTAACCCGCTTCAGCGCACGCCCACATCCACCAAACCGGGCATCGTCGTATTCACATCCGCGATGGTCGCCTCCGCAGTCTTATCAAACCGGACGAAAGTGGCGTTTTTGATGCTCACACGGTCGCCCGGGCCGTAGTCAAACAGCTTCACCATCCGCCGGCCGTCACCGTCAGCATCCGGAAAATCCGCCTCCTCCAGCGGCCGGTCCGCATAGATCTTCCGGTCATCCGTTTTCGCGACCCGGTACCGCGCCTTCAGGTCCTCACCGGTCAACAGCGCGCCGTCGTAATACCCGTGCGGGGTCTCACCACCGGAATCAGCGACCCGGGGCGGCAGCTCCGCGACCAAATAAGACCCGTCTTCGGCGACCTTCTCGATCTTCGACCGATACATGATCGGATGCAGTTTGAAGTGCACCGTTTTCCCGTGTTCGCTGATCTGCTCAATATGAAACGCCGTGCGGTGCGGCCCGGCGGTGACGTACACCAGGTGCCCGATGAGACTGTCGGTCGCAGGCAGCGGCTCCTCCAGCGTTACCGCACCGGTCTCCAGATTCACCGAGGCGATGGTGGTGCTGAAGGAGGGTATCGCATCCATGATGCCGATGCCGCTTTTCGTCAGCCGCGTCCCGTTGACCAGGTGCGCACAGCGGGGGGTGCCGTCACGCTCCGACCAGTACCCGAAGCTGCCCTGGAAATCAATGTCTCCCACCTGCAGCCGCGCCTGTGGATCGAAGGTATAGATGAAGGTGTCGGTCTGCCCGCCCTTCAGGTTCACGCGCACGGCCAGCGGCTCGAATTCGCCCTCCGTATCAGCGGTGACCTCCAGCCGCTCGATGCTTTGGACAAACGGCTCCCGCAGGTATGGCTGCCAGATGCCGACAAACTCGCTGGCACCGTCTGCCTGCTCTTCCTCGGCGAAAAGATAGCGGAGGGGCGGGATGTCGGTTTTGGCGCATTCGGCGGTCACGTACCTGCGGCCGGTTTCGCCGAGTAGCTCCAGCTGCACCATCATGTCGTTGTTGTCACAGCTCCAGTCGGCCCGCACATCGCCATCAGTGGCGGCGTTTTGCGGATTGACGATATTGATCTCCAGCCCCCGGCCGATGTGCTTGATATCCCACGGCCCCTCCTGCACCGGCCCGAATTCCAGCGATGATTCAAACTCGTCGTAGCCGGGACCGTGGAAGCAGTACGTCCGAATGCTGCCACCGGCCATCCGCAGCACATCAAACAGATACACGTTCCCTCCGGGCGCATCCGCCAGGCACACGGCCCGGCGATAGACACGGTTTGGAAACCCGTCGGGCTCGGCGGAAACATCGGCGAACGAAGCCTCCGGAGCTCCCGCAAAGGTCTCCAGTGTCCCCTTTCCGATGCCACTGGTGTACTGCTGGTCGCGGTCGATCATCCCGGTGTTATGGTGGGCGACATAGCCGGTGTTGCCCATCGGATGCGCCCAGCAGGGATAACCGAGCTCCGGCGAAACCACGTCACCGTGCGCCCACATCTCGATGTTGAGGTTGTCTTCGTGATGGTGGCCGAGGGCGTAGCCGTAGCGCAGGGCGATGGCGGCGCGATCATTGACATTCTCCGCCTCCGGCCGAGATTCCAGGATTGCAAAGCCCTCGCCGTCCAGCACGCGGCTTTGCAGCGGCTCGGCCGGACCGATCCGCTCTGCGTGGGCCTTTACGTCGGGCCAGGTATCCGGCTCGAAAAGCTCTGGCGCGTGTTTGCCGCCCCGGAAAATCGCCCGCGCAAGTTTGTCATTCCGCCAGCGCCGGTACGCCCGGTCGTACGCCTTCTGGTAGCGTGCGGGAATGCCGTCGGGATATCGCGCCGCCCGGCCACCACCGCTGTCTCCGTACTGCGGGCCGAACTGCCCCGCACACAGCATATCGATCCACGCGTCGTATTCGGCGCGGAACTTCGGGTACTCCTCCGCATCGTACAGGTCGCAGCGGTCCTGCCATTCCGGGTGCTCCACGTGCGACAGGATCTCCGCCATATCGGACTTGCTGTTGAGATACCCCAGCTCGTAGCCCAGCCCGGAGACCAGCGTGGTGCCGTTGCGCGTGAGGCCGTTCACCAGTGCATAATCATCAAAGCCCCCCCGGTTGAGCCCGGAGTTGTAGGCATGGGTGAAAAGCTCCTGCAGCCACCGGTCGGTCACCTCCGGCATATCCGCCAGGACGATGAATTCCGCGAGGTCCTCCTCCCGGGCGCCCTGGTTGCCGCCACTGAGCTCCCGCCGCAGCCAGTCCCAGCCGACAAGCTGGACAAAATGCGTCTCGATCAGCTCCTTGACATCATCCGCGGATTCGATGGTGGGGTCCTTTTCATGGAGGAACTCCACCAGCGCCTCGTCATCATCAATGGCGTCATAGATCGCGTCATACGCTTTCAGAGCGGGGATGATGAAGGTGTTGCGCTCCCAGTTGCCGTCCACCAGCGCCCGCCCGCTGCGGCCCAATCGCTTTGCCCGGGGCTGCTGCCATCGGTAATTCAGACCCGGATAGACGTAGGCAATGCGGGCCAGCAGCAGGGCGGCCTTATGAGCGGCCTTTTCGTCATCCATCAAAAGATACCGGAGGCCCAGCTTCCGCAGCAGGTTGCCGCCCTTCCAGATCTGGTGATGGTTCCAGTGAGCCACCCACGCGTGCACATTCTCCCGCTCGCCACCGCCCGGGTCCGAGCCCCAGCCGTCGTCGGGATATTCGCCGCTGGTGAAGTCGTCGTTGGCGAAGTCGTTGGTGGGAAACGCCCGGTCACACACCGGACATGTGCACTTGAACCGCTCGCCTGTCCGCTGCCAGGGATAGAAACCGCTCTTTTTGAAGATCTCCTCCCCACAGTGCGGACACTCCCAGTTGCTGTAGCACTGCCGCGGCACATTCCACGAAGGGATGTAGCCCCATGTTTCCTCATCGCTCCCCTCCGTCGAAACGGTCACAGAGCCGGCCAGCTCCGGGTATTTCTCCATATTCTGTTGGGCGATTTCGATGCGCTCATCGGTGTAAAACGACCGGCCGCGCTTGCGTGCGGAATAGTCTGTATTCGGCACCCGCTGCATCTGCTGCTGGAGGTCCTCGCGGTAGGTGCGAACCGTCAGGGGAACCGTCCATGTTCTATCACCGGAGGTCACCACGATATTACCGTTCTCAATGCCGCGATCGGAGCGGAAATACAGCCGCGTGTAGGGGCGGTTCCATCCGGGCTTCGACTGGTCCAGCAGCCTCACACCTTCGGGCGCTGAAGCCTCCGTCTCCCCCGTCGCCTCTACCGGAATCTGCACCCAGAACACTTGCTCCATCACCGGCGTTTCTACGGGGCCGATGAAGGGTTCGTCGGAGCGGTGATACCCGTCCGGAAGCCCGCCGTCAGCAAAGAGTGCTCCTGCAAACGTAAGAATCAATAAGACCGTGAGAAGCTTCTCCACGCTCAATCATCTCTCAGACGTGTTGTTGAATGGAAAATCGCTGGTGCCCCGTCAAAACCGTAAAAGATGGCCTGATTCACGCCTCTTTTGCCCATACCATGTGCATAAAGCACCATGAAATGTGTAATCAAACACTCCAGCGGCTTTCTCCGTCGGTCACTCCACCCTCTCCCACGTCGCACACCGGCGTACACTGCGGCCATTGACCACAGCGGCGTCGGTGCTCTTGACGTGAAGCGTGCCACCGTTCTCTTTGACAATGGTGCGCTGCGGGATCGACAGCGTCGCCTGCCCCTCGTATTCCACCCAGGGCGAGAACTGGTCCTCCAGGACCCCGTCATCGGCGTCGTACGTGAAACCCGGATGACGCGTGCAGTGGACGACCGTCTGTGCACCGGCCGTCTCGATGCTTTTGACCGGAAAGACCCGCTGGCCCTCACCGATCATCACCGACACCTGCACCGGTGTGTCAAACTCCAGCGTCTCGCCGTCGGCGATGTCATCCCACTTTCCGTCCAGCAAAAGCACGTGCTGCCCGTCGCGGGTGTCCGTGCGAATCACATCCAGCGCCGGACGAGTCGGGATTTCCACCTCAATATCCCCGTCGCTGAAACTCTGGCAGTCGTAAAGATATACCGTCTTCTCGCCACCGGCTTCGAGAACCGCCGCGTATCTCCCCTCCACCGTGATATCATCTGCGATGGTCACAGGCCCCGAGGGATGGGGCTGGTAGAAGACCTCCGCGACGGTCTTTGGCTCCGTTTGCGAGGTGAGACGCAGGGCGACGACCTCGTCATTGCCGGGTGCGAGGTTCTCGATATCCTCCAGCACGCGGCCCTCCCCGCGAGTGGGCTCCCAGACGGCCACAAAGCGGCTCTGCAGGTCCTGCCCGTCCCGCCGCAGCACCAGCTTCGGCATCCGGTACTTCTCCACCAGGCTGTGGTCCTCTCCGCCTTTGGCCGGGTTCCAGCAGCGCCGCAGACTCGGCACCGTGGCGGTGTACACATCCGCATCCTGCGGCTCCAGCAGATGCACATGCAATGGCGGAAGGCTTTCGTCATCCGTCGTGCAGGCCGCGGTCATCGGGCCATTCTTCTGCCCGCGGTGGACATCCCGGAACACGCCGTACCACGGGTTTTTCTCGCCCTCGGCGAGGTAATGTGGGGGCAGGTCATTCTGGATCCGCTGGTCCACGTACTTATTGTGTGCGGGCGGCTCAAACGGCTCCCCGTCATCGGCGTAGCTTTCAGCGAAATACTCCGTCGGCACCGAGACATCCATGTGCTGGTCTTTCATGCAGCTTCCCTGCGCCATCCATTCATGCGTATCTCCGCCCCGGACGGTGAAGACATCCACCACCGCGTTGTTCAGCTCACCCAGCGGCACCAATATCAGCGCCCGGCGGTACTCCGAACATTGCGGATAAACATCATCGGCATGGGCCTCAACCACCTGCACGCCCTCGCGCACCGGGTGCCAGCCGTCGAGAATGCCGTGGTCGTTGACCCGCTCCTGGTATATGCGATCCACCACCACCAGGTTGTGCCCGACCGACCAGTCGGCGAACTGGCGGTACGTGTGGGCGTAGCCGATGTCGGAAATCAGCTCTCCGTCATAGGCCCACAGGATGAAATCCAGCATGTCCTTATGGTCATGGCCCCAGTTGCCCGAATAGTGCAGGTTGGCCATGAACTTGTTGTGATGGTCGTTATCCCCGCGCGACAGCGAGGCATTGCCGAAGGAGGGATAAAAAAGCGGCTCGCAGCGTTCGGGCGGCGGCATCCCACTGCTGACCAGCAGACTCCACGTGTCATGCACCATCATGTGACTGCCGCCCGGGTAGATCATCGTCTCCAGCGCATGCAGCGCCCGCCTGAGCTGCGGGATATCCTCCTGCATGTCGAGGTCCTCAAAATGCCGCCCGTCGATGGTGGAGACAAAGCCCTCGGGGTCGGTGTGCCCCGCTCCCATCTTCGTCGCCTTCGCCATGCCATAGACATGCTGCCGTGCGTATGAGGGGCTTTCAGGGAAGGTGCCGTCGGCCATCAGCGTCTTTTCACCGAGCTGGGCGAGCTTCCAGTTGCCGTAATGCACCAGCTCCGGAAGCCCGACACCCCGGCCGATGGCGCAGAAGGCGTCAATCTGATAGGGGATGTAATTGCTCAAAGCCGCATAGGGCTTGTAATACTTCACATCGTAGCGGATGGCGTCGCGCACGGTGTACATGAACAGGTCGTCTTCGATGAGGGTGCGAACGGGTCGGGCGCTCTGTTGTGCGTCCAGCGTCTCCCACACATCCGCCCGTGCGACGAAATCGTACGCCAGCGCCAGCTCCCGGGGCTGAGACCGCACGCCCGTGTGATACTTGTCATACCAGATACCGGCGTAGGTGGTGATTTCATCCACGGGACGGAAGCGGTCAATGCCGTGCACGCCGGGCCGCCCGCGATGGATCTTGGGCCAGTGCGGGACCGCGCGGGCGAAATCGTAGATAATCGTCGCCGCCCGTTTGCCGTACTCCTCGTCACCGGTGAGATGGTAAAGAATCCCCAGGTCGTGGGCCGCCCGGGCAAGGGTTTTGACCTTCACGGCATCCAGAAACTCCGCCTGCACAAACCACCGCGTCCCGTCCTCTTCATCGTGGTACGGATACTCCTGGGTCTCCCCCAGCGGGCCGGTGATCTCAAAGGTGCCGGTGGGGGGATAGTATTCATACGGATCCACCACATGGCCCTTCGTGCACCGGAGCTCCTCCGGCTTATCCGGGCTCCACACCAGGCTGCCCCCATCACCTTCCGGGCACCGGGGGATTTTCGTGGAAGGCATGACGCGGCTGTTGCCGGCAATGCGGTTGCGGCGCGGAACCAGCCCCAGAAAATCATCAACGGGCGTCTGCAGGTACGGCTCCATCTCCGTCTTCATCTCTTCGACGCG
>JAWODS010000373.1:0-5165 GCA_046483205.1 Armatimonadota bacterium | reverse complement strand
TCCTCGCAAAACTCTACGTCGAAAATAGCAGGGTCGTCGAAATCGCCGGGCCGAAACCCGAATATCGGGCCTCCTCTGTGCGTATGGGAGGCACCGACCATGACGTTTGAGCCGGGGATGTCGGTTTCCGCCTCAATCCGCTCGCGGGCCGCCTGCACCACCGAGCGCTTGATCGAAAGCGTGTCGAGACCCACCAGCGCTACGGTTTCATCGTCTCCCTCGATGACCATTGCCTTCGCACAACACGGATCATGAACGGCTGTATGGAATTTCTTGCTGAAGCCTCCGGGGCATTCCATCCCGATGGACGGTGTAATATCTGCTGAGGCAAATCCTGCTTTCATGAGCTTCCTCCGTCACCAATAGTTGCGGGACATATTCACAGCCGCAATCGGGCTGCCGTGTCCCGGTCAGATGAACCCTGCACATACCACAGGATAATTGAATGAATGGCGCGCGGAATCCTTCAATTGATGGGGTCTGCATATTTCAGGCGATATTCTGACTTTTCCGAAACTTTTCTGCACACGTCTGTCGAATTATGAGGGTTGTGAAAAACAACTGATGCACGAGCTTTTTGAACGAACAATCATCGTTGAATCGGCGTCGTTATATGCAAAGACAGCATTGCATGATATAAGAGCCTTGCCTGTGATGATCAACCATCTGCGGGCAGGGTGTCGTGTGTGATTAGGCATCATCCGTGATTAGGTGAGCAACGCTTGTCAACCCAACAGCAGGATCTGACGCCCTCCTATCTGGACGTCGAGGGCAGCGACATAACGCCAACTGTATGCCCGTTTTGCGGCGCCGGCTGTGGGGTGTACCTGCAGCGAAACGAGCAGGGCCTCGTCCAGACACTCCCGAGCCGCAATGATAAAATCTCTGAGGGCCGTCTGTGCATGCGTGGATGGCAGATCGGGGGGCTTGTGCGCAACTCCCAGCGGCTGGGCCACTGCATGATCCGCGGGGGCAGGGCATCGTGGGATGACACCATTGAGACGACCGCCCGCCTGCTGCAGCCACTGGTGAAGGATGACCCGGACCAGATAGGTGTGATGGCCGCGGCCCACCTGACAAACGAAGAGGGCTTTGCCATCCGCCATTTTGCGCGCAATGTATTGGGCACCGATAATATTGACAACTTCGGCCGCGCGGTGGATGGCCCTACTCTGTGGGGCATTCAATCGGTTCACAACCACCCATACGTCCGCCCGCCACTGAGCGACCTTGTGGATTTCGATGTGATCATCTCTCTCAGCTCCGCCCTTGGCCATCTCAACGCCCAGGCGTGTGCATGGGTCTGCAAGGCGCAGCAGCAGGGGACCACGCTGGCCGTCATTGATGAACTTGATGACGGGCTGGGAGCCGTCGCAGACATGTTTCTTCACACCGGTCCATGGGCTGTGCCCCCGGTGATGCAGCAGCTCACCGCGGCCCTGCGAAATGGTGATTTTGACCAACAAAACGTCATCGACATCGGCCACGAAGGAATCCTGGAGCAGTTCAACGCCCTCGTCGAGGCGATAAACGCGGCCGATCGCGTGGCCGTCGTCGTTCCCACACGGGCTTTTTCGACTCCAAATATCGGGCTTGTGGCGGCGGAACTCGGTCACATGCTGGTGATAGAGAGAGAGTACGAACGGGCGGACGTCTTCGCCGTCACCGGCACCCCTAACACCGTCGGCCTGTGGAATATGGGTGTGGTTCCACCGGAAACTGACAAGAGCGGGGACGATTTATCGTGTGTGTGGGAAATGCTGGATTTGACGAGGTCCGGGCTGCGAGGTCTCGTTGTGTTCGGCGAGGAGCTGATGAGCTGGCTCGACCGTGACGGCCTGGCCGAACTGCGCGAGATGCTGGACGTACTGGTCGTGGTGGGCAGCTTCCGCACCGCCGGCGGCATGATTGCAGACACGGCCATGTGCATGGCCGGCTACGGAGAGCATGAAGGAAGCTTTACGACACTGGACGGCCTGGTGCGCTACACCGGAAAGATTATGCCCCCGTACAGCCAGAGCCGGTATCTGCCCGAAATCCTGGCAGATGTCGCCGGGCAGATGGGCCGCCCCCCGGGTCCCCGGACGCTCGAGGAAATCTGGAGCAATATCCGCCGCGAAGTGACTGGCTACAAAGACGTGACTTTTGAGCAGGTGAAAGACGAGCTTGAGGTTAATCTCGGTGCCACACTGCCAACCTTTGGCAGCGGCTCACCCGCCGATGTGCAGTACTCGCCGATCGAGGTCGCCAGTCCCGATGAATGGCAGTACACGCTCCTGCAGCGCTATGACCAGCACTGGTGGATTTATGACGGACGCATGTGGGCGCTGCCCATCCTTTACCGGGAGATGCGCGACTGGCGCGAACCGCATGTGTTCATGAATAGTGAAGATATGCGGAATGAAGAAATCCGCCCCGGTTCGCCCGTCATCGTTGAGACGGCCAAGGGGCGTGCGGAGCTTGTGGCATGGGAGCATCCGGGGCTCAGCCAGGGGCTTTTGGTGATCCCCGGCCACGAGGTGCACGTCGGCAAGCAGCTTCTGGGGCCCGGATCGTACGACCTGCGTTCCTGTTCTCTGGAATACCGACCCACTGCCGCGAAGTTGAGGAGAGGCTAGGGTGGAAGAAATAGAAGTTTATAAAATATCCGCTGACGCCCTGCAAACGGCCGTGTCACGTCTCATTGACTCAGACAGGCAGGTCGTGGCCCCGGTTCGGGCTCCCAAGGGTGATATCTTTTTCCAGCCTGTTGACAGCGTGGGCGATATTGCTTTCGACTACGGCAATACACAGATCTCGCCGGTCGAGTTTTTGAAACCCTCCAAGGAGATCTACTTCGAATACGAGCGGGGTGAAGAGGGGAAGCCGAAAATTTCCCCTCCACCGGCTCCAAAACCCCGCATCCTGCTGGGGATACGGCCGTGTGATGTCGCCGCTATCGAGTTTCTCGACCATTTCTTCCTCAAGCGCGAGCCCATCGACGCACTCTACCGCGCCCGGCGCGAGAGTGTCACCCTCATCGCCATGGCCTGTGAACATCCCGCCGCTGATACCTGCTTTTGCACCTGCTGTGAGGGCGGTGGCCCTGTGGCCGAGTCCGGCTTCGATGTACAGCTCAGCAAGGTGGAAGATGAGTACCTCGTCGAAGTTGCCACGGAAAAGGGCGAAAAGATCCGGGATATGTGGGAGGATCTGCTGGAGCCCGCCAGAAAAGAACTTGTGCAGGCCCGCGATGACCATGCCGAAAAAATCCGCGAAGAAGAATTTGAGCCGACGTCGAACCTCGCTGCGGCCATACGACGCGTCTCGGCCGATAAGGTGAGCAAAGATACCTGGCAGGAGATCGCCAAGGACTGTTACAGCTGCGGGGGATGTTCCTTCGTCTGTCCGGTTTGCACATGCTTTGATGTCAACGACCAGCAGCACGACGAGGAACACGGCGCTCGCGTACGACAGGCTGATTCCTGCAGGCTCTGGGGATACCCGCGGGAGGCGGCCGGGGGCGTCCGGGGATTTACCACCGCCTACCGGGCGAGAATGTACGCCCATCACAAGCTCGGCTACTCCCACTTCCGCGAGCGCGGACGCTACGGCTGTGTCGGCTGTGGCCGCTGCATTATGGCGTGCCTCGGCCACATGGGAATGCCCACCGTATGCACGCACGTGCGGCGCAGTCAGCCACACGCTGAAAACGATGAACAAAAGACAAACACGGGATAACCTGAAACCAAAGAAGTGATATCCGGCAGATGCGCGCAGAAGACTACATTCCGCGGATGGCAGAGATTGTCAATATCAAGCCCGAAACAGAGACGGAGAAGACCTTCACCCTCCAGTTGCCCGAGGAGGATGAGGGCATGCATTTCATTCCCGGCCAGTTTGTCGAGGTATCGGTTTTTGGCGCCGGTGAGGCACCCTTCGGCCTTGCCTCGTCACCTGCCGAAGCGTACACCTTTTCAATGACGGTGCGCCGCTATCCCTCCGGTATCGTCACCGTCCCGCTGCACCGGATGCAGGTGGGCGACTACGTCGGCGTCCGGGGCCCGCTCGGAAACGGCTTCCCCCTCGATCGCACTGAAGGGCTGGACATGATCATTATTGGCGGCGGTCTTGGCCTGCCGACACTGCGGGCGGCGATCCTGTACATCCTCGATTACCGCTACAAGTACGGGGAAGTGACGCTCCTGTACGGTGCCCGCACGCCCCAGGACCGGCTTTACAAGGATGATCTTCGCAAATGGACTGAGGCATCCGAACTGGAATGCCGCCAGACGGTTGACGTGGCCGATGAAAGCTGGGAGGGCAATGTCGGGTACGTCACCGAGATCATTGAAGATATGACCCTGAGGCCCAAACACACCTCCGTTTTGATGTGTGGACCGGCGGTGATGATCTCTCCGTGTGTGGCACTGCTTGAAGAGAAGGGCGTCACGGCAGAACAGATGTGGATCAACATGGAAGCACACATGAAATGCGGTGTCGGAAAGTGCGGTCACTGCCTGATCAAAGATAAATACGTCTGCCTGGACGGCCCGGTGTTCCGCTACGACCAGGTCCGGGAGCTGCAGCATTTCCAGGACGTCATTTGAGGGGCACCCGTATGGCTCTGACGGCCCGCGAATTGGCCGAGCAATTTGCCCCCGATGAACTGCTGGTCGTCGGTGTCGGAAACCCAATACGCGGGGATGACGCAGCAGGCATGGAGCTGGCGAAAACGCTGGCTGAAACGTATGGCTACGAGTTGCTCGAGTGCGAGGAAGTCCCTGAGAAATGGCTGCGGGAGATGCGGACATCACCGGCGGGAACCGTGCTCTTCATTGATGCCGCTCAGATGAATGAAGCGCCCGGCACAATCCGGCTGCTTGAGATGTCTCAACTTGGCGATGTCGTTGTCAGCACTCATAATAATTCGCTCCGCGTGGTGGGCGAATTTTTGATGAAAATGGCGGATAAAGAGGTCCTACTTCTGGGCATTCAGCCACTTGATATCGGTTTTGGACGTCCGGTTTCGGATGCCGTAAAAAAAGCTGTTGAAAGCTTTTTTGAAGACGCACCGTAACCGTGTGCAACTGCGGTCAAAGGATCGGACACACAACAGGGAGCGGTCCGCCAGATGGGGCCGATCCCTTTTGAATACCTGGCTTTAACGCCCGTTATCAAACCCG
>JAWODS010000332.1:0-17299 GCA_046483205.1 Armatimonadota bacterium | reverse complement strand
CAATTCTTGTCTCAAGTTCCACGATATTGATATTTTTGGATGCAAGAAGCTGGCTCGTCCTGTAAACAATACCCATACGGTCCACGCCCTTGACCCTGATCTCGTAATTAGGCTCTGTTCCCGGTCCTTCTCCTGCATCTTTTACCGGAAACAGTGTGACATTGAGACCCTGCTGCTGGCCGAGACGACCGCAGGCTGTCTCAAGGTCCTGCTGCACTTTTTCGTCTGCAGCGGTTACAAGAATCATCAGGGCAAAATGATTTCCCAGCAGGGTCATGCGCGAGTCTTCAAAATTGCAGCCGCACTCGTATACAGCCTTTGAGACACTGGCCACTATGCCTGTGACATTTCTTCCCACCGCGGATATTATACGCTTTCGGTCGCCGATGGACAGGCCGAGTTTAGCGTTGATGTGCCGGAATTCACCACCATCCTCACCCGCGCGGAGGTGGCCGTCATCGATGAAATTGGCGATGTTTCCACCGAATACGCCACCTTCCGCGTCCCGGACCGGCGGCGCGATCAGTTTAACTTCGTCATGTGGGATTACCCCCGTGGCATCCCCGGCTACTGGGGCCTTCGCAGCCTGCGGGACAACGGCGTGACCGCCATTCTCAACGGAAATCCAAATCCCCCTGCAGAGATTGCAGCGGTGGATCTCGCGTACGTCCCCTACACCACCCGCATCCTCGAAGAATATGACGAAGACATGGTGATGCAGCCGGCGTGCTGGAATGAAGACGAGGCGATCAACAAGCACGTCCAGTCAATCGCGGATGAATACGTTGGAGCCCGGCAGCACGGCGTGTATGTCTATTCACTGGGTGATGAAAACGACACCCACGGAGCCTGCGCGCATCCGGCGTGTATTGAGGCCTACCGGACGTGGCTGCAGTCACAATATGAGACAATCGAGGCGCTGAATGGATCATGGGGAAGCGACTATGACGACTTCGACCAGATAGAGCTGTACAAAGAGGGCGACATAAACGCCCAGGCGGCCCTCAATGACGGGCATCCCGCACGGTGGTATGACCGCCAGGCCTTCAAGCGCTACAACTACGCCCACTACTGCAGCCGCTACGCCGAGGCCTACGCCGAGATGGACCCGAAGGCGATCACCGGCTTTGAGGGCGCGGGGGGACTGGGTGACGACTACCACGAGATTATCAGCCAGGTCGGCTTCTGGGGACCCTATCCATCTATCGGTGACGACATCATCCGGTCGCTGGCCCCGCGGTCGCTGATTACCTCCAACTGGATGGGCTATCACCGGGAGGTCCTGCCGATGGTGCAGAAGATGTGGCGGATGATTAGCAACGGTTATCACGGTGTCTGGTGGTGGCGGTGGGATAATATCGGGCGCTTCCACGGCTTTTTGGCCCCGGATTTCCACCCCTGGGATGACACGAGCCAGCCGGTCATTGATGAGATGCGCGATATCCGCGACGGCGTCGGCACCTTTATGCTCCATGCCGACATGCCCCACGACGGCGTCGGCCTGCTGTATTCAATGCCCTCGGCGTATGCCGGTGAATCGGCCCCCAGACGCCGCGGACAGCAGACACGTGCTCATACCGGCTTCCTGGAGGCCACCCAGGATATCGGCCTGCAGGCGCACTATCTGTGCGATGATACGGTGAAAGAGGGCGACCTGAACGACGGTGATGAAAGGGTACTGCTTCTGCCGATGTGCCGGGCCATTCCGGATGTGGTCGCCGAAGAGGTCCGGACATTTGTCGAGAACGGCGGGCTTTTGATCGCCGACGTGCGCCCCGGTATCCGCGACGGACACTGCAAGCCGCGTGAAGCAGGCGTCCTCGATGATGTCTTCGGCATCGCCCAGGACCCGTCCGGGCTCGGAGGCATGGAGCGCACTGATATCGAGACCCGTATCAATGTGGATAGCACGCGGATTGAGCTCGATATGGTCGCAGATGTCGATTTTGACCTGCAACTCGACGGCGCGGAGGCCCTCGCACAAATGCACGATACGCCACTGGTGACCATCAACCAGTACGGCGACGGCCACGCCATCTTGCTGAACTTCAACCTCGAAAGCTACGGCGAGCTTCGCGAGGCCGGTGACGAAATGCCGGTGCGAAAGCTGCTGCGTGCGCTCTACGCCAAACACGACATTACACCACCATTCGACCAGAAGCAGCCCGGGGGGCCGCTGCGAGCGACGGAGACTGTGCGCTGGGAATCGGGCGATGTCACCCTCATCGACCTGTTCAAAACCGCCGGCGAGGACACGACTGCCATCACCGAACTGCCGGAACCGATGCACGTATATGACCTGCGACGTGACAAATACCTCGGTGAGGTCAGCCGCATCGAAGGGAAGCTCCGCAAAGGCTACGCAAACCTCTACGCACTGCTGCCCCGGCGGCTGGGGAACATTCTTTTTGAGCTCCGGGAGGATTCCGCCGAACGCGGTGATGTGGTGGATGGATACGCACGGTTCCAGGGCGAATTGGCAGGGCATGTACCGATGAAGCTGCGCGTGTTCCGGCCCGATGGCACCGAGCGGGAGTGGCCGCGAATGCAGATGCTGACAGATGGCCGGGCGGCGGAGTTTGAGCTGCCCATCCCCTACAACGCCGAGACCGGAACATGGACCATCCAGGCCACCGACCTGTTCACCAACCAGGTCGTCGAAACGACCGTGGAGGTGAAGGCCGGGAAATAGCATTACAAGCCGCTAAGGCTTGCCGACCTGTGCATTGAGGGCGGATGGTGAATGCCGATCTTATTTCACAGGCTAGCTTGTCCACCCCACAAGGTTGTACGGTCCTTCATTTTTAGGCAGAACGATATGAAGCTGTTCAGGTTCAGGGAGTTCGCGCGTCAATACCCATATGCCGCCGGCTTCATCGATTTCTGCGTCGTTTCTCTGTATGACAACCCGTATAGCATCCGGGCTCCACCGCGGCCGGACAAATGGCCCCGTGGTCTCTCGGGGGCGTCCATCAGCGCGACGTTTTCCATCAACGGTAATGCACACCCAGTCATTTTGCCACACGAGCAGCTCGATCGTGGCTGGTGACCACGCGAACTTGGTGATACCACGCGTGCCCTGAACACGAGTGGGCGGAATATTGCGCACCATATTCGTCACAAACAGAGAGTCATCGGTTCGAAATGCTAATTGCCGACCGACCGTGGAAAATGCAAATTCCCTGACGTTGTCATACGTGCCGAGTTTCCTTTTCTCGGGATGTACAACGTACAGATGCAGGCGTTCTTCCCTTCGGTCATACGCACCGAGTACCGTTCCGTCCGAGGAAACCCCCAGCCTGCTGATATGTGCCCTGTCGATTTCAATATACGAACGCGCATCGTTTTCAGGCTGGAGGAACTGCGGTGTGACATCTCTTCGATAAATGTGCTCGCCGTCTGTCCAGACCAAAAATCCGGGCAGGTCATTGCTCACCCTTGGCCCCCACGCGAAGTCCCGGACGGTGAAGCGCTGCTCCAGCTTTACGCCGGTTCGGAGCGTGGAAAGCTGCGTCGCTCGCAGACAGCCGTCACCGCCTGTCCAGGCCAGATGTTCTGCATCAGGCGACCACTTGCATCGCAGGTTTTTGGCGTCTGCAGGGGCGGAGCGCGATCCTTCCAGCATAAACGCCGGGTCCTTTTCAGCATCGCTGTACAGGAAGATACCGTAGTCCCGGCTCTTATCTTCAGCCACAAACGTCAGCCACAGCCCACGATCGTGCTGGAACCACTCCATGTCGCGGATGGCAGCCTTGTCCCCACTCGATTCAAAAATACCATGTGGTTTGTTACCGAAGGCGTCACACACGAACACATTTCGCGTGTTCGGTTTCTCATTCCATGCCACGAATGCAACCATACTGCCGTCGGGAGACATCAGGCCCTGCTCAACAACACCATGCTCAGGTCGCGAGATTCTGCGAGGCCGGGTTCCATCCGTAAAAATTCTCTTGAGCGTACCATCTTCTATGACAACCAACCATGGCCGCTCAAGTTGATAAATCCAGTTCTTGGACTGAGCATAATATGGACCACTCGGAGCATTCCGAAGGTACGCCCTAAACTCCCCAATAGCTCTGGCTTCCTGGCCGTTCAACACGTATTGAAGGGCTGCGAGATATGTCAAATCATGCCCTTCCTGTCTGAGATTTCTGGCTTCTTCGAGCCTTTTGCGCGCTTCCTCGAGACGCCCCTCGACCAGCAGCCGGTCTATTTCCTGCACAACGGAATGGAAACGAGTTTCATCATACGTTTCAATCAGGTCACGGGCCGATTCTGCGTACTTCCCGTCCGACGCACGTGACAGGTAGTTACGCAGCAGTTCCCGCCCCCGTACCGGATTACGGCCCTGCTTGAGATATGCGACCCCAACAAAATAGAACGCATCAGCAAACTCCACCGACGTTTCACTGATAATTCTTTCGCCCAAATCGATGACACGAGGCCAGTTGCGCTGTACGTATGCGTCAAGCAGGTCCTCATACTCGTTCGCCTGGGGACCTGAACACTGCATAATCAGCTCTTCTGCACGTTCGCGGTCCGGTGTGCCCGGAGGCAAGTATCTCAATGCCGTCACAGCTTTTGGTATGGCCTTAACATACTCCCTTTTTGCCACATAACATTCGGCCAGCAGGAGCCACGAGGGACCCGACTCAGGTTTAAGGTTGCTCACAATGGTGTTTAGCTTCGAAATAGCTGTATCGTACTCGTGGCTAAGATAATGTTGCTTACTCTGTGCATACAACTCTTCAGCATTCTCGGCTGCAACCGACAGCGTGACAAACGTCAATCCGAGACAAATAATCAGCCCAATCAGTGCAACATCTTTTTTCATTCCAAGTGCCTCCGTTTCTTCATTCCTGTTTGCCTGCTGTCGCATGACCGGCGCCGCCTGACCCGAGCCCTGGTGCTCACTCCGGCTTTCAGTTATGTCAACGCGCCATGCGCCTGTTGCCACGGAACCATGTGATCTGCCGCCACATGGCCGGTATCGTACAGGTTCTGATGAATATTCATTCACCCTCCAGAATTACTATACCTCTTTCGGGGCTAAACGAATGATGGCAAAAAATTTGTTCAATGACCTCCAAGTCGAAATCGCAGTACAGCCCGTGGTCACTCATGGTACAAGATCCGGCGAAGGCCGGGTGGGGAGAGCGGCCCGGCCTGCCTTGTTGTATGAGCGGCAGGTGAAAAAGCAGCAGCTCACATGCGCTATTGGGGCAGCACGTAGAAGTTATCGAAGCGGAACTCCTGGCCCTCGTCAGTCTGCCAGTTGCAGTAGAACATGAAGCGGTACAGGTGGGTGACGTCCGGTGTCGCCTCGCGCACCGCCCGCAGGTCCACCTCCGCCTCGTGCCACTGGTTGTCATCGACCAGCTCCGGCCTGGACACCTCGATGTACTTCCCCGGCTCGGCGGCTTCTGTGCCTCCGAGCATCCATCCGGAGGGCAGATCGGCCGCGCGATATGGCTCAACGACAATCCCGACCGGAACACCCTCGGGAATACGGTATTCGAACCGGATGATGGGGTAGCTGTCAATTTCCCACACACCGGGCGCGAGGGCTCCGGCGGCACGGTTGCGCTTTTTCGGATCCATGAACAGGTGCATACACTTGCCCTCACCGATTTCGCGCTCAACGTGCTCGTAGCCGGTCAGCCAGCTCCGGTAGAACTTGAAGTGAAAGCCCCATTCGGTCTCGCGGGTCGCGTCTTCCATGTCCGCCTTGATCAGCGGATCGCCGGGTGCGAGTGGCTCCTCAACACCGACGTACACGATTTCGACCGAGCTTTCACCGTTTTCGAACTCCGCGCGCACCACCACGCCGTGATTCCCGAGCTCCTCCCAGGTGTGCCGGGGTGAAAGCTCGTTGGAATATGTGCCGTCACGAAAGTTCCAGCGCACGGATTTCACGGTCTTGCCCAGGGTGTCGAGGCTGAAAGTGACAGGTTCGCCGGGGCGGGGATATACGGGATCGGCAAAGGCCCGGAAATGCTGCGGGTGCGTGAGATCGCGTTCGTACACCCCGATGTCGGGGGCATCTCCGGCCCATGGAAGGCTCACGGGCATGCCGTCGGTCCAGCTCACCTCGCGGTCGAGGTGCAGGATCGCCGAAAGGTCGTAGCGGAGCTCGATGCGCTCGATGCGGGCAAGATTTTCGGGGCTGCCGATTGCTATCCAGTCGCCCTCCTCGCCCTCGATACCGAAACCGTCATAGAAGGGGATGCCATCACTGACCGTAAGCTCGCGGCCCTCTCCAGCATCTATCGCCAGCGCCAGGGGTGTCCCTGCGTCTATACAGGCGCTTTCGGGGCCAGTGTGGAAGTCGCCAGTTTTTATATCCACAAGATCCGGGTCGGCGTCGATATTGTCCTGAAATTCAGACCAGTAATTCCGGAGCAATGACGTTTTTTTGTTCACCTCATCACAGCTCAGCAGCTCGCCGCGGTACTCCACGGTCTTCTGTCCCTCTTCGGTGCCATGGATGAGGTTGTTCCGAAAGCGGTTATCGCGGCTGCAGCTGTCACCGTACCGAAGCTGCAAATTTCCGCCGGCCCAGTCGTTGTTGGCGAACACATTATTCATGACGATGTTTGAGCTGATGCACATCCCGGCGAATTCCCAGGCGTGGCCGAGGTTGCCGGCGATGGTGTTATTGTACAATCTGGAATCGAGCAGGCGGTACGGTCGCCGCTTGGGATGTGTGGGGCTGCCGCCCATGGAGACGTAGCTCGGTGAGTTCAGGCACGTATGGAGATTGCCAAAGGCCCGGTTGTGACGGAAGATGCTCTCAATATAGACATTCTTCGCCCGGCTGTCGGCGGAATAGCCGCTGTCCCGGGCGTTGGTGATGATGTTGCGCTCGATCAGCAGTCTGCCGGAGGTCCAGAATTCGTAATTGCGCCCCCACGGGTTCTGAAAGCTGTTGGCACGCACCACAACATATTGCGAGGTGGTAATCTGCATCGGGCTGTGCCCCACGCGCTCGAAGGAGTTCCCCTCGATCAGCACGTGCGAGCACTGCAGGATATGCCACATATTGCCGGTGACACGGTCCTTGGAAAAGACGTTGTCGAGCAGCTTCATCTGCTCGGATTTTACGAACTGGGCGGTGGAGCGGGCGTCATGCATTACGCAGCCCCGGATGGTCACATGGTCGCATCCAACCGCATTCACCCAGCCGCTCGAACCACCAACATTGATAGAGAAACCCTCAACCCGGATGTGGCTGTGGTCATTCAGAGCGATAGCAAAACCATTCCCTCCTGTCAGGGTCGCAGCGAGCGGCTCGGTGGAGCGGAAAATGATCGGCGCATCCGCAGTTCCCGACTGTGCCGGGGTGATGGATCCCGGATACTTGCCCGGGAGAAAGAGTGCGGTGTCTCCAGGCTGGAGGATCTCATTGACTTTACCGAGGGTTTTCCAGGGTGCATCCTCTGTCCCCGCCGCCGCATCATCACCGTCGGGAGAAACAAAATACTCCGCGCCCTGCGTGCTTACGCACGTGAATACGACCATCAGTGCGACGATCATCGAAATCTGCAGCCACTGCATCGTTTTCATGCCTCCTGAAACGCCCGACTGCGCGCCGCCTGGTACAGTCCCCGTACGTGGCTCGTGGCATGCAGTCGTTGATACCGGGTTGAACGTTTATTCCGGCAGGATGTAGAAGTTGTCGAACCAGAACTCCTGGCCCTCATCGCCCTGCCAGTTTGTGTAGAATATGAACTGCCGCAGGTGCTTCAGCTCCGGATGAGCCTCGCGTACCTTCCGCACATCAATCTCGATCATGTGCCACTGACCGTCATCAATGAGCTCATATGCCTCGAGGTCCTGGTGTCGGGCCGAGCGCGTCTCCGTGCCGCCGAGCGTGAAGCCGTCGGGGCGGTCCGGAGCCTGAAAGGTCGTCACCTCAAGCGCGAGCGGGACGCCCTCCGGGATGCGATAGTCGAATGTCAGGATCGGATATTTATCAATATCCCACGCCCCGGGAGCCATGTCTGCGGTGCTCCTGTTGCGGCTCTTTGGATCGTAGAACAGGTGCATGCACCTGCCCTCACCGCCGGGGCGTTCGACGCGGGCGAATCCCGTCTGGTGCCCGCGATAGAACTTGAAGTGATGGCCCCAGTGGGTGAGGCGCGTGTCATCCTCAAAGTCGGCCTGAACAAAGGGAGTAGTCGGGTCCACCGGCTCCTCGACCTTTACGAAGAAACAATCCACACTGCGCCTGCCGTCGGCGAAAGTCGCACGCACCGTGACACCGTACTGGCCTGCCTGCTCAAAGGTGTGCGTGGGCTCCGGGTCGCGTGAGACGGCTCCATCGTCAAAATCCCACAGAATGCTTTGGAGCTCCCCTCCCTGCGTATCCACGGAAAAGTCCACCGCCTCACCGGGCCCGGGCACGGCGGGACGGGCCACTGCGATGACGCGCGAATTGTGCTCCATTCCATGCTCGAAGGCCCCGATGTCCGGCGCATCACCGGCCCACGGGAGGCTCACCGGCATCTCGTTTTCCCATGTAACTTCCCGGTCCAGGTGCAGCAACGCCGGCATGTAGTAGCGAAGCTCCACGCGTTCGATCTGTGCGAGGTTATCACCGGAGCCTATGGCGATCCAGTCGCCCTCCTCGCCCTCGATGCCGAAACCGTCGCAAAAGGGCATGCCGTCATCAACCGGCAGCGCCCGGCCGGTTCCCGAGCCGATGGCCCATGTCAGGGGTGTTCCTGCATCAACGGCACCACTTTCCTCAGTCAGGCGATAGTCGCGGTTTTCGGCGTCCACAAAGGCGGGATCGGCGTCAATGTTGCCCTGAAACTGCGACCAGAAGCCGCTGAATGTTCGTGTCTTGCTGTCGATCTCTTCGGGGGTCAATAACTCGTCGTCATACCGTATCTTCGCCTGTCCGGGCTCTTCACTCCAAAACAGATTATTGATGAAGCGCGGATCCCGGCTGTGCATCGAGGGGACGTCAACGTGCACATGACCGCCCGCCCAGTCGTTGCGACAGAAAATGTTGTTTTGAAAAAGGTTGCGCACCATTGCGCCGCCACCAACAGTCAGCGCATATCCCTCGCGGTATCCGAGATTGTCGGCGAAGACATTGTGATACCAGCGGTTGTTGAGATTCATAAAGGGCCTGCGCTGCATCCCGGTTTTGGAGATCCGCGGGACGTAATTGACAATGGCCCACGCGGAGCCGAGGTTGTCGAAGATGCGGTTGTAGCGGATGATGCTGTCTTCGTGGGAGGTCTGTGAGACGCTGCCGGCCGACCCGGCGCTGTCACGGGCGCGGGTCATGATATTGCCCTCGAACAGGATGCGCCCGCCGTTTCGGACGGTGTGATTGCGTCCCCATTCATTGTGCAGCACATTCGCCCGCACCACCACGTTATTGCTGTAGTTGATGGTGAAGGTGTTGTGCCCGGAGCGGGAGGTCGAGTTGCCCTCAAAAAGCACGTGATCGCTGTGCAAAATGTTGATCATGTCCGAACAACTCGGGCGGGCGCGGTCGAATATATTGTCCACCAGCCGTACCTGCGAGGAGTTGTTGATTACGAAATTGTAAAACGTCCCACCGGACTGTGAGCGAAATTCACACCCGCGGACGGTGATATGATTGGAGCTGGAAATAGTCCCCCAGTCGGCCCAGTCCTCGCCATCAACATGGAAACCTTCGATGGTAATGTACTCACGCTCATCAAGAAGAATGGCCCCTTCACTCTCAGGAGGAACCACCCGCGCCGCGCGGGGTTCGTCGGAACGGTAGGTGATGGGTGCATCGGCCGTTCCGGTGTTCGCCGGGGAGATGGCGCCTGTATAGTCTCCCGGCAGGAAAATCGCCGTGTCGCCGGGCTGGAGCGTCTCATTGGCTTTCTCAATGCTCTGCCACGGGGCCTCGCGGGTGCCTGCCGCATCGTCGTCTCCATCAGGTGAGAGATAATACTCCGCGGCTCTTACGGAGTGTGAGAGGACGGTCAATACCAAAACAGCACACAGCAATACGAGAAAAATGCGCATCTTCATGCCTCCCGGCAGGTCGTCTCACAGAGAAGAAGCCCGGACGCGGGGAGAGCAGAGGGCAATTGCACCGACCGCCCGGGTACCTTTGGCGGGGCCATTTTCGCAGTCTCATGGCCACAATGTTTTTGTCTGAGACGATGGCGGCCCGGCTGTCGTTGTACTGCGTCATGGTTGGACACATCATGAACTTCTGATTTTTCATGTACGGCACCAACAGCCCGCCCCATCATCCGCTCAAGGTTTCCGAGTTCGAGAAACAACATAACAGTGCCTCATAAAAACCGACGATCTTGAAAAAACTGCCGGATCAACCCCAAACATCTCCGTGGCTCGGCCTGCAACCTGTGCTGTTTGCTGTTTGCAGGTTTCACCGGGCGGATCGTAGTCTGTTCGACTCGGTTTGCGAGTCGAACAACATCCGCCAGCTTCCAGCCCGCGCCGGTCCCCTGCATTACCCGAACACTTTTATGAATCACTGTTGGAACCAACACATATACTCTTCTCGACCCTGTCACAGTTTCCTTCGTCTCGTGGGAAAATCTATCAGATGAGCCAGTACCTTTGCACGTCTGACAGCGGCCGGGGGATACCGCAAATGCCGGGCGTGGTGGAAAAAGCGGTTTGCGAGTCGAACAACATCCGCCAGCTTCCAGCCCGAGTCACTCCCATTCCCATAATGCCAGAGCTTTTATCAGACACTGTTACCGTGCCGGTTATAGCTCAGGTTGTGCCTCGACAATTTCTGCCTGTTCGGGTATTGCCATGTAACGCGATCGCCGCAGCCCTGGAGGTTTGTGATGTCTCAGGGAGAATTGTTCGATAGGATAAAGAGTGTGGCAGCCGAACCGAAGCGCACAGTGATGGGCACAATTGCCGGCCATTGTGCGGCCGGGTCGTTTCGGGTTGGGCATTTTTCAGTACTGCAGGCTGTGGAGGGAGAGCGCATAATGACGGTGCGGACAGCATACCTGATTGGGTTGATGCTCATGGCCGCAAGCATGTCCAGCACGACGTACGGGGCGGCGTACTTCGTTTCTCCGAGTGGTGATGATGCGAACTCCGGGGATCGCGACGCGCCGTGGCAGACGCTGGAGAAAGTCTCCGAAACTGCTGAGGCCGGTGACGTCGTGACACTCCTGGCCGGGGAGTATCCGGGGCAGTTGCGGCCGGTGAACAGCGGAACTGCGGAGAGGCCGATTGTGTTCCGGGCAGAGCCGCGGATGGAAGCGACCCTGACGGGGCCGGAAAATGACCGGGCCATCGCGCTGCAGGATGTCTCACATATCCGCATCGAGGGTCTCCACGTGGAGCCACAGGCACCGGGGGCGGGCTGGCTTACTGTCCGCAACTGCTCGCACATAGCGGTGGACGACTGCTGCATGGAAAATTGCACACAAAGCGGCCTTGCGGCACATATTGATAACTGCCAGGACATCAGTGTTCGCAACAGCGTGTTTCGCAAACAAACCGGCGGGATCAACATGTTCCGCATCTCACAAACCACGAGGCTGCTGTTTGAAGGCAATGTCATCAGCCGCGCCGGACATTCACCGCTTCAATTCCATCCCGACCACTCCAACAGCCGGGTGGTGATACGCGGCTGTGTATTCCACGCCGCCTGGGGGCGTAATTTCGAGCACTTCGGCACCGAGCGGATACTTTTCGAGCACAATATCGTCACCCATGCGTTCAATAGCGGCTGGTCCGGCAGCAGCCACGCCAAGTTCGCCACCACGTACGGCATTTTTCGCTTCAACAGGCTTTTTCAGAACCCTCACGGTGTGATTAATCTCTATCCGTTCCGCGACGTCTATTTGGACAGTATCCGCCTGTACAACAACGTTTTCGACGACAACGGGCATTACGGCATCTCGGCAAACAGCGGACACGAGCAGACGCGGGACCTGCTGTTTCTCAACAATATTTTCAGCCGAAACGACGAGCATGGAGTTGAATGCCAGATACGTCTCAGCGGAGGGACGCCTGAGCAGGTGAAGCTCGCCAGTAACGTTTTCACCGGTCGAGAACGCGGCCTGCCTGTCATAAACGATTACGGCGAATCCTTCACCGTCGAGACGCTCCAGGATGAGGAGATGCAGGCGGAACACGGAGCACGCTATGAGGATAATATGGACGTGAATCCCGGCTTCGTGAACCCGGACCTGTACGACCATTCGCTGCGCGATGACAGCCCGTTGCGTGACGCAGGGCGCTTTTTGACCTCCACGGTGGGATCGGGGACGGGGAGGCTGCTGGAAGTTGATGACACTGCCTTCTTTTACGACGGCTACGGCATCGGGGGCGAGCAGGGCGACCTGATTGCGGTAGGCACAGCGGAGCAGATGGCGCGAGTCATAAAAGTCGATCATGACGCGGGCACGCTGCGTGTCGATCGGGAACTGCGCTGGAGCGACGGCGACCCGGTGAGCCTGCGGTGGTCGGGCGAGTCTCCGGACATTGGGGTTTATGAACATGGCGACGACGGTCGGGTGGCGGCAGCAGTAGTGATAGAGCCGTTCGAGGCGCGGCCCGGCGAAGACGTGAACATGCACATCGTGCTTCATGGAGACGCCCGGCCCGAACATATCCGCTGGTGGCCCGGGGACGGAAGCGTCGCTGAGGGACCCACTGTCACTCACCGGTACGAAGAGGAATACGATTACGCAGTCACGGCAGAGGTGGTGGACACCGAAGGACGGTTACACCGCGCTGCGGGCTATCTCCGGGTGGCCGAGCCGGTTGATCCCGATGCCCCGCTGGTGCACTCCACTTGGGGTCCGGAGGATGACAGCGCCTGGAGGCTGTGGAAAAGCTACGGCTATCCCGGCCCTTCCAGCTTCAGAGATGTTGTTGCAGGCGGCGTGCGACACGGACCGAACAGCCGTCGTATCCCCGCCGACTATGAGATGCCGGGCTCGGGCGTTAACTACCGCCACGTCCGAGCGCCCTCCGACGGCGGCGGAATACCCGCGCGGATCCATCCGGTCGGCTGGGACATCGACCGCTATCCCGGGGTGTTTGTACGCTATCGCCTGGGCGAGGGAACGCCGCTTGTGGTGGCGCTCAAGCCGTTTGCGAGGTCTGCAGTTGTTGTGGCTTACAACCCGGTCACCAGACCCGGCCTCAGTGTGCTGGCGGATGATGTGCTGGACGACGATGGTGAGTGGCATGAGCTGACCTTCGACGCCCGGACGATTCGCCACAGGTATCCCGATGTCCAGGTGCTGGAAGGGCTGTATTTCGTGCGGGCGTCCAAAGGCGCGGTGAAAGAGGGCCACTGGTACGATCTCGACGAGGTCGTCATCGGCCCTGAGACACACAGATGAGGCCGGTGCCGTGATGTCCTCAGCCGTGTTTCGCCAATGCGTGGGCCGGACCGGAAAGAGGCATGCGGCTGCCTGCGGCGGGAACATCGGTCTCTGGAGCAACGAGGTGTGCTTTGCCCGCGTAGGCTTTCCCCACCGGCGGTCAGAACCGTCGTACCCACCGCTGCAGGCAGGTGCATCCCCGCCCCCTCTCACAGAGGCCCGGCATTCAGGACGCCACCCCCGCCGTGCGGGGTTGAGAACCTCACATTGCGAGGAGGCGCCGTTACCGCGAGAATTCGGGGCTACTACTTCACCATGCGGTAAACGTCCAGATCGGCCATGTAGCCCGGGCCCTGGCTCTTGGCGTGGCCGTCCAGGTATCCTACGTTCATCTGCATGCTGTGGCGGAAGTGCTGTACTCCTCTGATGCCGTCAGCGCTGATGGACCGCAAGTTGCCGCTGTTGTCCCGGCCGTATCCGCTGGTCTGCTGCGTCCAGTTCGTGGTGCTTTCGAAAATCATGACGGTCTCAGAGGGTTTGGTGGCCTTCGCAATTGGGGGACCGGGCGGATAGTAGGAGCTGAAGCAGGTCCCCAGATTTCCCAGCACGCTGCGGCAGGTGCTGTCCTGGGCGGGTACGCCGTAGCTGGCGACCAGTTCCCGTCCCCAGTACCCGCTCTCGTTCGGCATATTGCTCCGACCGTAGGTGGACGTGTACTTCCCGCTGGGGCAAACGCCGATCTGTTCGTTCTTGACGTACGGTTCGATGCTCTCGTACCATCCGTCGCCCCGGGAGTTGCTGTCGGGCCGGTAGTAGATCTTGAAACCCGGCATCGTCTCGTCATAGTCCTGCACGTACATGATAAGGCCAAGCGAAATCTGCTTGACGTTGCTCAAACAACTCGTCTGGCGTGCTTTGTCCCGCGCCCGGGCGAAAACCGGGAACAAAATGGCCGCCAGGATCGCGATGATCGCAATGACCACCAGCAATTCAATGAGCGTAAAACCTCCGCGCTGTTGCATGATTGTCTCCACCTCTCACGTTAGAATAGAGCACACACATTAGAGATTCGCCTGATGTGACGCTACATCCTGACACGATAGAATTCGTACAGCACTCCGTCAGTCCAGATTATACGTTGATGCCTGGTTGTAGCCCTCCCAGTACAGATTGCCGCCGTAGCGAGCGTCTCGGAATGCCTCCCATCGCATCCACTTGGCGTGGCCGTCCACCAGGACCAGGTTTCTACCACCATTGTGCACCAGCGGCCAGCATTCGGCACGCGCGTCGCTGCTGTAGCTCGGAAGCGCGTAGCTGCAGACGTCCAGGTCCGGGAGATGTGAATACCACATACATGCATCACACACCCATGGCGTTTCAGCAGGAACCAGCACACCTGCTATAGGCACGCCTTCATAAGCCGGGCCACTGCGGTCAGGGTGGCCAATCCAATATCCCATGCCGGTGTTGAAACTGTAACCCAGCGTCTTACCGCCGCCATACTGCTTCATGCTCGGGCAGACGAGGATCCCGGTGTTCTTCATGTACGGCTGGAGAAACTGGTACCAGTTCAGGCCTCCGTACATGCGAGCCGCCGGTGACATTTCGTCATAGTCCTGAACGTACATCAAACACGCCAGCCCCATCTGCTTGAGGTTGCTCAAACATGCACTCTGCCGTGCCTTTTCCCTGGCCCGGGCGAAAACCGGAAACAGAATTGCTGCCAGGATCGCAATAATCGCGATCACCACCAGCAACTCGATAAGTGTGAACCCCTTTTTGCGCACCATCATCCTGCCTCCGTTCGTGCGAGATATTCGATGATAACTGTTTATACTTATATACCTCATATGCATATAATAATCAAAAAAAATCCCGTGCCAAAGCAACCGGGACGGCAGACCCTGTCGAGCAGATTCGCGCACCCGCTGATCAATCCATCAACCGGGCGTTGTACTGCCGGGGGCCGGGCCAATATCCACCATAGGCCGCCTCATCCAGCGGCTCCGGGCTATACACATACACTGCGGTCGCGCACGGATCCCAGATGACCAGCTCCTCCCGGCTATCCCCGCAGACATCAGCGGCGATGCAGTGATACCAGCCCATACGGTGGACCTCGAAGCCCGCAGGAGGTGGCAAATCGGGCAGCTCGGCGTGCTCACCGGCCTGCAGATCCCACAGCCACGCCCCATTGCACAGCAGCGCTCTTTCACCCGGGCCGTTCCAATAGACCGGCTCCATCCCCGTGTCGTTGGGCGTATGATTGAGGCTGAACTCCTGCACGATCTCTCCGGTATCGCTGCTGATCACGTACACCTCAGGCTCATGGGCGTTGTAGCGCAGGACCATCTCGGGGCCCGGGATGTCGCTGAGGAAGTCGGCAACTCTCGCCTCCTGGCCGTGTGGCGCCACGTCTTCGCCCAGGTAGAGAATGCGGTTGCCCACCTCATCCAGCACCTGCCCGAAGCCGGAGCAGATGGCGCGCACATTTCCGTCGTCCCACTCCGTGATCGCCACCGAATCCATGTGGTCGGCGATGTCGCCCTCCCACATCGGCTTCCCATCGGCCGACAGCAGAAAATAGCCGCCATTGACTTCATCGCGCCCGTCGCCGTTGATATCGCCGACACTGGGGATGTACGCGGCACAGTGGCCGTATTCGTTCCACGCGATGCGGTACGTCCACAGTGTCTCCAGGCCGCCGCTGAGTGCCACCACCGTGTCACCAAGCTTCACCACCATGTCCTGCGGTGAGCCGTTCCCGCGGAAGTCGGCCATCAGCAGGCGCTGGTGCACCCAGTTGGGACCCTCGCCACCCCGGGAGGTGACGGCATCAGGCGCAGCCTCCAGCTTCACCTCCCCCGTGGCGCCATCACGTACCTGTACAACCACATCAGCCAGGGAGGTCTCATCGGCCTCCATACCCTCGACGTGCCAGAAACAGACGACCTCGGTTGAGCCGTCACCGTCAATATCATGCACGGCCACCGACATGGGGCGCTCGGGGTATGTTCCTTCCTCCCCGGCACGCCACAGTGGATTACCGTCGATATCAAAGGCGCCCAGAAAGCAGGGCTTCATGCCGCTATCGGCACAGCGATAAACGACGAAATCGACCTTCCCGTCTCCCGTAAGGTCGCCGATGCGGATATCGCCTGCAAACGGGCGGCCGTTATCGTTCGCCAGAAACTCCTCCGGCACCTCAATGCGGCGGTACAAAACCGGCTGTGGCGCCTGCGTGAGTGTCATGACGATGCACTTCGTCTCCCCTCACAGGTCTGTGATGCGCCTTCGTCCGCCCCCGGACGTCAGGGCGTTGCTGCCACGATGCGGCCATCATCCAGCGCTGCGACGACCCGCGGGCCTTCGGGCGTTTGCACTGCACTGACCCAGTTCACCTGTCCGCCGGCGTTGAGGCAGCCGATCTCGTTGAGTTCGCCGTCGAGCAGATAGACCATTCCCGACAGACAGCCCGCAGCGATCATCGGCGTATGGCCGGTCTGTATGACCGCAAGATCCAGGACTGCCGAGTGCATGTCGCGTTTGGCGATCGTGCCGCCCTCTGCATCGAGCAGATAGACGTAGCCGGTATCTGAGCCGCATACGACCTCCAGGCCATCCCGCTCGCTGAAGTCGGCGACCTTCATGTCACGCCAGGCGTACCCGTAGTTCGGGAACTCCCATATTACACTCCGGCTTCCGACCTGCCCGACCCTGAAGGCCCCGGTGGAGGAGCTGTTGAGCATTTCGAAGGTTCCGTCTCCGTCGAGATCGGCCACATGCATCTGGACGTCACCGAGCTCAGAGCCGCGACGGCCCGCGACGCTGCCGTCTTCGGGCTCCAGCACAAACAGCTTGCCGTAGCGGTTGCCCACCGCCAGCTCCTGGACGCCGTCGTCATCGACATCAACCGCATGGATCTCGGTGGTGCCGTGATTGGTCTCTCCGAAGATCCAGCGTTGCGA
>JAWODS010000290.1:0-27258 GCA_046483205.1 Armatimonadota bacterium | reverse complement strand
TCGGCTGCAGGCGGATCTCTGCTGGCACTGGCCGTCCTGGCGCTGACACTCCCCGCTGTGAGCTGGGGGGCGATTGCGTGTCTGCGGCGGGCGATGGAAAAGCTGGGAGCTCTTTTGGGCTGACAAAACCGGCGGGAGGACGACGATGCTGAAGCGATATGAACCGAGCGCGAGGAAGCTGCAGTGGCTGCACCGCCGCGGCATGCGTCCGATCAGTCGCACGGTCGTCGCGGCGGTCGTTGTGGCGAGTGGTCTCCTGGCAGTGGGTGTGGGCGCAGAAGCCTTTATGACCTGCGCGAGCCGCCTGCTGAGCGACGCAATGACCGCAGCTCCGGCAGGCGCCGCAGACATCTATCCGTGGCTCTGGCGGGTCGCGGCGCTCATCGGCCTTTCGGCCGGCTGCATTGCGGCGGCAGTCTGGGGAGCCTGGCTGGTCGCCGCTGTCATGCAGACCGGGTCCGGGATGGTCTATTCGGGAGGCGAGGGTGTGAATTACTATTCGATGGACCGCTCACAGGCGGCGGACACTGCGGTGCGAGCTTTGATTTCGACGTTTGTCATTATCGCGGCGGTGTATGCCGGGGTTGAGGCGGCCCGGGCCATCGGGGCGAATCCCACCGCTGGCGCCGGAGAGCTGGTTTCTATCTGCTGCGTTCCGGCGGTGACAGTGTTCCTGCCGGCCGCTGCGGGGGCCGTTGTTCTGGATTTGATCTGGTGCAGATACGCGTATGTATCGGCGGCGCGAATGGGGGAGCGGGAGAAACGCCGGGAACTGCGCGATACTGAAACTGGGGCCGTCACACAGCAGCGCCGGAGCTATCGGCGGCAGGAGGAGAGCACGTCATGAAAATGCTGAACCGGCTCACCGGACGCCACGGTATCGCCATCGCTGCACTCCTGGGAGCATCGGCGCTGCTGCTGCCACTGCCGGCGTGGCTCATCGACGGCCTGGTCGCGGCAAACCTGGCATTTTCAGTCGCCCTCTTTGTCCTTGCACTCACCGTCCACCGGCCGCTGGATCTGCAGGAGGTGCCCCCGATGCTCGTGGTCTCGAGCATGGGGAGGGTTTTTCTCGCCCTTGCGATCGGGCGGGCAATTTTGACCCGCCAGACCGGAGGAGCGATCGTGGCGTCACTGGGCGAAGTCGCCTCGACACCGGGTTGGGTGGCAGGTCTGACTTTTGTCCTGATGGTGGCCCTGATCGACCTGCTGGTCATCGCCGTGGGCATGGTGCGGGTGTCAGAGGTGCTGGCACGGTTTGCCCTTGACGCCCTCCCGGGACGCCAGATGGGCATCGATACAGCAATTTCCGCAGGGCGCATGAGTGGCGAGGAGGCGGCGGCCCGACAGGATGAAATCGACCGCGAGGCGGCGTTTTACGGGGCGATGGACGGTGCCGCCCGTTTCCTGCGCGGTGATTGCCTCGCCACGTTGATCATCGTGGCGGTGACGGCGCTGGCGGGCGCCCTGTCGGGTGCGGCTCCCACTGGCGAATATGTCCGCATGGCGGCGGGACACGGCCTCGGCGTGCTCCTTGCTGCGGTTCTTGTTGGAGCGGCGGGGGCCATTATTCTCTCGCGGACGGGGACCACCGGCGAGTTTGGTTTGAAAATTGCAGGACAACTCATAGCGGAACCACTTGTACTGGGAGTTGCCGCAGTGACGCTTTTATCGCTTGCTATCGTATCACCCGGAGCCCGCCTGCCGCTTTTAGTCACGGCGCTTATCGTGGCGGCGCTGGTGATCGTCGGCTCGCGGTTTTCTACAGCCGAAGAGCCGGAGGAGGCTGAAATGCGGGAGGTGGAGAGCGAAAACCGCATCGAAATCGGTCTCGGGCTGGCCGGCCATTTTGACATCCATCGACTCCGGGACCGGATTACGACGATGCGCCGGGAGTTTGAAAAGTGGGCGGGTTTTTCCATCGATCCCTTTGTGATTCGCGATAATCCAGATCTGTCCATCAATGAGGTTGCTGTTGTTCTCAACGGCCAGATGATCGCCCAGAGCACCATTCGCCCGGGCCGCGCGCTTGCTCTGGGCGGTGACTGGGATGCCATTGATGGTGCCTCTCCGGCGCGGCTGGGTGCCCGCAGGATCGGGGCATGGGTCGCTGACGATCACGACGGCCGGGCCCGAAAGCTGCCGGGGCGCCTGCTTGATTCCGCCGGTGCACTGGTGTGGGCCTGCGGTGAGGTGCTGCAGTCCAATGCCGGTGAGCTGTTCAATGCGCAGCGGGCGTCGGAGCTCATCGACCGGGTGGCACAATCGCATCCGGCGGTTGTGCAGGCGGCGCAGGACCGGGGAGTGGATGCCGTGACCCTGAGCCGGCTGGGAGCCCGGTTGCTGGCCGAGGGCGTGCCCCTTCGAAACGGAGTGGCGCTGCTGGAAGCCCTCGCTCACGGAGCCCGGCAGGGGGCGTCGGAGGACGACATCGCCGAAGCGGCCCGCAAAAAGCTTTCGCGGGCAATCTGCCAGACGGCTGCGCCCGACGGGGTCATTATGGCCCTGGAAATCGCCCCTGATCTGGCCATAAGGCTTTCGCAGAACCTCGTGGATGGTGCCCCATCATTGGGAGGCCAGCAGGCCAGCCGGTGGATGGAGGTACTGGGGCACTGGGAGCGGGAGAGTGTCCGGATTGACCACCCGATCACGCTGCTGTGTGATCGAAAGCTCCGGGCGCCCGTGCAGAAGTTGCTTTCGGACATCGGATGTAACCTCATGACTATGTCCGCCAAAGAGATAGAGCCGGATTTTTCAGTCCAGATTCTCCACGTCGTCGATGCAGCGGAGATCGAACAAACCGGCCAACTGGTCGAGGAGTGATGACACTGGCCGAGGCATCACGCACCAATGAGTCAGACACTCACATCTCGCAGGAACACAGAGAGACGATGATCACCGATAACGTGGAGCTGGTACACTACGTGGTCGGACGGGTCGCGGTGCATCTTCCCGACGGTGTCGATCGCGAAGACCTGGTCAGTGCGGGATTGATTGGGCTCATAAAGGCGGTGGACCGGTTCGATCCCACGCGCGGCATCAAGTTTCGCACCTACGCCAGCACCGTCATACGGGGCGAGGTCATGGAGTCTCTGCGATCCGAAGACTGGGCACCCCGCAGCGTCCGCCGGCAGACGCGAAGGCTCGAGCAGACCGTTATGCGGCTGCAGGACCGCCTGGGACGACAGCCGACCGACCACGAAATTTCCAGCGCCCTGGAGATGGACATTGACGAGTATTACGAGCTACTGTCACAAACGAGCCGCACGAACGTCGCTTCACTGCAGGACATTTTTGACCGGCCCGACAGCGACGGGACAACCACCGCTGAACTCCCCGATCCAGCCGAATATGCCAATCCTGAGGCGGTCATGGAGGACAAATCGCTCATGCGCGTGGTCGGCGAGGCGGTCGAGCAGCTTCCGGAGCGAGATCGCCTGGTTGTCGGGCTGTATTACCACGAAGGTCTTACCCTCAGCGAAATCGGCGATATCCTCGATGTCACCGAATCGCGGGTCTGCCAGATCCACACACAGGCCATCATCCGCCTGCGGGCCTACGTCCACAGACAGCTTTCGGTCCCCTGAAACTCCCACGCAGCATCCGTCACAGTTTTACTTCCGCTCCGCATGTGTTATAATACGATGCAGTTGTTCCCCTGTACCTGTCAATGACGTTTATCGTGTGACCGATGAGGAGAGGCGAATTCCCTTGAAGAGTACTACATCGTGGAAGCTGTGCACGTTCTTCGCACTTATTGTCGTGGCGCTATCGATTGTGACGGGCTGTTCAAAGCAGCCCGTTGCTGTGGTAAATGGACAGAAAATTACCGAGCAGGACCTGTCAGAGCGCCTGAAGGAAAATTACGGCGAACAGGTGCTCGGAGACATGATTTTCCGCGCGATGGTGGATGGTGCCTTTGAAAAGGCGGGCCTGGAGATCACCGAAGAAGAGTTGAACTTGGCCATTGAGCAGGATAAGCAGCAGGCCCCCAATGAGGAGATGTGGCAGCAGATGCTGGCATCCCGGGGCATGACGCCGGAAGAATATCGAGAAGAGAAGAAATTTCGCATGAAGGTCGAGAAGCTGACAGAGGATGAAACGGATGTGACCGATGAGCAGTTGAAGGAATTCTTCGAAGAAAATCGGTCCCGTTTCCAGCAGCCGGAGATGGTTGAGATATCAGAGATTATCGTTTCTTCTGACGATGAGGCTCAGAAGATCTACAGCCAGCTTCAGGAGAACGCGGATCTGTTCGGTGACCTCGCCCGCCAGCATTCACTGTCACCTCAGAGCAGAGAACAAGGCGGCAAGCGTGGCAACCTTCCTCTGGACCGTCTCACTCCTGTGGCGCTTCAGAGTGTCGTTGCCGATATGTCGGTCGGCGATATCAGCAGTCCGGAGGAGATTTCCGGAAACTGGTACATTATCCGCCTGGACGGACATACCCAGGCAAAGCAGCCGACATTTGATGAGGTCAAAGATACTGTGAAACAGGCCTATGCGATGCAGAACAGAAAAAGCCAGGATGAGTTGCTTGACGAGCTGCGCAGAGAAAGCCAGGTGACCATCATTGATCCGGAGTACCAGCGGCTGAGCGAGTTTTTCGGGCCCCAGGAGCCGGAAAGCATGCCGTCATTCGGCACCGGGGAGCAAGCTCCGGAGGCCGGCGCAGACCAGCAGGCACCGGATGCCGCCCCGGACCAGCAAGAGAAGGAAGCCGAAAAGGCCTACGAGGAACAACCCGCAGACAGTGAGACACAGGAGGGTGACACCGAGGGCCAGAACCAGTAAAATAAAAGATGGTCAAATAGCCATAGAGTGAAGGCGGGCGGCCCGCGAACGGCCGCTCGCACCTTCATGGGCCCGGCCCCGGAAACAGCGATATCTTCATGAGCGAATTCGACAGGCTCGTCAAAATAATGGCCCGACTGCGAGGACCGGACGGATGCCCGTGGGACGCCGAGCAGGACCACCGGTCACTGCGACCCTATCTCCTCGAAGAGGCCTACGAGGTCGCCGAAGCGCTTGACAGCGGCGAGGCGGAAAAAACCTGTGAGGAGCTGGGCGACCTCCTGCTGCAAATTGTCTTTCATGCCCAGATCGCTGCCGAAGAGGGCGAATACGATATTGAGGACGTCGCCCGCGGGATCAATGAGAAGCTGATTTACCGGCATCCACACGTTTTTTCGGACGTCCATGTCAACGGTTCCGGAGATGTACTCCGCAACTGGGAGCAGTTGAAGAAGAAGGAGAAAGAGGACACGCGGAAGTCCGTGCTGGATGGCCTGCCTGCAGCGATGCCGGCCCTGCAGGCGGCCACCAAGATACAGAAAAAGGCCTCACGCGTGGGGTTCGACTGGGAGGACAGAGAGGGGCCCGACGCAAAGATCGACGAAGAGCTCGACGAGCTGCATGAAGCGATTGATAACGATGATCGTGCAGCCATGGAGCGCGAACTCGGTGACCTGCTGTTTGCGATATGCAACCTCGCACGATTTTTGAACATTGACGCCGAAAGCGCACTCCGAGAGAGTACGGAACGCTTCAGGCGCCGCTTTCAGCACATCGAGCAAGCCGTCGAGGGCCAGGATCAGTCGATGCTGGATATGGATATTGACCAGCTCGAAGAACTGTGGCAGCAGGCCAAAGCAGCGGAATGATCAATTATGCGTCTCGACAAGTACATGCGAAACTCCGGCATCATTCCTCGCCGAACGAAGGCCAAAGAGGCGTGTGAAGAGGGGCTTGTGGCGGTGAATTCGAAAACCGCAAAGCCCGCCGATGATGTAGAACCGGGCGACATGATCACCGTCGAACTGGGTCTTCAAAAGCGCGAGTATGAGGTGCTGAAGATTGCCGAGGTTCCCGTTCCTAAAAAGAAGCGCGACGAGTATGCCAGGCTCGTGTCCCGGGAGAAAATTGACATCAATGACTGGTAAAGCGCAGTTCATGGGGGTTCCACGGGGGAGCCTCTTTATATAAGAGTCAGACCTGTTGCAGGTGCAAAAGACGTTTTCCCATTACCACCAATTGTTTACCATTCGTGCTGGCTATATACCAGGCGGCACAACACCCGCTACATACCTGAGGAGGTCCGTTGATGTCCAGTTTGAAAA
Source organism: Armatimonadota bacterium (assembly GCA_046483205.1). Taxonomy (GTDB): domain Bacteria; phylum Armatimonadota; class Zipacnadia; order Zipacnadales; family UBA11051; genus JBKHJK01. The sequence goes on along the minus strand of JAWODS010000290.1, from coordinate 21,139 downwards.
GAGTCTACATGTTCGATGACAACGCCGAGAAGCTTGAGGCCCAGTTGGAAAAGGAAGGCCGCGGCCTGAAAGACTTGCTCGGTGGCAAGGGCTCAAACCTGATGAGGATGACCAATTTCGACATTCCTGTCCCGTACGGATTTACGGTGACCACCGATGTGTGCAACGAGTTCGTCGAGCGCGGTCACGTGCTCCCCGACGGCGTGGATGAGGACATTCACGAAGCCGTCGAGGAAATGGAGGAGAAGACGGGGAAGGAGTTTGGCAACCCCGACAATCCGTTGCTCATTTCCATCCGTTCAGGCGCGAAATTTTCGATGCCGGGCATGATGGATACGGTGCTCAACTGTGGTCTCAACGACGAGGTCGCCGACGGCATGGTCGAGCTTTTCGGCGACGAGCGCTTCGTCTATGACGCCTACCGGCGGCTCATCATGATGTTCGGTGATGTTGTCAAGGGCGTTGAGCGGCAGAAGTTCGAAGACTGTCTCGACCAGGTCAAAGAAGAAGAGGGCGTCGCAGACGACGTGCATGTTTCGGCCGAGGGCCTCAAGAAGGTCGTAGATCTTGAAAAGGCCGTGTACAAGCAGGAGCTCGGCACCGACTTCCCGCAGGACCCCTACGAACAGCTCATGGACGCCGTCCGTGCAGTCTTCGGCTCCTGGGACAACCCCCGGGCCATCTCGTACCGAAACATCAACAACATCTCCCACGATCTCGGGACCGCCGTGAACGTGCAGATGATGGTCTTCGGCAACATGGGCGACAACTGCGGCACCGGTGTTGCCTTCACTCGCGACCCGGCAACCGGTGAAAACGAAATCTACGGCGATTATCTTGCCAACGCCCAGGGCGAGGACGTTGTTGCCGGTATCCGCACGCCTGTCCCCATCTCCGAGCTCGAAGAAGAGATGCCCGAAATCTACGAAGAGTTTTCTGATATCTGCGACAAGCTCGAGGAGTTCTATGAGGACATGCAGGATGTTGAGTTCACCGTCGAGCAGGGGAAGCTGTGGATGCTTCAGACCCGTGACGGTAAGCGCACCGCAGTTGCGGCCATCAAGATCGCCACAGACATGGTCAAAGAGGGGCTCATAGGCGAGCGCCGTGCTGTTGAAATCATGGACCCCGATGGTCTTGACCAGCTTCTGCACCCGCAGTTCGATCCGGAGAAGAAGCCGGATGCTGTGGCAACAGGCGTCGCCGCATCCCCCGGTGCAGCCGCAGGTGAAGTGGTATTCACCGCCGAGCACGCAGTTGCGGAAGCCGAGAAAGGTGAGCGGGTCCTGCTGGTTCGCCACGAAACCTCTCCGGAGGACATCGCCGGCATGGCTGCCGCCCAGGGCATCCTGACGGTATTCGGTGGCAAGACCTCACACGCCGCCGTGGTAGGCCGCCAGATGGGCAAGCCCTGTGTCGTCGGCTGTGGAGCCATCGAGCTGGACATGGACAACAAGCAGTTCACCGTCAACGGCAATGTCGTCAAGCAGGGCGACTTCGTCTCCATTGATGGTGGCAGCGGTGAAGTGATGCTCGGTGATGTTGAGACCACCGACAGCGAAGTCATCGCCGTGCTCAAAGGCAACATGGAGCCCGATGAGTCCGAGCTGTACACCGAGTTCCACAACCTGATGAAATGGGCCGATGACATCCGCACAATGGGAGTTCGCACGAACGCCGATACTCCTGATGACGCTGCACTGGCCCACCTGCTTGGCGCCCAGGGCATCGGCCTCACCCGGACCGAGCACATGTTCTTCGGCGACGAGCGTATCACCAACTTCCGCCGCATGATCATCTCCGACAGCGAAGAGGACATGCAGGAAGCCGCCAACGTGCTCGAAGAGTACCAGAAAGAGGACTTCTACGGTATCCTGAAGTCGATGGACGGCCTGCCTGTTATTATCCGCCTGCTGGACCCGCCGCTGCACGAATTCCTGCCCCACGAGAAAGAAGAGCAGGAAGAGCTGGCAGAGATAACTGGCAAAGATGCTGAAGAGATCGCTGAGATCGTTGAAAGTCTCATTGAGACCAACCCGATGCTCGGCCACCGTGGCTGCCGTCTCGGGGTCACCTTCCCGCTGATCTACAGGATGCAGGTGCGCGCGATTTTCGACGCCGCCTGCCAGCTGAAAATCGAAGGCTTCGACCCGGTGCCCGAGGTTATGATCCCGCTCGTCAGTCTCGAAGGCGAGCTGGAGATCTGCAAAGGGTACGTCGAAGAGGTCGCCAAAGAGGTCATCGAAGAAGCCAATGTCGAGCTTGATTACATGATCGGCACGATGATCGAGCTTCCGCGAGCCTGCCTGGTCGCTGATAAGATCGCCGAAATGGCTGAGTTCTTCAGCTTCGGCACCAACGACCTCACCCAGACCGCCTTCGGCTTCAGCCGTGACGACGTCGAAGGGAAGTTCATCCCGGACTACATCCGCCAGGGGATTCTGCAGGTCAGCCCGTTCGAAAGCATTGACGTTGACGGTGTTGGCGCCCTGCTGGAACTTGGCACCGAGCGTGGCCGCGAAACAAACGCCGACCTCGAAGTCGGTATCTGCGGCGAGCACGGTGGCGAACCCAAGTCCGTTGTGTTCTGCCACGACGCCGGTCTGGACTACGTCAGCTGCTCGCCCCTGCGCGTTCCTGTTGCGCGGCTGGCGGCTGCACAGGCGGAAATCGAGAACCCTCGATAAATCCGTAACAACACTGCTGCCGTGCGGATCTCTCCGCACGGCAGTTTCTTTATGTGTATATGGGAGGCGTTTTCAATGAATGAAATTTCCGATATTCGTGCGCGAGAAATACTCGACTCCCGTGGCAATCCCACGGTCGAAGTGGACGTTCTTTTGACCAATGGAGCCGCGGGACGGGCCGCTGTCCCTTCGGGCGCATCCACTGGCGAGCGCGAAGCACTCGAGCTCGTTGACGGTGATGAAAGCCGCTACGGTGGCAAGGGCCGCCTGAATGCCGTTGAAAATGTCAACGAACAGATCGCTCCGAAGCTCATCGATATCGACGCAACAAACCAGGTCCTGATTGATGAGCTGATGTGCGACCTCGACGGCACCGAAAACAAGAGCAACCTCGGCGCCAATGCGCTTCTGGGTGTTTCTCTGGCCGTCGCGAAGGCCGCCGCAAACTCGCTGGGGCTTCCGCTGTTTGAGTATATCGGCGGCGTCTCGGCCCGGCAGCTTCCGGTGCCGATGATGAATATTCTCAACGGTGGCGAACACGCCGACAACAATGTGGACCTGCAGGAATGGATGATCATGCCCGTCGGAGCGTCCTGTTTTGCAGAGTGCTTGCAGTGGTGTGCCGAGGTCTATCACACCCTCGCGGGCGTGTTGAACGCGAAGGGGCTCGGTGGTGGCGTCGGTGACGAAGGCGGCTTTGCCCCAAACCTCGAGAGCAACGAAGAAGCGCTGAAAGTTATTGTGGACGCCATAGCGGAGGCCGGCTACGAGGCGGGCGAGGACTTCATGATCGCCCTCGACCCGGCTGCCAGCGAGCTTGTGGATGACGACGGAAATTACAACCTCAAGGGCGAAGGGCGCGTTCTGGACTCCGAAGAGATGGTCGGATTCTATGCCGATCTGTGTAAGCGGTACCCGATTATTTCCATCGAGGACGGTCTCGGCGAAAACGACTGGGATGCGTGGCCGAAGCTCGTGGATGCCATCGGAGACACCGTCCAGATCGTCGGCGACGATCTCACTGTCACCAACGTCAGGTATCTTCAGAAGGCGATCGACCTGAATGCGATCAACTCGATCCTGATCAAGGTGAACCAGATCGGCACCCTGACAGAGACGCTGCAGGCTATCGAGCTCGCTAAACGCAACAACATGACTGCTGTCGTCTCACACCGCAGCGGGGAGACCTCGGACGCGACGATTGCCGACCTGGTCGTTGCGGTCAACGGCGGGCAGATCAAGACAGGTGCGCCGTGCCGGTCGGATCGCGTGGCGAAATACAATCAGCTTCTGCGGATCGAGCAGATGCTGGGCTCTTCCGCCGAATATCTGGGGCGGGATGTATTCTACAACTTGAAATAGCCCCGGCAATCTGACATACTAAAAGGTAGCCGATGACAGGCATCGCGCAATTGACGCAGCATACATGACACCACTTCAGGGAGCTGACGGCGGTGCCCAGGACGAAGACTGTCAGGCGCGCTCAGCGACAGACGGGCCCCGGGCTGGACCTGGGCTACTGGGGGTATGGTGCGCTGCTGGTCCTCCTGCTCGTGTGGGGCGGCTTCAGTGGCTTCAGGTACGTGGTGGCGGGTTACAGAACTGCCGGTGAAGTGGTTGAAAAGTCGCATGAATACCGGCAACTGGTGAAAGAAAACCAGAAAGCCGCTGCAGAGTTGAAGTACCGCCAGACTGCAGAAGGACAGAAGTGGGCGATCCGCGACGGTCTGGGCTATATTCACAAGGACGAACAGCTCCTGAAACCGGATATTGAACCGGCCCCGGCAGCCAGCCGCCGGCCGGGCGTCCTATTTCGAAACTGGGTCCACGGGCAGTGCGAAGCCATCAGCCATCGGGCCGGTGCCTTCAAAACACAGCTTCTATGCTGGTTTGGATTGTGGACACCACCGGGGCCGCGGGACGTGGTGGACACACCGCCCCCGCAGGGATAGAGTTTCTGTCAGAACACATACAGATATATCAGGAACGCCACCGAAACGCGAAGGTGGCGTTCTTTTTATTGCAGCAGGTTTTACAGGCGCCCACGGCTGTGTGACCGGTCGCTATCAGGGCACCCGGACTCGGCGGCCCTCCTCGGCCGAAACATACGCGGCGTATATCACGGCCACGACATCGCGCGCCAGCGTCCAGCCCGACAGCGGCTCACGGTCCTGTGAAATCGCCTCCACAAAGTCCTGCATCTCCGCATAGTAGCCGCTCTGCCAGTGCTCGTCGGGCGAAGCGTACACCCAGCCCTGCCGGGTTGATATCTTTTCAGCCAGGTACTCGTCACCAAAGCTGTCGTCGCCCGGGGCGTATCCGACGACCTGGTTGTTGGGGTTCATGTTGCACTCAACGCGCCCGTTGGAACAGAAAAGCTGCATGCGGTTGTAGATGCCACCCAGAACGACGTCTGTTGAGACCACTTCGGCCACCGAGCCGTCCTCGAAAGTAATCAGGACCGCTCCCCAGTCCTCACAATCGACGAGGCCGTGTTTGAGGTATTTTTCATTCTCCTGCAGGAAGCTTTCCATCTTCGTTAAATTCGCCACATCACCGACCACCGACTCCGGGCGGATAGGCGTGCCGTGTTTCTGCAGGCCCTCGTGCTGTTTCATGTGAAGAACGCCGCCAACCGGATGCGAGCCGGTGCGAAGGAGTGAGCCGCCGCCCGCCAGCGCCCAGTGGGAAGCGTACGAGGCATGAGAGCCGGAATGGGATTCCTCGGCCTGGATGCGCATGATGGTGCCGCCGCCGCTGTCAATCATCCGCCGCGCCTTGGCCACCGACGGTGCATACACCCAGTTTTCGGCGTACATAAACCGCACCCCCGAACTCTCCAGGAGCGCTTCAACCGCATCCATGCGCTCGATCAGATAATCCAGCATATCCTGCCGCGCCACCGTGTTTCCGATCAGCTCGTCTTCGTCGTGCCCGGCCTCAGCGGTGTATCCTGTCAGCGGTTTTTCAACGATGACATGCTTGCCGGCTTCGGCGGCCTTTTGTGTCATCGGCAAATGCAGGTTCGTGGGCACGCACAGGTCCACGACGTCGATGCGGTCGTCCTGTAGCATCTCATCGTACGTGTCATACACGTCGGCGACAGCGTGTTGGCGCGAGAACCTTCGGGCGTTTTCGACGTGGCCTGAGGTCACGGCGACAATATCGGCCTGCGCTCCATACGCCCGGCGTGCGGCTTCGGTGTGAAAGGTGGCAGCAAATCCCGTTCCTACCATACCTATGTTGACTTTTTTCATGAAAATGCTCCCATCGGTCATCGTCAGTTTTCCACGCCCGGCAGCCGGTATAAAAAATCTCCGGCCATCCACAGGGCCAACTGTCACAGGAGATGCAGCGAGGTTCGGTCCCCTGCCGTCTGCATCAAAAAGTTGCTGGTACTCATTTTCGAGGATATCAGCGAGGACTCCTCCCGGCGGAAAGCGTTGCGGCAACTGTAATTTGTTGCACGCAGGAGGTATAATGTCAGAGGCGAATGAATAGTCGGATACTGCTTCATTTCGACGGGAAGCTGAGGTTTGGCGATGCTGTGGGAGTTTTTCCGCAGAGCTCTGTGGGCCCTGTTTGGTGTGCCGATGCTGCTTTTGCTGGGCTATCTGGGGGGATGGTGGTTTTTCACCCCGATGGCTCTTTTATGCCTTGTGGGGCTTGCGGAATACTATTCAGCGACCACGATCTCTGATTACCGCCCGGCTGTGCCGTGGGGATTTGCTGCCGGTATTGCGATCATGGCGGGCCCTCAATTTATCGCGGCACAGGATATCGGCGAGTACACGGCTGTCGTTATCGTTATCGCTGTCGCCGGGGCGCTGCTGCTGGCGCTGCGGCAGGGCACAAAACAGCATGCTGTGGTCAACACGGCTGTCACGGTTTTCGGAGTCGTTTATGTGGCCCTCTTTTTCTCCTACATCATCCACCTGCGCAATTTCGACCTTCCGCAGGCGATGGGGGACGGCACGATCGGTGAGTTCTGGCACCGGATGGGGGCGATGATGCTCGTGATTGTTCCTGTCTGGTTTTGTGACACCTTTGCGTTTCTGGCCGGAAATACGTGGGGCAGGCACCAGTTGGCCCCACAGGTCAGCCCGAAGAAGACCGTCGAGGGAGCCATCGCCGGCGGGCTGGCGGCACTGCTTGCGACGATCTCACTGGGGCTGTGGATGGGGATGCCGTGGTATCACGCGGTTGTCACCGGCGTGCTTATTGCAATTTTCGCCCAGCTCGGCGATGTTTCAAAATCGGTTCTCAAGCGCGATCTGAAGATTGATGATTTTGGCTCCATATTTGGTGTACACGGCGGCTTTTTGGACCGCTTTGACGGGCTGCTGTTTGCCATGCCCCTCGCGTATTACTATCTGCATATCTTTTTTGTAATGCTGAAGTGATAGACAGTCCGGCGACGACAGCCGTGCTCCGGAGGTGAGTGTCGGTGCTCGTCATCATCAACCCCACGGCAAGGTTGGTCGGCAGGAGTGTGCGTATCGGTGACGTCATGGAGCATCTTCTGCGGCTGGGAGCACAGCCGCAGGCGGCCCTGACAAAGGGAAAAGGCGAGGCACGTGCCCTCGCACAGCAGGCAATTAAAGACGGGCGGCGCCGAATCATCGTCGCAGGCGGGGACGGCACTGTCAATGAGGTCGTACAGGCCATCGCCAACACCGACCTGGAGCTGGCCGTCATACCCCTCGGGACAGGCAACATCCTCGGGCGTTTTCTCGGCTTGAGACCCGGGGAGGTTTTTGATGCCTGTGAACTGGCTGTCAAAGGTGAGGCTCACCCGGTTGACCTGGGGGTCATGAACGGACACTATTTCGTAGGAATGGCCGGAGTGGGCCTCGACGCCGAAATCGTCCACAAGCTCAGCAGGCCGTGGAAGGAAGCCGTGGGGTGGCTGGCATTTGCAGGGCAGGCCATCCAGGCGATCCTCACTGAAGACGAAAGCCCCATGACAGTGACCTTTGGGAAACGGACCTTCAGCGGACCGATGTGGGGAATATTCATCTGCAATCTTCCCGAGTACAGCTACAGGCTGGAGCTTTCGAAGAACGCGATGCCCGATGACGGGTTGCTGGATTTTGTCGTTCTGCACCCGCGCAGCCAGATTGAGCTGCTGGAGTTCGGCCTGGATACTTTTGTGTGGCGTGAGGCGGCGGATATGCATCCGGCGGCCACAGTGCTGCAGGCGCAAAACGTATCCATCAATGCAGAGATACCTGTTCGATGGCAGACCGACGGCGATGTAATGGGCGAGACCCCCGTTGACTGCCGGGTCGAGCCGCTCGCACTGCGGGTGGTGCGGAGATTACCGGAAGACAATGACGATGTTTCGTAAATGCTCCATTGCAACGGGAGGATATATATGATTATCGGAGTACCGAAGGAGATCAAAGACGGCGAAAACCGGGTGGCGGCCACACCCGCCGGGGTCCACACACTGGTTCGTGACGGGCACCAGGTATTGGTGCAGACGCGAGCCGGTGAAGGAAGTGGTATCAGCGACGACGAGTACGCCGACGCGGGCGGCACCATCGTCGAGAACGCTGAAGAGACGTATGAGCGCGCTGATATGGTCATGAAAGTCAAGGAGCCACTTCCCGGGGAGTACAAACTGCTGCAGCCGGGACAGATCCTGTTCACCTATCTCCATCTCGCCTCATCACGCGAGATGACCGAAGCGCTGATGGAGGCGGACATCTATGGCGTCGCCTACGAGACGGTCCAGGCTGAAGACGGCAGCCTGCCGCTGTTGAGGCCGATGAGCGAAGTCGCCGGGAAGATGGCCACACAGGTAGGAGCCCAGAGCCTCGAGAAGCATGGGCGCGGCCGGGGCGTCCTGCTGGGTGGCGTCACGGGCGTGGCTCCGGCGGATGTTGTCGTCGTGGGCTGTGGGACGGTCGGGCAACATGCAGCGATGGTGGCCACCGGCATGGGGGCGCGGGTGTACTGCTTCGATGTCCAATATGACAAGCTGTCCGCGATTGATGCCCTGCTGGGCAACGCGGCCACCACCATGTACAGCAACCCGTATGACTTGGGCCGGGCGCTGAAATGGGCGGACCTCGTCATCGGCGCGGTGCTCATCCCCGGTGGCAGGGCTCCGCATGTCATCACCGAGGCTATGGTCAAAGAGATGCGCGAGGGAGCCGTACTGGTGGATGTGGCGATCGACCAGGGCGGGTGCATTGAAACCATGGAACCCACCAGCCATTCAGAGCCCACCTACACGCGCCACGGGGTCGTCCATTACGCGGTGCCGAATATTCCAGCGGCGGTTCCGCGAACCTCCACCTTCGCTCTGACGAATAACACCCTGCCGTACGCTCGCAAGCTGGCGAACATGGGATTGCAGGAGGCGATGGACGAGGACGAGGCTCTCGCCAGCGGTCTAAATGTCGCCCGCGGTGAGCTGGTGCACCCGGCCGTCAAAGAAGCATTCCCCGAGCTGTGCTAACTCGCCCACCTGCTTGATGATACAGAGACGGTCACCCGGTGTTGCCGGTGGCCGTCTTTTCTTCATCGCCCTCAATTTCTGTATCTGTTTCCATGGCTTTGCGAAGTCGGGGCACCGCCTCTGCGGACACGTACAGTGCCAGCACGATCAGCAGCGCGCAGATGCTGCCGAGCACGTAATTCGGCGTTTCGGCGACAAAGAAGCCGTACGCCTGGTAGGCCAGCGCCGCAACGGTCGTAATCAGCATAAAGATCCCCGGTATGATCACGTACGCCGTCGGCTTGCCGACCCCGACCAGGTACACGGCGATGACGAATAGGGCCACCGCCGCGATGAGCTGATTCGATGCGCCGAAGACCGGCCACAGGAATTTTCCCATCCCCGAAAGCCCCAGATACGCGGCGGGGATGACGGTGATGATGCTTGCCAGCCAGCGGTTGCCGAAGACGGGGTGCTTCCTGCCGAACGTCTCTGAAAGGACGTATCTTCCAAGGCGCGTGCAAACGTCGAGTGTGTCCAACAGTGTTGCGTTGAGCACAATGGCGGCGAACATGACGGCCAGGCCGAAGGAGATGAAGGGCAGACCGGCGTGAGTGAGGTTGGCGAACCCACGGATGAAGGCCACCGCCGCGCCTCCACCCTCGGGATTATTCATAATATTGGCAAGCACCAGGGAGCTGCCGTCGGTTCCCAGGTAGTCGCCGGCCCAGTACAGACCCGCAGCGACGAGAAAGGTGACAGACACCGCCTGCGCCGCCTCCAGGGCCATACCCCCGAAGCCGACGGCCAGCCCCTGATTCTCGTTACCCATCTGCTTGACCGTTGTGCCACCCGCAACGAGTGAGTGAAAACCTGATATCGCCCCACATGCCACCAGGATGAACAGCATCGGCCAGATGGGGCCCTGCTCCGAGCTGAAGGCAACATGGGCGGGGGCGTGCACCGGCTCGTTGGCGGCAAAAATTGCCACAAACCCCAGGCCGATGCCGAATACCATAATCATGGCGCTGAGGTAATCACGCGGCTGCTCCAGAAACCATACCGGAAGCACCGAGGCCAGCAGGCAATAGACCAGAAGCATCCCGAACCATATCACGAAGGGGTCGCCCCAGGCCCCGGGAAGCGCCAGCGGCCATATCTGCCCCGCCCACAACAGCAATAACAGCGAGAATGCGCCCAGCACTGTAACCGCCCAGAACGGGATTTTCCAGCGGTACACAGCCATCCCGAGGATCATCGCCACCACCAGCAGGCCGGCGTTAGGGATAACAACGCTGGGCGCTTCAATGAGCGTTTGGGCGGCAAGGATTGCGAACATTGCAATAATCAGCACGAGTGCAAGCCAGAGGAACGCGGCCATCACCAGGCTGGCACGCCTGCCGATATATCGCCCTGCAATGTCCGAAATGCTCTTTCCGTCGTTGCGGGCGGAGACCATCAGGGAGAGATAGTCATGGACTCCTCCAATGAGAATGGTACCGATAAGAATCCACCCCAGCGTGGCGCCCCATCCGAAGTAGGTGACGGCGATGACCGGACCGACGATGGGCCCTGCACCCGCGATGTTTGTGAAATGGTGGCCGAATAGCATGGCCGGATGAGCGGGCTCGTAATCGATGCCATCCCGCATGGTGACAGCGGGTGGCTCCCTGTCCGGATCGGGCTGGACGATGCGTCTTTCGATAAAGCGGCCGTAGATCAGATAGCCGAGTGCGAGGATTACCAGTGCGCCCAGTGTCAACAAAGCACTACTCATTCGTCTCATCTCCATCAAACCGCACCCTACGACACAGAGTACGGGAAAGCCTGGTTCAACGTCTGCTAAGTACGTTTCCTGACAAAGATGGTTTGCCCTGCATACCAAAAGAAAAGAGCCCGGCTTTCACCGGGCTCCTGGTATGCGGTTACGCAAATGAAGGGTCTTACTCCTCTTCGCCACACCTTTCGAGCAGCTGCTGCCACTTGTAGTCGGTATAGCGCTGGATTTCCTCGCGGATCTTCTCGCCCTGTTCGTCTTTAAACAGGTGGCGGAAGCGGCCCTGGGTCTTGAGGTATTCATCCACCGGCTGCCTGTCACGCGGCTTATACGTCAGGTTCCATTCGCCGTTTTCGACCTCGTACAGAGGCCAGATACAGGTATCGGCGGCGAGCTGCGAGATTGCCATGGAATCACCGGGCTCAGAGCGCCAGCCGAGCGGACACGGTGTCAGAACGTTGATGAACGCCGGCCCCTCGGTCTCGAACGCCTTTTCGGCTTTCGAGGTGATGTCGCGCCACCGACCGGGAATGGTCTGGGCGACGTACGGCATGTCATGGGCTGCCATACATGCTGTCAGGTCTTTCTGGTGCTTCTGTTTGCCGGGGATAACCTCGCCGGCCGGGCTGGTCGTGGTGTTGGCTCCCATCGGGCTGGCGGACGACCGCTGGATGCCGGTGTTCATGTAGGCCTGGTTGTTCAGGCAGACATACAGGAAGTCATGCCCGCGTTCAACCGCGCCCGACAGCGACTGGAAGCCGATGTCGTAGGTGCCGCCGTCGCCGCCAAAGGCGACGAACTTGTAGTTGGCATCCTCATCGATGTCGCCCTGGCGTTTCAGAGACTGATACATCGCCTCAACGCCTGATGCAGCGGCCGCAGCGTTCTCAAAGGCCAGGTGCAGCCAGGGGATATTCCAGGCTGTGTACGGGAAGATCGTTGTGGAGACCTCGAGACACCCTGTGGCGTTGGTGGCGATGACAGGATCTTCGGTTGCCGCAAGGATCTGCCGGACCACGACGGGTTCGGCGCAGCCGGGGCAGAGCCGGTGGCCTCCGGTCAAACGGGTGGGGCTATCTGCAAGTTGCTTCAGATTCTTGGCCATTTTTATGCCTCCTCAGCGAGTCTGGTAAAAGGGTTGTTGAGTGAGATCACTCGCGCACCCCAACCCATTTCACCTTTTCCGTGACCTCGCCTGTTTCTGCGATGTCGATGAGGTCGCGGTACACGTTTTCGATCTGATCCGGCGTGAGCATGCGACCGCCAAGACCGAAAATGACGTTCGCCAGCGGAATTGACGCCCCGCTTTGGTACATTGCAGAGGCGACTTCGAAGTACAGCGGGCCGTTGGATGCGCCGAACGATGCGGCACGGTCCATCACACACACGGCCTCGCAGCCCTGCAGTGCCTCCGCGATCTCTTCATCCGGGAAGGGACGGAAGCAGCGCAGCTTCAGCAGGCCTGCTTTGACGCCCTCGTCGCGCAGCTTCTGCACAACATCTTTCGCTGTGCCTGCGGCCGAAGCCAATGCGACAACAGCGACCTCAGCGTCGTCAAGCCCCACAGTTTCCATGAGGCCGTATTCGCGCCCGAATGCTTCACCAAACCGCTTGCCTTCTTCGATAACGGCCTGCTTGGCGTCGGGATATGCGTCCCACTGGCTTCGCTTGTGCTCCATGTAGAAGTCATACAGATCCAGCGGGCCCATCGTGTAGGGATTTTCAACATCCAGAAGCGGGCGAACGGGCTTATACGGGCCGATCCATTCACGGATCGCGTGATCCTCTTCGATTTCCAGCAGTTCGTAGGAATGGCTGACCAGAAATCCGTCCAAACAGCTCATGACCGGCAGGCGGACGTCCTCACGTTCACCAATGGCCACGGCCTGGATCAGGTTGTCGTATGATTCCTGGACGTCCTCTGCATAAAGCTGCAGCCAGCCTGCGTCACGAGCGCCCATGCTGTCGGAATGGTCACAGTGGATATTGATGTTTCCGGACAGGGCGCGGTTGACGACGGTGAGGATAACGGGCTGCCGCAACGAAGCGGTGATATACAGGATCTCCCACATCAGCGCAAGGCCGTTGGCGGCTGTGGCGTTCATAACGCGGCCACCTGCTGCTGCCGCCGCGGTGCAGGCGCTCATGGCGGAATGTTCGGACTCCACGGCAACGAAATTTGTATCAACTTTACCGTCGGCGACGAAGTTGGCAAAGGTCTGGACAACTTCGGTCGAGGGCGTAATCGGATATGCCGCAACAACATCGGGGTTGATCTGCCGCATGGCTTCTGCGACGGCCATATTCCCCTCAAGCGGCTGTGATTTTCCCACGGGTAAAACCTCCTTTTTTCTCTATGCCGGCTTGCGGCACGCACATACGGGACTCGGATGTGCTAATCAAATTCAACTGTATTTTTGGCCTTCTGGTCGCCGGGGATCTGGTCTTCCGGGAACTCAGAGCCTTTCTTCATTTCGATGCAGTCTTTCGGACAGACCTGCGCACAGATGCCACAGGCCTTGCAGTGCTCGTCCGAGAAGGCGAAGACCTCGTTGTCTTCGTTGAGCATCACGGCATTATCCGGGCAGTAAATCCAGCAAAACAGGCACTGGATACAGCAGTCATCATCACGTTCAGGGTGCTGCCGCCGCCATCCACTGACGTCGTATTCCTGGGCGTTGCCTGCCTGTGGAATAATGCCGGCGTCGGCCATGTCCTGCCATTTTGCGTCGGGTTCATAGACTCGGCTCACGCAACTTGCACCTCCTCGTAGGCGCGTTTAACGGCTTCCTTGTTGCTGTCAACAACTGCTGGTGGCAGCTTCTCCCCCAGAGATTCTTCGATGCCCTGGAGACACGCATCGAGCTCGATGATGTCACTGACTTTCGCCAGAGCGCCGATCATTGGGGTATTGGGGATGTCGCGGCCAATGGTTTCAACAGAGATCGAGCTGGCATCAACGATATAAAGCTGGACGTCCTCGCGGCCGATCGCTGTTTTGACCTCATCTTCGCTCATCGAGGTGTTGATGATGAGCAGGCCGCCCTCCGGCAGCCCTTCGGCCACATTTTCTGTTTCCAGCAGGCTGTCATCCAGCACGATGACGATGTCGGGGCTTTCGATGCCCGACCGCAGCCGGATGGGTTCATCGGAGATCCGGACGTACGAACGCATGGGTGCTCCCCTGCGCTCGGCGCCGTACTCAGGGAATGCCTGGACCTCCCAGCCCTGGGCAGCCGCTGCGACAGCCAGAACATATCCGGCCGTCTTGGCGCCCTGTCCGCCTCTGCCATGCCAGCGGACTTCGGTAAGTTTTGCCATGGTAGTCCTCCTCGTGGGAATTTGTCGGTGTCCGCACCCAAAAAGATCCGGGGCGCCGGACGTGTTACCGCGTATGGTGAAACGCTGTTCTCGCAACAAAACGCACCACAACAGCCGGAAGACACTCTGACCGTCCGGACATGCAAAAGCCGGGCCGATGCTTAAGCCCGCCAGCGAGGTACGTTTGCCTGTTCGAGGTTCGTGTCTAGTTTACCATCAACGGTCGTTTGAAACAACTGTGACTTACGCAGCTTCACTGCATTTCCTGGCGCCCGCTGAGTGCCCTGGCCACCGTCACCTGGTCCTGGTAGTCAAGATCGGCTCCCACCGGCAGTCCCAGGGCGATCCGGGTGACACGAACATGCGGGAAGCGCTCGTGGAGGATCTTGTGGAGGTGTTCGGCGGTCGCGTCGCCCTCCACGGTGGGGCTGGTCGCGAGGATTATCTCCTCAACGCCGTCCTCATCAATTCGCTCCAGCAGGGTGTCGATATGGATATCCGCCGGGCCGATGCCCTCCAGCGGTGACAGCAGACCGCCAAGCAGGTGATAGAGGCCGGAGTATTCACCGGAGCGCTCAAACGCCATCAAATCAGAAACCTCTTCAACCACGCAAATGACGGACTGGTCGCGGGTTTCATCCTCGCAGATCGAGCACAGGTCGTGTTCGGTGTAGTTGTGGCAGCGCACGCACCGCTGAATGTTGTCGGGCAATGCGCTGATGGCCTCTCCGATACTCCGGGCCATTTCCGGACTGTTTCTGAGCAGAAAGAAAGCCAGGCGCTGGGCGCTCTTGGGCCCGATGCCCGGCAGCCGTTCGAGTTCCTCGATCACTCTCTGCAGTGGGCGTGCGTATTGCAGCATTACGACCTCTTCTTATCGGTCAAATGGAGGCTGCGGGGCTCAAAAAATGTCGGGCATATCAATACCCATCTTGCCCAGCGGTGTCGCCTCCGTAATCTTTTGTCGTTTCAATTCCAGCGCTTTCGTGAGTGCCTCGCGAACCGCCGCGGTCACCAGGTCCTGCAGCAGCTCAACATCCTCGGGATCCACGACCGCTTCATCAATGCAGATTTCCACCAGCTCGCCGTTGCCAGTCATCCGGGCGGTGACAACACCGCCACCGGCGCTGGCCTCAATGATGGTTTCCGAAAGCTCTTCGACGGCTTCCTGCATCTTCTCCTGCATGTTGCCGAGCTGGCCTTCAAGCATCTTCTGAATGTTGAACATGAAAGTCTCACCATCTATGCAATGAATCTGATTTTACTCCTGCTCATCTTCTTCGTCATCGACCTCGACACTGCCTTCGAAGAGGTTCAGGGTCTCTGATACGACTTCGTCCGCAGACATCGGCCGCTGCTCCGGCTCGGCTTCTTCATCTGCTGTGTCCTGTGTGTCTGTCCCGGTGTCCTGGGCCGGTTCAGGAGCAGTTTCGGGTTCCGGGATGTCGGGTGGGGAAGGTGAGGGCTCGGGCTGCTCGGGTTCCACAGCCGGGGCTTCGGGAGCCTCCTCGACCTCCTGCGCCGGAGTCTCGACGTCGGGCGTTTGTGTCTCCCCGGTTGCAGGGGTGCCGGATGTCTGCTCCCGCACAGTTGCAGATGCTGCGTCTGACGCCGCCTGCTCAAAATCCGCCCTGTCGGAAAAGAGCTGGCAGCGAACGGACACGCTTTCATCATACAGCCGCTCAATGGCCTCGACGAGCAGACCGGTGTAGGAGTCCTGCACGCTGTTGTGATGGAATTCGTCGCTGGGAGCAAACCCGATGGTGAGTGTGCCGTCTTCATACTCGACGGGTCGGCCCTGCCTGACGATGGCTCCCGCCGGAATATGTCCAAGGGCACTAAATTCATCGATCACCCGGTCCCAGTTTGTCGCGATGCTGGCCAGCGAGAACTCACCCATCCCGCCCCCCGCCGCTTCAGGTGCTGCCGATGGCTGCGGGGCCGGTCCGGATGTCTCTTCTTCAGCGGTTTCTTCAGATGCCTGCTGTGGTGCCGGCTGAGGCTGAGCGCTCTCGGCCTGCTGTGGTTTCGGAGATGGTGCCGGGGCTGCGGCCGCCTCGGGACGACAGAGATCTGCCGCGGCAAGCTCCAGGATCAGTGACTGCTGGGAGGTGCGCCTGAGCTTTGACTGCACCTCCGCAAGGGTCTCCACGGCCTCCATCAGACGCTGTCCCCCGAGCGCCTCGGCCTGTGACTGCATTGTCTCGGTGGCTTCGGTGGACATCCGCAGACCCTCGGCCGGCTCGACCTGCAGCTTCAGCCGCAGTAGATCCCGAAAATACAATGTCCAGTCCTCGACGAGCCGCACCAGGTCCTTGCCCTCAGACACCGCCCTGTCGATGCAGTTGAATGTCGCGGCGACATTGCTGTTGACGATGCTGTCGGTGAGCTGAGCGAGGGTGTCGCGGTCGGTCACGCCCAGGACGTCGTTGACTGCATCCAGCGTGATCGGACCGTCGGCATAGGCGACGATCTGGTCGAAGATGCTTTCGGCGTCCCGCATCGCTCCGTCGGCGGCGTGCGCGATTGCAGAAAGCGCGGCGTCCTCAACCTCCAGATCTTCGTTGTCAGCGATATGACGAAGCATCCCCACGATGTCCGGCAGGGGAATGGAGCGGAAGTCAAACTGCTGACAGCGGGAGCGGATGGTGTCGAGAATGTTGTGCGATTCTGTGGTTAAGAGCAAAAAGACGACGTAATCGGGCGGCTCCTCGAGTGTCTTGAGGAAAGCGTTGGCCGCAGCCGTCCTCGCGCCGGTGCCGCCGATCTGGTGGGCCTCGTCAAGAATATAAACCTTGTAGCGCCCGTCCTGTGGGGGATACTTGATCGCTTCCTGCAGATCGCGGATATCGTCAATGCGGGTGTTGGAGGCGGCGTCGATCTCTTTGACATCCATGGCGCGGTCGTCGGCGATGGCCTGGCACATTTCACATTTGCCGCACGGTTCGGGAGTGGGGCCTTCGACGCAGTTGAGAGCCGCGGCGAGGATGCGGGCCGTGCTGGTCTTGCCTGTCCCGCGCGGGCCGGTGAACAAATACGCCTGCGCCACCCTGTCGTTTGCCAGGGCGTTTTTCAGGGTCTTGGACACATGCTGCTGACCAACCACTTCATCAAACGTTCTGGGGCGGTACTTGAGACTGAAAGAGAGGTAAGCCATGACTTCACTCCGCTGGCCGCTGCAGGCAGCCATTCGGCCTTGGCAGTCCAAAACAGATAAAAAGGTCGCGCACCCGCCGTCGATGACACCGCCCAGGCGTTACTCAGATGGCTTGCTCGGGCCAGGCGTTCCACGGCACTACAAGCTTACTGCTTACCGCTGCTCCCTCTCGGGCCTGACGGGGTTCGGCAGTGCTTGCATGCGTGGGGCCCGACCGTCAACGCCGCCCGTCTGAGGCAGGCCCTAAACGATGACACCTCGGACAGGAATTGTACCCCACTATGGCGGATTGTGGGTTCAGGAGGCCGCCACCTTCCCGTCTAGCGCGACCTAAAACTTGATAGCATTATAGCATAACTCCGCATCCAGACAAAGGGTGGAAAGTGGGGGATGAGGATGGCGGAGAGAGTGGGATTCGAACCCACGAGCCCCTTGCGGGACTACTCGCTCTCCAGGCGAGCACCTTCGGCCACTCGGTCATCTCTCCGCGCTGTACTGGCGTGTGTGGCTGCGGCTGCTGAAAACGCGAATCGGACGTGGTCAGTGGCGGAGAGGGTGGGATTCGAACCCACGAACGGGCTGGACCCGTTACACGATTTCGAGTCGTGCGCAATCAGCCGCTCTGCCACCTCTCCGCCCACTGCCAGGCGGGACATACCCGGAATTTGCGCAACCGGCGATCATACAAATAGCTGGCGCCCCGGGCCTGACTCGAACAGGCGACCTTCAACTTAGGAGGTTGCTGCTCTATCCAACTGAGCTACCGGGGCGAACCTGGCCGCGACGTTCAGGGTTACAAAAGCCGGAGAGCAGGCTATAACAGACCCGGTTCGTCTCTTCAGTCATCCCCGGTTCACCTTGCGGCCTGTGGAAAAAGTGGCGCGCCGGCCGTGATTCGAACACGGGACCTTCGCCTCCGCAGGGCGACGCTCTAATCCGCTGAGCTACCGGCGCACCAAAAACTTTCTCGCATGAGTGGACATCCACGCGAGTGTCAAAAAGCCGCGCCACAGCGTTTTGCCCCGGAAGCCGTGACGCCGGCTCAGTATCTCCAAATGGTACGCCCGGCGTGATTCGAACACGCGACTTTCGGCTCCGGAGGCCGACGCTCTCATCCGCTGAGCTACGGGCGCACCCACGTCCGTCAACTGTCAAAATGCGTGGCGGAGAGGGCGGGATTCGAACCCGCGATGGAGCTTTTGGCCCCATAGTCGCTTAGCAGGCGACCGCCTTAAGCCAGCTCGGCCACCTCTCCGTCATGGAATTGAAAGTGTAACACATCCACCCTGCGGTGACAAGGGGAGGCGATGCACCATCCCCCGAAAGGAGATTCCACTTCCCCTTCAACTACTCAGGTTCTGAGACGCATGGCCCGAACGCCCAGTTCAGCCACTGCTCGCCCGGATTCGCCTCTTTCGTGCTGCCCTCGTGGATGTAGATCCGGAACCGGAAGCACAGCGACTGTCCCTGCTCCATGGCGTAATCGCCGCGCCTGGACCAGTCTCCGGTGAAATCGTGGATCCCCCACTGGTTGGCCGTGAACAGCCCGTAGCCCCGGACGTGCCAGGTGGTGGGGTAGCGGAAGTTGTCGGGATGGTCCATGATGGTCACACCGCACACGCGATCCTGCACCGGGCCGTAATAATCGACCCATGGAGAAGGCTTGCCCCAGTTTTCGGCCTCGCCGATGGCTCCGAAGGCGTTGACGATGGTGCCGCCCTCGCGCTCCTCCATGCTCTCTTTCAGGCGGATGGAGACGGTGCCGGCTTCCTTCGTATCGGCAAAAAATACGCCTCCATACGCGGCGGTCCACACCGTATTCAGATCCATGATCCGGCCGGTGTCGGGCGTGTTGTACAGGCGAATGAAGGTGTCCTCGCGCAACAGCTTCTGGTCGTCGGCGGTGACCCAGTCGTTGAATGCATGAAGCTGGGCGAACAGCGGGCCCTGGGCGTCCACGGTGAGCTCGCGGTTGACCGTTTTGGCGTGGCCCTCCTGCTCCGACCAGTTGTCGTGTCCGTTGACATCGCCCTGCGCGACCCATATCCCCTTATGATGGATGTGGTCAATGCCTTCTTTGGGCGGGAAGTTGACCTCCCGGGTGACCTCCAGTCCGCCGGGGCCGGTGACGGGTGCGCAGAAGGGGCGGGGGATGCCGTCGCGGACGACGTAGCTGGTGAAGAAATCGCCGTTAACGGTGAAATCCGCCCGGTCGCCTTCGGTGATGTCAATGGCGACATCGGTCGGCTTTTCTTCAGCCTCGCCCGGTCCGACGGCGAATCTTTTCGTTGCTCCGGCGTCCATGTGATCGATTTTCCAGATAAGCTCGCCCTTCGGCTCCCCGGCAGGCGCAAAATCGGTGACCACGCACTGGCACGGAACCTCCTCCACGGCGTTGCCGTCCTCGTCCACCTCATAAACCTCGTGCGCGCCCGAACATTCCGTTCCCGGACAGCATTCCATCGTGACGAAAACATCATCCCGGTCGCGGGGACCGGCTTCAACGCTGACAACATTCATATCGTTCGATCCACATCCACAATCAAGGCACATCGGAAATCCTCCTGACAACGGCAGGTGAAATGATGGTTGCAGTGACACTTCAGAGTGCGTTTCGACAGTTTCTTCGCGATTCAGACATCACAATCCTCCCCGGCGAGGTTAAAGAGGTCGCAGCAGCCGGAGAATATTTTCGGAGGTCACCAGCCGGTGGTCTTCATCGCTGAGGTTGCAGACCTCGATTTTCGCCAGTTCGATGGTCGGATGGATGATGGGACCGTCGGAGCCGAAGAGCACGCGGTCCGCTCCCAGCCGCTGGATGGCCTCGGGAATCTTCCAGGGTCGGTGGCAGTATGAGGTGTCGAGATGTATATTGGGGTGCTGGCCGGCAAGGACGATGAATTGCTCGGCCATGTCCTCGTCATCGGGAGCGCCGAGATGAGCGATGATGAGCTTCATATCCGGAAACGCTTCGGCGATTTCGCGGGCAAGATCGAGATTGTAGGCCATGTCAATGAGCACGGGTGCCTGCCGGTCAACACACACCTCGAGGATGGGTCGCAGCAGGTCCAGTGACGGCTCCCGCATCTCGCCGCAATGCAGCTTCAGCCCCCGCATCTGGCGCTCATCGAAACAGCGGTTGAGCTCTTCGACGGCGCCCTGTTGCTCCTGCGGAAGCACGTGAGCGAAGGGGATGAACCTGTCGGGTGCCTCATGGTAGCAGTCCATCGTCAGATCGTTTGAGGCCCGCGATGGCAGAGACATGGCGAAGATGACCGACCGGTCTATCCCGGCTTCGTCCATCACCCGCAGTATTTGACTCGGCCTGAATTCTCGCCTATATTTACAACCGCCTTTGACGTGCACGTGACAATCTATAATCATCGCAAATCGTTCCTTTCTATCCGTATTTTTCCACCCCACCTTGCTGCAAACCTCCGGTAAACTGCCTCGGAGGTATTGATGGGTGGTGTGGCGAATAGAGGAGCATCAGAACTGGTTCATCACCGCCCCGGCTGCCGGTTTATCTCCGGGGCGTACGTGACGAGTATGGCTGCAGGGAGCTGCGGCCTCCGAAGGAGATGTAAAATGGCGCTCAGTGACTACCGACAGGCCATCGTCTCGGGCCTGAAGTACGTAATCTCCCAGCAAAATGCCCGCGGCGGCATCCAGCCAGTGGAAAACGGCCTCGCCGCCTATCATAAGGTTCCCTATATGCTTTCACTGGTCGGGCAGGCGGAACGTGCCAC
>JAWODS010000278.1:0-5406 GCA_046483205.1 Armatimonadota bacterium | reverse complement strand
AACTTCGGCGACCGCGGTGCCGTGCTGTGAGCCACCCATGCCGCTGCCGGTGAGATCGATGGCGCGACCACTTCCCTCGCCGACACCTGGAATCTCTGCTTCATCGTATCCAGTGAAGCCGACGTCGATCACGGCAACGCTGGCCCCCTGGCCGGTGAGGCCGTTGGCGTGAAAGCTGGTGGCTGATGTCAGTTGGAGGCCCTCGGAGGCTGTCGCCCCGTAGCCCTGAAGTGGCGTCGGACGGTACGGGAGCCGCACCTGTGCCACCTGGGGCAGTGCGGCGACAGCGTTTAGCTGCGATGTCGGAATCCTGGCCTGCACCCTGGTGTCGAGGCGCGCAATAACCTCGGCGTCAAAGGAGCTGAGGTTTGTCGAAGCCGCGGCTCCTTCATTCTGGAATTCCACCACCACTTCGACACGTCCATCGTCCACAGGGACCACGCGGGTGACCTGTGCGGGTGCTACCCCCCCGGCTTCCGCCGCTGCAAGCGCGCGGAGTGGACCGGCGAGATCGTCCGAAATTGTCTGGCCGATGGCTGGCCCTCCAGCGATCATCAGCCCGAGCACGAGACTCAGGATAACGAGTGCAATCTCCTGTTTCATATCAGGGCGACCGTGGCGCCTCAATGCGGTTCCCCCTCCCCACTGCACACCTGCGGACTCGCTGGGGCAGTGAGTAATCTGCGTATGAAATTATATCCGTCAGCTTTTGTCAGATCCATTTGTCGCGTCGGTGACATCCCCGATCAGGCCCTGTTTCACCATCTCATGATATTGCGTAAGGAAGCTCGCCCACCCGGTCTGCCTGGCAAATTCGTATTCCTGTTCGTACCAGCTCGGTGGACGCTCCCACCCCGGCGGGAAAAAGATGCCGATGTTTCCCACCGGTCGTGCTGTATCCTGCTGTATGTCTGTCACAAGTGCGTTTTCGACAGCTTCCACAACCCCGCCGGCCGCTTTGGCCGCTCTCACCGTGCCAGCATTGGCCTGCAGGTCCGTCGCCAGCTCCAGTAGATCACACGTTTCATCGCGGTAACCCCAGCTTGTCGTCCTGCTTCGCACCAGCCGCAGCGCGGGGGCATTGGCTTTCATATCTGCACGAAATGCCTGCACCAGGTGTTCCAAACGCGCCACCACATCATCCAGCCGTCTGCAGTCAACACCCGCAAGCGGCGCACCGTACGCCGACTGCATCGCGCTGATGACACCCACTGCGCTGTCGCCCTGTGATCCGCCCAGGACCTCCGCCCACGGCAGTCCCTCGCTCGGCAAACGTGCAGGAACCGCCACACAGTACCGGGCCACCCTTCGAAGCTCCCATACGGCTTCGAGGGTCGCGCCGTGGCATGAGTCCAGCGACAGGATGTCAAGTGTGGCCCGTGCGTCTTCGGCTGCCCGGGCGGCCCCGGAGGCGGTCAGTGTCGATCCGGAACCACCGTCGGAAATCAGCCCACATTTCTTATACTCCACCGTCGCAACGCCCGTGCCGTGTCCGGCGAGGATCAGTATTGCCGGATCCTGCCCGGACAGGTCCGCCCACCGCACAAAAGCCGTGAGATTCTCCGGGTCGGCCATGTCCACAACCCCCAGCGGCTGATACTCGACAGCCGGAAGGCGCCATCGCGCCGCCATGTGTGGACCGTCAATCTGCACGACAGCGTCGAGGGCTCCTGAGCGAGCCCCTGCCGCCAGGCGCTGCCAGTATCCCGTCACGGCCTGCTGCAGGTCCGGCTGGCCGCTGAGATAAGCAGCCACCTGCCATCGGGCCCCGGAGGCCAGCGAGTTGTGAAAGGTCACACACAGCACACCTGCCGCCAATAATGCGCATAAACAGCCGCGGCGCGTGCTTCGTTCATACATCACGACGTGTCTATCTCCCGGTCGATCCGCGTCTGACGCTGCCGAAGAAACCGGGCGTCCGCTCCGTCCGCGGCGCATCGGTGTCGGCACCGAGGACTCCCGGCGGCATGTCGACAGTATGGAACGACCGCATTTCGCTGTACAGCCACCCGCTCTTTCCGATCGCCCGGTTGTTCGGAGCCTTGGGATCTCCGCTGGCCTTTGCACCGACACGCCAGTAGTACGTTGTATCGGGATCGAGGCCCTGAGAAGAGTCCGCGACATCAAAGGTTGTGCTCTCTGTGGTGCCTGAGGAGGACCTCTTCTCGTGCGCCCAGACCGGTGTGAGGCGTCCGGTGGGATCATTGGGGGCAAACAGCTCCACCCGGTACACGTCGGCTCCCTCGGTGCGCTGCCAGACAAATCGGATGTTTGTGACACTCTGGTTGGGGGCCTCATTATCTGGCTCCGAAAGACTCGGGGGCGTGAAGTAGGTAATGGGTCCGGTGTGCTTGCTGACATCTGCGAGAACCTTCGCCTCTTCCGGATCCCACTCAATATTCGGTTCAACGGGCTCTTCTGCCTGCTCTGTATTTGTCGGAGGATTGTACCCGGGCGGGAAGAGCGGCTGGATAATCCGTCGCACTGCGTAGTAGTACGCATACCCGGCCTGCAGCGGCTCGTGGTTGTAGGAGGCTGTGACACTCGCCACTTCCTGCTCGCCCTCTTCACCGAAATAGGGGAAGCTGATTTCCTCGTCTTCCCGATACCACTGGTTGGCCGGAAGATTCGGATCATCGCTGTAGCCGTTGTCAGGGAGCTTCTTACCCTGAATCATGTCAATGAGGTTGTGGGGCGTATCAGGAAAGTACGGGTTATTGGCGGCGCGATATATGAGCCAGCCTTCAGTCTTTTCCTGTTCGGTTGTGGAACTGTGAACCTTGAGTACCACGGTGGGGTCCTCCCCCATCCCGGCCTGCTCAAGATATCCCACGACATCTGATTCGGTGCCGGTGGTGTCACCGGTGCCGGTATTGTATATCCCGACCAGCAAGCCTACTGCGGCCAGCGCACGAACGACTTTGGTGACTGATTTCTTTTTGACCTCCGCCCGCACCACTTCCTTAGGCTTATAGAGCCGATACAGCAGGTCGCCTGTCCTGGGGATTGCGCCCTGCATGATATTGCCCCACGACTGATTCGTCTGAACGTCAGACAGCACGACTTTCCCCACGCGACGCAGAACGGTCTTTTCGAGATCCGACTGCCAGCGGGCGCGCATGACCAAAAACTGCGAGCCGACCGTGACACCATCACCGATACCGAGATTGGTGTTGACCTCGCCGGTGTCGGTGACCGCCTGGACCTGCCCGCGACGCACACGGGCCGCCAGCATCTCCTGGACGCCCGTTTCAGCAACCTGGCGGAAGGCGTTGTTGAGAGCCTGGGTCACCTGCCCGGACCACTGGGGGATGGGCTGCGTCTGCACTGTGATCTGCGCACCGTCAAGATAGTCGCCGATCTCGACATCCAGCATGCGCATTTCAATACTGCAGCGGGCCCGGCCGCTATTCTTGTCGATCGAAAGCTCGGTGATCTTCCCCGTCATGATCTTGTCAACCCGCAAAGTCTTCCCCAGCGCAATCATCTGGGTTTCGGAAAGGGGCTGCATGAAACCCTCAGAGTCCATTGCACGTTCAAGGTCGTAACTGGACGTAACAATAAACTCTCTGGTGTCTTCCAGCGCCAGTGCTACCGCCGAGGCAATCTTGTCAGGCAGCTTCTCATCCTCGATGCTCGTCTCGTTTGCGAACGGGAGAACAGCGCATGATGTGATGGTCTTCTGTTGGATGGACCGGTCGGTTCCCTGGGCGAACGTCACCGTAAATGAAAAGAGCACAACCAGGGCGATCAATGCAACCGTTATCTGCATTTTCCGACTTTTTCGAGTAGCGTGCATCGACTTTGTTCTCCCTCCGCTCAGGAGTTGATCGTGCGGCGCTGTTGTGAGGGTAGCATATTCCCTCGACGTTGCGCCAAATACCGCGCGAAAAGTCACGCGGTTTCGGGTTTACGTGTCTAGCGCCGGATTGATACGGGCGTGATCGTGCTGGCCTGCTGGCCGTCGTCTGACCGGGCGGTGATACGAAGCAGGTATCGTCCGTTCGGAGCTTTCGCACCTGCCGCATTCGACCCGTTCCACGTTACAGATTTCTGTCCGGCTGTTTGTGCGTCATCCCGGACGACGCGGCTCACGCGCCGGCCGCTGATGTTCATGACATCCACGGTGACAGCCGCGTCTGCCGACAGCGTGTAACAGACATTCACACCGTCGCCCACCTGCTGCGCCATGGCGGAACTGACGACCAGGTGTCGGCTGGCTGTCTTCGATATTGATATTTCAAGAACCCGTGGTTCGCTGGTGGCATCAAACGTGTAGTTGGTGCTGGTCCGCATGTGAACGGTCCTGCCGGTTGCTGTATCCGTCAGTGTGGGCTGCAGATCCGCCGGGACAGTTGATATATCCGGCCAGCTTATTCGTACTGGCTGGTCGATCTGGTTGGTCTGAACCGTTACGTTCCACGTCTGCCGTACGCTGTCGCCGCCACGGATATCCACGGCCTGTGGCATGTCGCTTCCGCCGCTGACGTACACGTAGGGCGCCATATCAGGGACGGGAGGCTTGGCCTGGTCGAGACCGCCGTCAAACTCATCAGTGGCGCGGTCCGAGATGCCCAGATACAGCGACGCATCCCGCACCTGCCCCACCGACGCTTCAAGCTGCATGAGCCATCCGTCCTCCGGCGCTGACACGGCCGCTATCGGTGACCGCTCTGCAGCCCCGAGGGTATCAGCATCTGCATCGATGCTCAACTCGCACGCGTTATTCGCCCGGATCCAGTAGCCGACGAACGGCGTCATGGTCGAAACCGTCCTGTAGCCTCCAAGCATGTAGGCAAACAGCCCGGAGGTCAGAATGTTTTGCGAGAGGGCTTCCTGGATCGTCAGGACCTCTCCTCCCGTTTGTGTCACAACATCGATTGAGTAAAAGTCCACGGTGTCATTGAACGGCGTGCCAATCATGTTCCAGCCGGGAGACAGGTGGATGCTGGCCGGTGATGACGACGGCGTTCCCTGCCGTGTCAGATCTGCGGGCTCGTCGAGATTGAGCCAGTATCCAAAGCCGAGCCTGAAGCGATCCGCCGGAGCGTTGGGATACACGCGGTATCGCTGCCTGCCGGCCTCCCACGCGGCCATGGCCAGTTGACCGGCCGGTATGTCGAGCAGCGTCGCCGGGTCCTCGTCGCTGTAATCCCACGGTATTGACATTAGCTGCAGGCCGGACGGAAAGACGTGCAGGCTTTCCAGGACGAAGTTGACCCCGCTGGTCAGCTCCCCGCTGTTGATTTCAACGACACGCTCTTCAGGCCGGAAACGCGCGGCTTTCAGGCCCGACCAGCCCCCTACCCCGGAACCGATGTGGTCTATCTTCTCCTTCCCGGCACCCCCCAGGTCGAGGACTGGCGGGAATCCTTCGCCACCCTTGTCCTCAGGGCGTGGGAGAGG
>JAWODS010000227.1:0-5219 GCA_046483205.1 Armatimonadota bacterium | reverse complement strand
GTCCCGTTCCATCACCGTGCCCAAATTACCGAGAAGGCCTCTATCCAAACCTGGATGAGGCCTGATTTTACAGGAGAGGAATCCTAGAATCCCTCTTTGTTCGCATGGACTCCCCGTACAAAATGCCATTAGAATGGACCCAACATCACACCGCACGGGGATAGCTAAAAGCGGCATGGAGGCCTCCAGATTAACCGTAACGGGGAATGGGACAATGGAAAGACCGCCCATCATTGGGCGGTCAATCACAGTATGGCGGAGGGGGAGGGATTCGAACCCCCGGAGCTTTCGCTCAGCGGTTTTCAAGACCGCCGCCTTCGACCGCTCGGCCACCCCTCCGCTGTCTGTCCGCACATTTTGTACCGTAAAAGTATAGCGGGTCAGTGGCGCAATGTCAACGATATGCGGGTCCACCGGCATGGCGCTATTGCACGCAAATCGGCACACAATAACACCCTCCGCTGTGTCCAACAGCGCCTTGACCGGTGCCCGGGATGCTGATATACTACACATGAGTTCGGGGGCCGTAGCTCAGTTGGGAGAGCGCTTGAATGGCATTCAAGAGGTCGTGGGTTCGAATCCCATCGGCTCCACCATGAAACAGTATCGGGACGCGGGCGAAGGTTGCCTGCGTCCTTTTTTGTTTGTATCATATTTATATCGCAGGTTGCATCTTTGCAGGAGGAACTTATGAGCAGGTGGGGAATAGTATCAGTAGCGGCACTTATCGGGCTTCTTGCTGTCAGCACCAGTGCCGAGAATACCAGCGATTCCGCCGCCGCTGTTGTTTCGATGAAGGGGCGGTATGCTCATACAGTCGATATTACCCTCCCCGGTGGGACGACGCGCGAACAGGCTGAAAGTGTGTGGAACCGGTTTCGGGAGGCCAGCGGCTGGCGTTGCGCTCCTGCAAGCGCCAACAGGGGCGACAGTGTTACAATCCAGGCCCGCGTAGTCAGCTCTCAGCCGGTTGATCTGAACGGAATGACGCCCGCCTGGCCGTTCGTTCAGGCGCTTTCGGATTATTCCACGATTGCGATAGTGTATCTCACGGGCCAGGGAAGCCCTATCAGTGGCAGCGGAGATTTCAGCAACCGGTATGTCACGGCCCAATGGACGCAAAGCCAGGGAGTCCGCCACTACCAGATAGCCGTCACGGACGCATCGTTTGAGAATCTGTCACAACTCCGCTCGCCCGAAAGTCAGGGGGATGCAGAGACGACGCCCGCGGGCCAATCGACGATCCCGTGGGCCATAACCATTCTCCTGGCAATCGCGATCGGCGTGGGTACATACGCCGGGATACGGTTATTGATGCAGAAGCGAAAATGACCAGACACACCTGAGTTTCAGTGTACGTGCCATTATAGAGGAGGAATTCACATGGTCGATTGGAAGGCCATAATGAGATGGGGCAGCAAGGTCAACGCCTCAGACATCTTTTGGAAGCCCGGTGCGATGCCACACGCCAGGATTCAGGGGAGAGTGCAGAAGATTCCCGAACAGGAACCACTCAGCCCCGACGATACGGAGGCTATCGCCCGGGAGTTGATGGATGATGAAGACTGGAAGGAGTTCCGAAAGTATCCGGAAAAAGATATCGGATTGACGATTGGTGATGACTGCCGGCTGCGTATCAACGTGTACCAGGAACGTGAGAACGTCGCTCTGGTCATGCGGATCATCCCACTCGACATCATGACCATCGACGAGCTCGATCTTCCTGAGGTACTGCAGGATATTGCCCTGAAGCCCCAGGGTCTGGTGCTGGTGACGGGACCGACGGGCTGCGGGAAATCGACGACGCTGGCGGCGATGCTTGATCTTATCAATCGCAAGCGCCAGGCACACATCGTCACCATCGAGGATCCGATCGAATATGTTCACAAGGACAAGAAATCGATTGTTTCTCAGCGCGCGGTCGGTATCGACACCGATGACTTCCAGGATGCTCTGAAGTACGCGATGCGCCAGTCACCGGATGTCATTCTTATCGGTGAGATGCGTGACGTCACCACGATGTCAGTGGCCATGCAGGCGGCGGAAACCGGCCACCTGGTCTTCTCCACGGTTCACACCACCAGCGCCGCAGAAACCATGGAGCGTATCGTCAACATGTTTCCACCACACGATAAGCCCCAGATTTGTATGCGCATGAGCAAGTCGCTTCAGGCCGTGATCTCACAGTCACTGGTGCCGCGCAAGGAGACTGGCCGGATCGCCGCTGTCGAGGTGATGGTTGTGACACCCACGGTTTCGAAGTACATCGAAGAGGGCAAAATCGGCGAGACCTACGAAGCGATCCAGGAAGGCGAGCACTGGGGCATGCAAACGATGAACCAGTCGCTTTTGAAGCTGTATAAGGACGATATCATCACCGCCGATGATGCCATGTTTTATGCAGGAAACTACACTGAAATGCGCCAGATGCTGCGCCGTGTTGACGGTCTGGCAAAAGACAAGGCCCAGGAAGACGCGGAGAAACGCGCGAAACAGAAGAGAATGGCACAGGCGCGCAAACGCCAGAACACGGGTCAGCCGTCCGGCAGTGGTGAGGGCGGCGGTTAAGTTCGGTTTCAATAGTGCTGCATGATTATTCAGGCAAAAGGGCCGGGTGAGATTGGATGACTGAAACTGCGCAGGAGAAGAAGACATGGCGCCGAACGGTCAAGGCGCCGAAGGAGCTTGTCGATCGCATCGGGGAGCCGGTGAACGATGAAATCATGGAGATCATGCTGGAGGGCTGTGCGAAGATCGATGCATCAGACCTCCACCTGACCGTTGGCCAGCCTCCGGTGTACCGCGTTCACGGAGTACTTCATGAGATGGTCGGTTACCGTGAAATGACGCATGAGGATATGGTCGCCGGCACGAATTTCTTTCTCGGTGAGGACACGCCGGACAACCAATACTGGGTGCGTTATCACGAAAAAGGCGGGGCGGACCACGCCTACTCTCTCGGCGACATCGCCCGCTTCCGCGTGAGTGTTTTTCAGCAGCGCGAGCATCCGGCACTGGCGCTTCGGATGATCCCTCACGAAACGCTCAGCTTCGAACAGCTTGGGCTGGATCCAGATGTGCAGGTGGACCTGCTCAGCCGCCCGCGTGGCCTCATCCTGCTGACAGGGCCAACGGGCTGTGGAAAGAGTACCACCATCGCCTCGATGATCGACTGGATCAATCAAAACCGCGGCGTCCATATTGTGACGATCGAGGAGCCGATTGAGTTTTTCCACGACAGTAAAATGGCGCTGATCAACCAGCGTGAGGTCGGTGTGGACGTTGACAGCTTCGCCGAGGCGGTTATCCGGAACATGCGCTCCGACCCGGATATCATCCTCGTCGGTGAGATGCGTGACCTGGAGACGATGCGTGCGGCGCTGCAGGCCGCGGAGACGGGCCACCTGGTTTTTGGCACGCTGCATACTGTCAGCGCTCCGAAGACGATTGACCGCCTGGTGACGGCGTTCCCCTCCAACGAGCAGGAAGAGATACGGGCGATGGTCTCAACATCACTGGTGGCGACGTTTTCACAGGAGTTGATTCCACGGATCGACAAAAGGGGACGGATCGCCGCCCACGAGGTCATGATTGGTGAGGCCGGTGGTTCGCCCGCTATCGGCAACCTCGTCCGAGAGCGCAAGGTCTCCCAGATGCGCACCACGATCCAGAGCTCGAAGGACCTCGGCATGAAGCTTCTCGAATCGTCGCTCGCAGAACTGGTCAACGAGGGCAAAATCGATTTCTGGGAAGGCTACAACCGCTCGAATGCCAAGAGTGACTACATGATGTTTGTGGACGAGGAAGCGATCCCGGACGATGTGAACCAGCAGGTTCTGCAGGGCGGAAAGGAAGCCTAAAACGCCCAGGACATGTTCATGATGAAACCCTCTACCAGGCGGTTGTGAGAGATGAGCGCTCGGAAGAAATCGGGGTCAAAACCAGACCGCAAACCATTTGAGTGGGAACCTTTTCTCGCTGCCGTCAGCCAGTGGCTGTTAAAGATCTGTAGCATAGTCTTTTTCATCGCGCTGGGGTACATTCTCTACGGTATTTTCAGCGGAGCTGCGCAGAACCCGAACCCGGAAACTGCCGCCCGAATCGCCCGCAACTGGCAGTTGATGGGGCAGATCATGACCGCGGCGGGATTTGTGGGCGCGGTTGCGCTGGTCTTTCTGACGCTCGAAGAGGTCTCACTGGCGATCATCGCCGGCATGGTCGGGGCCGGGCTGATGTTCGGCATGCCCATGCTTATTGCCTCCAACATCGCCGACCCCTCCTCGCGTCACGCAGAAGTCCTGACCGAATACTCCAGAAGTGCGGGAATGGCCATACTCCTGGTCGTCGGACTCCGCATCGGCTGGGCGATCGTCGAGCAGGTCATCAACGCCGGGAAGCGCGCCGCCAAACCCGATGAGGAACAGGTCCAGCCGGTTAAAGAGAAGAAGAAGACGCGGCGCCGCAGCATGCTTCTGTGGCAGGCCTGCTGGGACATGCCCTACTGCCATGATGCGGTCAAAGAAATATGCCCCGCCTACAAGGCCGGGAAAACCTGCTGGAGATTCGGCTATGGCTGCAACTGTGACCCATCGCTGATTGAACAGCTCATCAAGACAGGTGGCGCGAGCCGGGGCAAAGGCACGAAAGCGTCTTCGGAGCAGCGCATCCGCGAGGAAGCATTTGTCCGCTCGGATCTGCAGGCCGATGGGAAGGCCGGGACGCGAGAGCGGACCATGGAGTGCCGGGACTGCGCCATTTTCATCGAGCACCAGCGCCAGAAGTTCAAGGTGCTCAACCCCGTTTTGGTGATCATGACCCTGGCAGCGCTCGTGTACCTTTTCAAGCCATATACCGTGGTGTACGAGCGGGTCATGAACCAGCTGGCGCAGATTGCCGTGCGATTGACCTACGGAGATATGATCAATCCGCAGGAGTGGGTTGCCGAACTGAATGTGCCGACCGTGCAAATATTAATCTACATTATCGTCGCGGGTTTCCTTCTGTCGTACGTGCTGAGGTTCATCGAATGGGCGATATTGAAGCGGATGATACTGTAGCGACAGGATTTTCACACCTTGACAACGTGAACCGGCGTGAGCTTTCCAACCATGCGCCCGAGGCCGCATTCAACTGATTTGAACACGCCCTGGCGCCCGCGGTATTTCTGGGGAAGGTCATGGGTGTCGGCGAGGATCTCAACGACGTCACCGGTGTCTCCA
>JAWODS010000147.1:0-4770 GCA_046483205.1 Armatimonadota bacterium | reverse complement strand
ATAGCGCTCTTTAAGCTCGGCCTTCGTGACCGTCAGCAGCCGGATATGCGAGGGTGCGTAGAGCTGCCCGACATCCCGGGTGAGGGGCACGGCCTCATCCACAGCAGCAGGGCCGGGGAGCTGAGTTTTGCGCTCCTCAGCAAGCCCGAAGGGGCCCAGAAGCTGCTGCACCGGAGGCAGCGGCTCGTCATACAGGCGGTATCGGTCCCGCATCGTGTGCCTGCTGGGGGCGATCAAAACTACCCCACCATCCCGAACCCACTGCAGCAGTGAGCGGATCTCCTCTTTGATGAAGTGCCGGGAGGGGGAGGTGATGACCAGTGCCTGATGTGAAGGTGACAATCCATCCAGGCGGTGCCGCCATTTGCGCACCTCGAAATCCTCCCTGCGCAAAAGATCCGCCCACGCACGGAAACCGGATTTGCTGTAGTCCTCTATCCGCTGGTCAATCTGCGACGAAGTGGTGGAATATTGGGCGATGATGTATATGGGGACACCGATGACCAGGGCCACCACAACAACCCAGAATGCAGCTTTCAGCGACCGCGTCCATCGGCTCATGAACCGGTCACCTCAGTCGCCAGCGCCGCCGCCCGTTCATAGGTGTCGGAGCTTCCTGGGCGGCTGCCGTACAGTATTGCATCAACGGCGCCGGTGAGTGTCATCAGGGCGCTCCGCAGGTCTTCCTGCTGCACCTGCCGGGCCATCTGCCGGTTGGTTTCACTGTCCGCGTAGCGGATACGGCCCTGGCGATGCAGCTCATGCAAAACCGCCACATACATGCTCACCGTCGCCGTCGCAAAGTCGCCTTCCGCAGCAGACCGGCGGGCGCGATCCATCAATGACGCAGGTGAGACGGAAAGTGAGGGGGCCACCACCGACGCGTCTGGTATGGCTTTTTTTTCGCGAAAGGCTGCTGCAAGCCCGTAAATGAGGTGAAACATGATCGCGACGAGCAGTATGATCAGCAGGGAGACCAGGATCCAGTAAAGCAGGGGGCTTTCGGTAATAAGTGAGCGCACGCGTGTGCCGAAAATGCGGTCAATGAACTCGAGCAGGGATTCCACCACAGACTGCAGAACGCGGGCGAAAAGGGCGCTGTCATCCTCCGCGGTCTCATAGCGGCTGTCGGAAAGGATGTCGGCCAACTGTGTCTTGATTGTGGTGGGGTCGGGGCGATCTGCCAGCGCATCGGCGCCGGTGTCGGCAGCAGCGCAGGGAGCTGTCAAAAGCACCCATATCACTGCTGAAGCCGCTGCCATGGCGATCAGGGTGCAGCGAACCCATCTACACCGGCGGGCCAGGATCATAAGTACCCCCGCAAACGGTCGTTTTGCAAACAAGATGTCTGATACTATAATTCCATTCGGATAGCAGCCATGACCGTGGAGCAGCGAGCCATGAATAAGAGCGGCTCGCACCGCTGACGCCTAATAGCTGGGGCTGAAGGTGCTTTCGAACTGCGAGCCGCCCGATCCCACCGAAAGTGGCCGCTGGTCGGACGGGAACGCCTTGATGCCGATATTGAAGCGGAACTCGTTGAGCTCCTTGTTGTACGTCAGCGATGCCCTCATGCAGTGCAGCTCCCGGACAAGCTTCACGTCGAGCTGGTCAAATTCATCCTGGTAGCCGTCGTATCCGGCCTGCAGTGCAATATACCACAGATCATTGACGCGCCAGTTGATCTCCGTTGATGCCCGCGTGAGCTCGTCTCTGTCAAGATCGTAGTATGTTGTGAGAGCGGAATACCAGTCATCAGTCCCCCGGAGCCAGCGGAGGTTCAGAGGCCGCCACATCGCACGCTCCAGCGAATAGCCCGATTGCAGCTCGATGCGGTTCTGGGCGCCAAACAGGAAGGCCGCCCGCAGGCGTGCATCGCTGTAATAATCGTTGACAAAATCATAACCGGAGCTGATGT
Organism: Armatimonadota bacterium; assembly: GCA_046483205.1. Lineage (GTDB taxonomy): Bacteria > Armatimonadota > Zipacnadia > Zipacnadales > UBA11051 > JBKHJK01. The sequence continues at coordinate 2,852 of JAWODS010000147.1, read as the reverse complement.
CAATACGCATGTCATCCTCGACAACGGAGACGAACTGCACGTTCGCCGCGGTGCGCCGGGACGCATAATCAAGCCGCAGCGGAGCGTTTCCGTGTACGGTGCTGTGCGACATGGTGAGGCGGTATTCCCAGGGCCGGCTGATAGGGCCCTGCAACGTGGTGCTGAGGTCTGAAGACCACTGGGCGGATCCCTCGTCATAGAAGCTCTGGCGAAACCTGGCGCTGGTGCGGACGGTGTTTCTGCCTCCGAGGTCATGACGGCTGCCGGGCATGGACAGGTCGAGGCGGGCGCGGGAGATATTCTTGTCATCCGGCTGCTGGTGAAATCTTCCCAGCCTCAGGCTTGTCTGCAGGGGATTGCCACCGAACATGGTAAACCCGGCCAGGCGCTCGGTGTCGGAGTTGAAAATAATTTGCGGCTCCTGGTCCAGGGAATAAAACGAGTCATCCCCCGTGTAGTCGCCGCCGTCGAGGTCGTACCGCTTCTTGAAGGCCGTCTCCCAGTCATACGCCGTTTGTCGTCCGCGCATGCGGAAATCTGCATTAAGCTCCTCATCGGGGGCGTCACCGCGTCCGTAATCGTTGCGGCTCATGGCCGTCTGCACCGACCACGAAAGATCCTCAGACGGCTTTTGGGTATGATCGAAGTCCATGGAATAGCGCCGGGTGGTGTTGAAATCAGAATCCATCAGCGAATGTGAGAAGCCGATGGTGGAGTTGGCTCCGGTGCTGCGCGTGCGGAAGGTGAGGTTGCTGTTAAGGGAGGTCGAGCCGTATCCGTAGCCGCTGTAGCGCTGGATATTGCTGTTCAGCCTGGCGGTGCTGTGAGTATTAAATTCATGCTGGTCGGCCAGGCGGCCTGAAAAGCTGCCTTCATCCGGCTCTGCAAAGATCCTCAGATTGCCGTAGTTATCGACAAAATCGAAGGCGTGATCCACACCGAACCCCATGCCCCGTTTTTCAGTCGTCTGGTACCTGGCAAAGCCGGAATGGGCCTCGCTGATGTAGTACAGATATGCCAGCTTCGCGTAATATCCCTCGACCTCGTTCTCTCCAAACTCCGGAATAAAACGGTTGCGGCGCTCTTTCAGCGACAGCCGCAGGTCGAATGGATACCGAAAAACGCGGTGCCCCAGCAGATAGAGCGTCGGTTTGTGGAAAACAACCTCGTCACCGGGCCGAACGCTGATGTCCGACGACTGCAGCCAGTAGTGCTGGTGGCGTTCGGCTTTGTCACACGACGTGCCGAGGCCGTCATCCACCTCGATGTGGCCGGGTCTGCCCGTAATATCACCCGCGTACAGGTACAGGGGCTCCAGCACACCTTCTTCGAAAAATGAGGGCGCCACCGTTGTGGTACCGTCACGCAGTGTCCATTCATCGGTATCCAGATTCATCCGCAGCCGGTCGCCCCGTGTGATCCACGTCGGCTTCTGGATGGTCACATGGTCCTTCAGCTCCAGCCACGTGCGCTCTTTATCCAGCCGCAGGTAATCGGCTTCGAAGGTATAGTCCTGGTAGGCGCCCTGGAGATCGCCCCATGCCTCGGTGACGCCCTCCTGGTAATAAAAATCATCGGCTCGCAGTGAGATAATCTCGCTGTCGGGAGACGGTTTTGGCAACTCCGGCCACTGGAGCGCAGTCGGCGCTTCTTCCTCTGCGGGCTTGTCGTCCGCCGGTGGAGGCTGCTGCTCTTCGGGTGTTTCGGCAGGCTCAGGCGGCTTCTGTTCTGTTTCTTCGGTCTCTTCTGCCGCGGGGGGCTGTGATGGCTGTGGAGGCTTTTCATCAGCCGACACAGGGGGCGGCTGCATGGCCTCGGAAACGGCCTCTGACTGGTCGTCGGCGCTCAGCGGTGAAACCGCCAGCACAAGCAACAGGGCGCCTGCCAGGGCGAGAATGCCGCAGATGCAGGCGTGTCGGTGACGTGGATATGTTCGTAGGATTATTTGCGCCGCCATAGGGTAATGAGGGCAACCGCCGCGATGAGGATGTTGAGCAGCCAGACGCCCTGGGTGGGCAAAACTCCCGCCTCCGCGAGCATCCTCGACCACAACATCAGCACATAGTAGATGAATACGGTCAGCAGTGTGGCCAAAAGCCCCACAAGATTCTGTGTGTGGCCGAATGCCTCGACCACGCTTCCCGACAGCAGCGCGAACACCACGCATGAAAATGACAGGGCCAGCCGCCACTGCACCTCGATAAAGTATTGACGCTGCTTTTCCGAGCCTTGTTCCTCCTCCCGCGCTCCCTGCAGGAGGGCGGACAGGCTCATGCCGGTGAGGTCATTGGCGTGTGGGGCGAAGGCGCGTCCGACACCGGCAAGGCTGATGTCAATCCCTGCCTGCTCCCCCGAGGTCATGTCACCGGAGGGGGTCAGAGAATAAAATGATGCCTGTTCAATCTGCATAAGAACGTCGGTAAGCCGTGCCGTCTTTGCGGCAAACAGCATTGGAAAATCGCTGCGCTGGTACAAAACGCGAACATCGCGAAGCTGCCCGGTATCGGGATCTGTGCCGTGAACGAAAAAATGCCATCCATGTCCGGCGTCCACGAATTTCCCGGAGCGTACCACCAGCGCCCGGCGGCTGAACGCGATCTCCTTGATGAGCTTTTCCGCCTCTGTCTGTGACCACGGGACGAGGTTGTAGTACAAAAACAGCGACATGAAGGTGGCGAAGAGACCGATCAAAACAGCCGGTGCCAGCATCCGGAACCGGCCGAGTCCCCCTGCGCGCATGGCCAGGATTTCGCTGTCGCTCGCCAGGCGATTGAGCCCCAGGGCCGTCGCAAGCAGCGTGGAGACCGGCAGAGCCAGCGCCATCGCCAGCGGCACCTGGTAGCCCAGGTATT
>JAWODS010000133.1:0-4223 GCA_046483205.1 Armatimonadota bacterium | reverse complement strand
TGCATCGCACTGATGAGCTGATAATGCGGCAACCATCCCACGAAGATGAGCCCAAAGCCGCTGACGCGCGGGCGGTTTGGAAAAAGTGTGCTCAAAGTCAGATACACGAAGATGAGGGTGACGCCACCCAATACAACATTCCACAGGCGCACGGCATGCCACTGTGCATCGCGAGACAGCCCGGCGGTGGTCGCATAAACGGGGCTGGCAAGGATGTAATGCAGTGGGGGGTGGTGGCTGATGGCCTGTGCGCGCTCGGCGGCCGAGGGCAGGCGGTGCTGCTGTGCGACAATTTCCAGATAGTTGAAATGCCTCGGCTCGTCAATACCGCCGCCCAGCGGGATAACGAAAGACCAGGCGATGGCCAGTCCGAAATAGACGATTATGCCCAGAAGGGCACGCCTGTCTGAAAGCAGCTTTGACACGTTTCACACCATCGATGCGGATATCGGTATTTGTTATTCCTGCGCCTCGCACTCGCGGAGGCTTTCGATGTCATATCCCAGCGCTGCGACGAAAGCCAGGCTCATCAGCGCATGACCGACCTCATCAGGGTGAAAGCCGTCGGGCGTGAAGTGCAGCTCCCGTCCGGCCTCCCGGGCGTCGTCTCTGGCCTGTTTCAGCACCTCAGCCGTCGGAACGATGGTGGCTCCATACTCTTGGGCGATGCGCTCGATGTGCCGGGTCTTCGCCACGATCATGCGGTTGCCCCCGGCGGGGTCGGGGCTCCAGTGCTCCTCAAAAAGCGTCGGAGTACACAGAACGACGGATGCGCCTGCATCGAGGGCACGGGTGGTCATCTCCTCGACGGCCTGGCCGAATTCATCCGGCTCGCTGCCTTCTTCGGCCGGGCTCTGTGCATCGGATCGCCCGACGAGCTGCCAGACGGTGTCGGCAACCCCGGCCATAATGCTCACAACGTCCGGGTCATGGGCCAGCACATCGTCCTCAAAACGCTGCAGCATCTGCAGGGCGGTGTCGCTCCCGACGCCGGCATTGATGACCGTCGGCGGGTCGTCGGGAAAGCGGGCGGCCAGGATCTCCCGGACGCTGTCCACGTATCCGCCGGGCTCCCAGGTGATGCTGTCACCGGTGCACACAAGCGTGTCACCGGCTGTCATGAGACCTTCAGATGCGTCATTGTTCATCGCAAAAACTCCGGTTTCAGCCGATTAAGATCGGCAGGAGACTGGCGGCGAGGCTCAGGTAGATGAGCACGGCGATCACATCATTGGTGGTGCTGACGAGGGGGCCGGAGGCGAGGGCCGGATCAATCCCGAGCCCCTCGAAGATAACCGGGATGAGGGTGCCCATTATCGTCGCCCATGTCACGGCACCCACCATGCCGATGGCGACCACAAGTCCCATCTGCCATGCTCCCATAATGAAATGCCCGGCGACGCCCGCCGCGACTCCCGTAATCAGTGCCAGAAGCAGTGCCGTCACCACCTGCCGCCCCACCACCCGCCGGAAGCTTTTTCGCTGCAGGTATCCCAGCGACAGTGACCGGACCATGATGGTCGCCGACTGCAGGCCGGCATTACCGCTGGTGGCGTTGATGACGGGGATGAAGGCCGCCAGGGCGATGTACTGGGCCAGCAGAGGGCCAAACGAGTTGATGACCGTCGCCGACAGCAATGTGCCCATGAAACATATCATCAGCCACGGAAGCCGCAGCCACATCACCTGAAGGCTCGATTCCGACAGCAGGTCCTCGGGGCTGGTGCCACCCATCCTGGCGATATCTTCAGTGTGCTCTTCCTGCAGGGCGTCAATGATGTCATCAACGGTCACCTGCCCGAGCAGCACACCATCCTCTTTGACGACCGGCAGGGCATCAATGTCATACTGGTCAACCAGCCGGGCCGCCTCCGCCTGCTCGGTGTCGGGCGTTACCGAAACCGGGTCTGGCCTCATGACATCCTGCAGTCTATCGTCCGGGGCGGCCATGACCAGTTCCGCGAAATCCAGCACACCCTTCAGCCGCCGCTTATCATCCACCACGTAAATGTAGGCAAGACTCTCAAGCGGAATCCGCTGGTTTTTGACATGGAGGATGACATCCCGGGTTGTCAGATCCAGCGGTGCAAAGAGAAGCTCGGGCGTCATCAGGCCACCGGCGGTATCGGGGTCGTATTGCTGCAGTTGCTCGATTTCCTCGGACTCTTCGTCAGGGATTCGTTCGAGCACCCGGTGGGCCTGTTCGTCATCGAGGAGATTCATCAGGTCGGCGCCGACGTCGGGCGGAACCTGGTCAATAATCTCCGCCAGCTCCTGCTCGTCGGTCACCTCGGTCAAATCGGCCGCGACGTCCTCATCAAGCTCCTCAAGAACGATGCCCGCACGGGTGCGGTCAAGCAACTTGAATACGCTTTCGCGGCTGTCACGGTCGAGCTCGCGCATCGCGATGGCGATGTCTATGGGGTGACGGCTTGCGATAATCCGCCGCAGCAGCGCCGGTACGCCTGATGCGGCGGCGGCGTCCATGGCGGCGGCGATCTCCTCGGGATCCCCCTGGGCCTGTCCCCATTCTTTCCGATATTCCGGCATGATTATTGCTCCCGGGCGCTTTCGTGCATCAAATCGGCGAGGGCCGGATAGGTTTGCAGGTAGCGGTCGAACAGGGCGTCGTAGGTGTCAAAGGTGTCCGGGTCGGGATCGATCTGGCGCGTGACGGTCACCATCTCCCGCGAGGCCTCGGTGACGTCATCAAAAAGGCCGGCTCCCGCTGCGGCGCACACGGCGGTGCCCAGGGCGGTCGCTTCGGGCTCCTGGGTGAGGAATATCGGCTTTTTGCACACATTGGCGTGGATCTGGAGCCACAGGTCGCTGCGGGTTCCCCCGCCGCAGGCGTACACCTCTTCGACCTCCAGGCCCGCCTGGCTCATGTCTTTGAAGATATGCCGGCAGCCCATTGCCGTGCCCTCATAAACGGCGCGCAGAAGGTGGCCGATATTGTGGCGGAGGCTGAGGCCCCAGATGGCACCCCGGGCAAGCGGGTCACGCAGGGGTGTGCGGTTGCCCTGGAAGTAATCCAGCAGTACGAGACCCTCCGCACCCGGCGGAATCCCGGCGGCCTTCTCATCCAGCACCTCAAAGATGTTCCGGCCCTCTTCTTCAGCCTGCTGAGCCTCGCGGTGGGCGAAGTTTTCCGCCAGCCAGTTGACGATGGCGCCGGTGGTGGTCTGTCCGCCCTCCAGCGCCCAGGTGTCGGGCACCAGCGCCTCCGGATATGGCCCCCACAGGTGCGATTCGTAGATTGCCTCTGCCGAAAGCGTCAGGGGGCAGGTGGAGGTGCCCATCACCAGCGCGGTCCTGCCGGGTTCAACGACCTCCAGCCCCAGCATGGCGGCGTAGGCATCTATACCGCCCTGTGCCACCGGTGTACCGGGCTTCAGACCCAGGGCACTTGCGGCCTCGCCGGTCAGCTCCCCGGCCTGCTCGCCCATCGCCAGGACGGTGGACGGCCATTTGTCCATCAGCTCGGGAAAATTGATGGTATCCAGCAGGTCCTCCGGCCAGCCGCCGTCAACGGAGGCGTAGTTCCATTTGCAGGTGGCATTGTTCTGTGAGGCGGCCCAGTTGCCGGTGAGGCGGAACATCAGCCAGTCCGTGCCTTCGATGACAAGATCTGCCTCATCGAAAACCTCCGGCTCGTGCTTCGCCACCCACATCGCCTTCGGGATCATCCATTCCGGCGATTCGGAGTAGCTCACATATTTCAGGCGGGGGTGCTCGGTGTCGGTGATCCGCTGTGCTTCTTCGTGTGCCCGCTGGTCCATCCAGAGGATCACGGGGCGCAGCGGCTGGCCCTCCCGGGTGGTAACCACAACGGTGCAGGAGGTGCCGTCAACACTGATACCGGCGATGTCGTCTTTCGATATGCCGGCCTCGGAGAGGGCGGCGGGAACGGCGGCTCTGGCGGCCTGCCACCAGTCCTGCGCATCCTGCTCCGCCCACGCCACCTGCGGATATTGGACGGGATACTCCCGGGCGGCCGAGCCTGCCACCCGCCCATCAACACCCACAACCACGGCGCGGAGGCTCTGGGTGCCACAGTCGATACCGAGTACGTACGGTCCAGAAGCCGGCATACTGATCCCTCCGTGTGGTTAACAGTCAGTCCTGCAACGGCTTGCAGGTGGCGACAGCCGACACCACCGCTACCATTCCTCGTGGTGGACGTTGTCCATCGGGCCGGGCGGCTTGGGTTTGCCGGGCCG
>JAWODS010000102.1:0-2788 GCA_046483205.1 Armatimonadota bacterium | reverse complement strand
GTGTCCGCACTGCGGGGGCGGGGTCAGAGTCATACGCATCTATCTGGACCCGAACAGCGAGGCCCAGCGGTTCTTGCGACGGTATCGTGCGTTTCGAGCCGAGTCTCGCGAATCACGGATTGTTGCCAGATAGGAGGGCTGACCGATGCGTGACGACACACCTACCACGGGACGTGTTCAACGAGGTCGAGAAGTCCGAGCCACGTATGCACCCGGCAAATGGGTGGCGTTGCGCTATCGCCTGAAGCCCGGTGCCTACGACGTCACCTACTGGCACCGGCGCATCAGGGAGGGCTACCGCCAGCGATCGTATCTCGACGCACAATATATCGACGCCTGCAGCGATCTCCTGCCGCTGCTCAGGGACAACAGCGATCTGGATGTTTCCGTCGCATCAGACGCCGGGGTCGGAAAGATCTATTCCGCCGGTGATGACACGCTGGTGATGGTCGCCAACTGGGAGCTGCACAGGCCGGCGGAGGCAACCATCAGCACCACCGAGCCCATGCGGGGCACGGATCTTATCAGCGGCGAGGACCTCGGACGTAACCGAAACTTCGAGCTGCAGGTCGCCCCGGCAGATTGGCGCATATTGAAGCTGGAGCCGTAGCCTGCGGGCTTGAGCACACGCAGAAAGCCTCAAAATGCAGAACTCATATCCACACAGGGAGATAAACAATGTCCAAAAATACCCGAGTCGGCGTTGAAATCGGCGACCATTTCCAGACCTGGCCGCCCCTGTCAAAACAGATCGCCCAAATGCCGCATGAAAATCTCGGCAACTTCCTGCTGATATACCATTCCGGACGCGACGAGGACGGCAACGAAATTCCGGATACTGAATACGTCCGCTGGGCAAAAACATTGTCTGATGCAGGCATCTACTTTGCATTCCTCTACAGCCAGCGGGGGAAGTTTGATGATGACACCGGCTCGTTTTTGAGCCCCGAGATCCTCGACTCCATCCGACAGACCGCCGGAGAATACTGGGTCGGGGATATGATCGGTGAGACCGGTGGTTACGCCAGCCATTTTGAGGGCTACTTCGAAAATCGCGACTACCTTCCAGCCCGTGTGAATACCATGCAGGAAGCGGCGGAGAAGTACGTGGAGTTCGTCCGCGAGAAGGTTGAAATAGACCGCGGGGTCGGTGTGGAGACGGTCATGTCGGTGGAGGCCACCATCCTGCACGCCTACACGCTGCAGGCCGGTGTGGATCTGCCCTGTACAGAGCTGATGCCCGGCCAGGCGGACATCAACCTCGCCGCCGTGCGCGGAGCCGCCCGGGCCTTCGACCGTCCCGAGTGGGGATCCCATATCGCCCACGAGTGGTATGGCGGGTATGAAATCGAGGAACCTGTGACTCAAAAGCGTCTCCGAAACGCGCTGTACAGCTCATATCTGGCCGGCGCCGACTATATCTACGTCGAATCCGGCATGTTCGAATACCGCGCGTATGGCAAAGATTATGATTACGACAGCGATATCTGTCAGTTTTACCGCCGGGAAATCGGCGACTTCGCGCAGGTCGTTGAGGCCAATCCTCTCCCCGATGAGGGGCCGGAGGTGCCGATGGGCCTGCTGCTGGGGAATCACGAAGACTGGAGCGATTTCGGAAGCTGCACCGTCTGGAACCACTTCGGAAATCCCCGCTGGCGCTACGGCGACGCAGAAATGGCCTGGGAGGAGTTTGCCCCGGCGATGTATGAGGGCTCCCCGTGGCATAAGACGACCATCCGCGGCGACCAGGACTTCTCCACACAGCCACCGTGCGGGCAGTACGATGTCGTCCCCATCTTCGCCGGTGCGCAGGCCCTGAAGCCCTATGACTGCCTGATGATGCTCGGCTACAATACCATGACTCCGGACATTTACGCCGACCTGGTGGAGTACGTGCGATCCGGCGGCCATCTGCTGATAGGTCTCCCCCATTTCCGCACAAACAGCGACCGCAGCGATGACCTGGTGCTGCTGAATGATGGCGATTTGTCCGAGCTGTGCGGTGTGCGCATCCGTCCCGGTGCCACCGAGTTCGACGCGGGCTTCAAGTTTACCGTCGATGAAACGGCTGCAGGCTGGCGGCTCCCGAAGATCCCCAACATGGATCACGATCCCATGTGCTCCAATGGCGCCGTCTCCATAGCGAGGGTTGAAGAGGCCGGCGCAAGATGCATCTGCGAGACGGGAAACGAATTCCGCTATGAGCCGGGATCCGGGGTCATGTACGAAAACCGGATTGGTGAGGGTTCCGTTGTATTGTTCGCCACCTATGATTATCCCGCATCACAGGGGATGAAGAAGCTGGTTCAGGTGGTGATTGATGCCGCCAAAGCGGCCCATCATCGCGACCCCCTGGTGCTGGCCGATGACTCGATCCGCTATGCCGTCTATCGGGAGAACGGCGACCCGGTGGTCTTTGCGTACAACACTCACTTCGACCTCCCGCAATCCATCCGCATCAAGCCGGATGCCGAAGAGATAACAGCCACACTTGATCCCGGGACGCTTAAGGTGCTTCGCCCGTGAGTATGAGACCGCTGCACAGCCTGCATCCTGTGGAGGCAAACCGATGAAAGCTAGGTGCCTCGCGATTATCCTGGCAGTCATTGCGGTGACATTCAGCCCGGCGTCGTGGGCGGACGTTGAGACCGGCCCTGAGATTCTACCCAACGCCGATTTCGCTGCTGACGAAGACGGTGACGCCACGCCAGACGGCTGGCACATGGGCACGGGCGGAGAGGCGAGCATGGACTGGGAGGACGGGGTTGTCCACTGCCACTGCCCGAAG
>JAWODS010000048.1:0-5475 GCA_046483205.1 Armatimonadota bacterium | reverse complement strand
GCAGGAGGTGCAGACGTATCCCTTTTTCGCGAAATGCTGTGCGACCGGGTGCCACGATTCCTTGTCACCGGCGCGCCAGCCGCCGCCGTGAATAAAAAAGATACATGCGCCATTGGGCTCGTCGGGGAGGAATACATCAATCGTCTGAAGCTCGTGCGCGTCGGGCATGTAAGGAACATCCAGCATTGTTGTCAGCGATCCCTTCTGTGGGGCAGAATTCGCAGCCAGCGCAGACAGAGATAACACAGCCGCCGTCAGCAGGTACCAATGACACATAAGGCCCCAACTCCGATGTCATCTGTTGCTACGAAGACATTCTCCCCCGCCCCTGCCTTTCCCTTGCTTGCTGCCTGATAGCGCTCAAAGAACTTCTGCGAGTGCAAAAGGGGATTGGATGGGGGTTGGAAGCGTGCGTGCTGTTCGGCTCGCGAGGCGAACCCAACAGAAGACAATCCGCCATACTCGGGCAATGAAAAAGGGCTCACAGCATCACGCCGTGAGCCCGTTATTGCGGGACGTCGGTATTTCGTGTTTGTATTATTCGTCTTCGGCTTTTTCTTCGGCTTCGTCCTCGTCTGCTTCTTCCTCTACTTCAACGTCTTCGGCTGCAAATAGGTCAGCAAGTCCTTCCATCCCGACTTCTTCGACAGTCTCTGTTTCATCGGCCTGAGTATCGTCCTCGGCGACCCGGGTTTCTTCAGCTTCTTCGGTGTCTTCGGCTTCAGCGTCTTCTTCGGCCTCTTCGCCTTTGAGAGCTGCAACGAGTTCTTCTTCGTCCACTCGTGCCTGTTCGGCTTTTCGTTTTTCGGCTTCTTCATCTTCTTTCAGATACGGGTCTTCGATTTCGCGTCCAACCATTTCTTTGACGCTTTTGCCCCGCTGTTCGGCAATGCGGCTGGGGTCGTAGAGCGTTTTCAGCGCTTTGAAACAGGCCATGGCGCGGTTGAAAACATTGCCACTGCCCAGCGACTTGGTGAGAATATCGCGGATACCACTGACTTCGAGGATCTGGCGGGTGGCACCGCCTGCGACGATCCCGGTACCACGGGAAGCGGGCCGGAGCATAATCACTGCGCCGCCGACCTTCGCCTTATTCCTGTGCGGGACAGTGTACCCGTCCAGTGGGATGTGAATCATCTGTTTTTTGGCGCGTGCGATGGCCTTTTCGATGGCCTCGGGAATCTCCCGGGCCTTGCCAACACCGACGCCTACATTCCCGCGCTTGTCTCCCACAGCTCCGACAACGCGGACTGATGAAATCCGGCCACCTTTAACGGTCTTGCGGGTGCGGTCGATTCGCACCACGCGCTCTTCAAGATTCTCTGTATCGACCTCTACCTCTTTGGAGGGTTTTCGCATTGAATTGACTGTCCCTTTCGTGCGTATGACTTGCGCCCGGTCACCACAAAATGGGCCTGCGTCCACACAGACCCCGGCGTTTCCCGGTCATCTCACTCTGCGTAGTATTCAAAACAAATCGCTCCCTGCTCGCACAGGAAGCATACGGACTGTTAGATTAACATAAAAAGCATCACCTGTCAACGGTGGGCGGGGTATTTGGGCAAAATCACTACTTTCACATGCCACGCTCACAGGGCCGGCTGCGACAAGCGCCGCCGCAGTGTGCACCGCAGGCAGGCCGGCACGGGCTTAAGCAGGTTGAACGGTCATCGCAAGAAGCGCCCAAAACCGCGCTATCGCCCGATTCATGGGCTTTACGGCAAATTTCGCCAGGCACGTTGTTTGACATTTGAACGATTCAGTGCTATCCTGTTTGGTGCTAAACAGCGTAAGCAATATATCATTTTTATGCGTCTCGGGGGCGGAAAAATATGTCTCGAAACCTGGGTCCTCCGCTTTCAACGAGGCAGGGGAAAATATTGATGGCCATCGTGGAGCAGCATATCGCCACGAAAGCGCCGGTTGGTTCACAGCAGTTAAAAGAGGAATATGAGTTTGACGTCAGCAGCGCCACCATCCGCAACGAAATGGCTTTTTTGGAGGAGACCGATTACCTCTACCAGCCTCACACCTCCGCCGGGCGCGTGCCCAGGCCCAATGCGTACCGGCTGTATGTCAATCGTATAGAGCCGAAAAGGCTGTCACAGGGCTCGGAGGAAGTGCGGATGTTCGAGGGGGCGTGCCGGCGGCTGGGTGACAACCCCCGGATGCTGCTGCGGACCACCTCCCGCAACCTCGCGGACATGACCGGCCATCCGGGCATCCTGATGACCCCGACGCGCGCTGAAGGGACATTCGAAAGCATATCGGTGACGCCTGTCAGCGCCAACAACGTCATGCTGAGGTATGAAACAGGCGATGGCAAGCAGTTCAAAAAGCTCCTGCACAGCCCTGCCTCGCTGACGGCTGATGAGATTGCGACGCTGTCACGGGCTCTCAAAAAGCTTTATACGGGCAGGCCCATCAGCCAGCTTGCGACCCTGACGGCCACGGATCTGCGTGCATCGGTCGGAGGCCTGAATATTCCGGAGAAGCTTATTACGGCCTTGCGCCGCGCCGTTGATGTGGAAGAAGATCGCGAAATTTTCGTCGAAGGCACCAGCTATGTCCTCGGCGAGCCGGAGTTTCAAACGCACTCCGCTCTCCGTGACGTCATCGAGCTTCTGGACCAGTCGGCGCTGCTGCGAGAGGTCCTGCTTCCGGCAATGTCCGCTGAAGAAGTGACCGTGGCGATTGGTGGAGAAAACCGCGTCGAAACCATGAGAAACTGCAGCCTGGTCGCTCGCTCGTACCGCGCTCCAACCGGCGAGGTCGGGACGCTGGGAGTGCTGGGGCCACTGTCGATGAATTACGCCCATACGATGCCGGTGGTCGGCTTTATCGCCAGGCAGCTCAGTGTAAGTCTTGCTACGCGTGCAGATCAATCCAGGTGAAAACAGCGGTTGAGCCCGGTGTTTAGAAGCGGTCGTGGCAACGTTGCCAGTAGGTGTTTAGCGTCATAGGGTACCGGTTTCGCCTGCAGTTGCCCATCCGGGGAATTGTAGCTTAATCCCACAGCATGGCTATGGCCTTTGCAGTTTGCCACACGACACAAACCGCTGCCGTGGCTCGGCCCACGGGATCGGCTTTGCGTGTCGGATCAATGAACCGTCTCACAATCAGCCTGAGTCCTCCGCAGAAATATCGGTCTCGTGACCTGAACAGACATTGCTGCCACCGCCTGATGTGCGCACCAAACGTCTGATAATGACGCCGTAAGAAGCTGTTCACTCATGAATGACCTCCACGCCCCGGAGCCATCAGAGGAATCTCGAACAAAGGCGCCCGCATCCATTGCGAGCGCCGTCTCGGAGCTTGGCGGTGTTATGGCGGAGGCGATCGGGCCGTGTGGCACGCGCTGTCTGTTTGGGTCACCGCCGTCCATGACCGCAGATGGCGCCACCATCGCGCGGCGCCATCCGATAGCCCATCCGGCGGGAGATCTACTGAAACAGGTCGCACAATCACAGGCCCGTCGCCGGGGTGACGGGGTAAAGACCGCGCTCATTATCGCCGCCACCCTGGTCGAGGCCGGCAGCCGCTGGCTCCAGGATGGCACAAACCCGGCGCAACTGGTCCGGGGTCTCAATACTGCGGCCTCAGCGGCGACAGATGTGATCCGTTCGCGCGCAAGGCTGCTGCAGGGTCCAAACGATCCCGTATTGGACCACCTGGCACTGACGGCCGCCCGGGGAGATGCAGATATCGCCGCGCTGGTGCTGGCCACCGCCCGAAGTATGCACGCCGACCGCTTCATCAATGATGACAGCTTTTCGCTTGCAGAGCATATCAGGGGATCTGACGATGTTTCAGACCGCATGGTCGAGGGACTGGTGGTTCGGGGAAATCGTGTTAGCCGAAATATGCCGGAAACTGTCGAGGACGCCGAGCTGTTGCTGGTTGATGATGCGCTGGATATCGAAGAGCTTCCTGAGGCGATGCTGCATGCGCAGACCGGTTTCGACCGGTACCGGGAGCTTCAAAAGCAGTTCGAGGAGAACGTTCGCAAGCTCATCCACATGGGTGTCAACGCCGCATTGATCGCGGGTGACATCTCCGCGAAAGCCGCACAGATGCTGACCGACGCCGGCATTCTTGCAGCGGCCAACCTCGGCTCGGAGGAGCTGTGGAGGGTTGCCCGGCTTGTGGGCCTCGCCCCGATAGGCCGCCGGGGGATTCAAAAGAGCCTCAGCGAACTGCGGACGATGGTCAGCCGTCACCATCGCATTGCGGCGGATCCGGAGAGGGAGACACTACATATTGAGATCCGGGATGGTGAAAGCACGGCGACAGCACTGGTCGGCGGCATAACAGAGGCGCTGGCTGATGAGCGCCGTCTGCTGGCCCGGACGTGTGCAGCGAGTATCCAGGCGGCGCTGCGTGACGGTATCTGTCCGGGTGGTGGAGCCGCAGCGCTCGAAGCCCTGCCGGCTGTTGAAAAGCTGCGCGGTGACGCCACCGGCGACACTCCGGGCATCTCATGCATGGCCGAGGCTCTCAATGCCCCGGCCGCGGCAATTGTCCGTAATGCCGGGTATGAGCCGGAAGCGGCCGTCGATGCCGCCACCTCTGTGGGCGAGACCGGTGCCGTGGGGATTGATGTCACCACCGGCGAGATTGTTGATATCAGCCAACTGAACATTTATGACGCCGCCGCGGTCACCATAAGCGCCATTGACGGAGCCGTCCGGCTCGCCGGGACGCTTTTGCGAACGACACGTTTGTATGAATGAGAAATATGAAATAGGATAGACGTCTGTATGCAGCACTGTTTGACGAAACCAATCGGTGCCCCCTTTACGGGCACCTTCTGCAATATCCAGGAGCTGACACATCAATGACTGACCGTGAGGACAAAGGCATTCGAGTGAATGTCGAAGACAGCAGCGACGACAGCCAGGCTTCAGATGCAGCCAAAGAAGAGAATGTCCATAACGCCGCTGACAGCCAGGAAACCGGGGACAACAATCAGGGCGCATCCCTCCAGGCATCTGTCGATGAGGACCGTACCGGACAGGATGCCGCCAACTCTGAAGATGAAGACACCGATGAAGAGGCTGAGACGGGCCAGAGCGACTGGGAGCAAAAGTACGAAGACGAACACGAAAAACGCCTGCGGGCAGTGGCGGACCTGCAGAACTTCCGGCGGCGGGCTAACGAACGTCGTGCCGAGCAGTTGAAGTTCGCGAACGAAAAACTTCTTACCGATCTTCTCGAGGTGCTTGATAACTTCGACCAGGCTCTCTGCAGCATGGACCAGGAGGAATCCGACGCCGGCACACTCGTGCAGGGCGTACAGATGATCCACCGGCAGCTTGAGGATCTTCTGGCACGCTACGGGGTGACGGAGATCGCGGCGGAGGGTGAGACGTTTGATCCGAACTACCACGAAGCCGTCGAGCGCGTGGAGACCGATGAGGCGCCGGAGATGACGATTGTGGATGTCACCAGCCCGGGCTATATGCTGCACGACCG
>JAWODS010000031.1:0-2761 GCA_046483205.1 Armatimonadota bacterium | reverse complement strand
ACTATGTCCTGCTTTTTGATCCTCTCGACGGATCTTCCAATATCGATGTGAATGTAAGCATCGGAACCATATTCAGCATTTACAAGCGAAAAAATAGCGGGTGGCGTACAACCAGAAACGCGCGGTGCTGGTTTCCAGAGACGGCGGGGATACCTGGAAGCTCGCCGAAACCGAAGACTTCGCAGAGGCGGAATTCTGAATATGGTCCGAATAAATCCCGGTCTTTCATTCATTATTGCGGCGGTCGTGATACTCTCATCCGCGGCATCGAGCCCGGCACAGGAGGCGGCAGACATGCAGCAGCGCCACCAGCAGGCGGCAAACAGGCAGCGGCGGGTCATCCTCAACAATGACGGCAACGAGGTGGTGTATCTCGCCACAGAGCCCACCGCGGAAAATGTCCTGAGCCATCACACCACCCCGGTCGCCGATACCCACGTGGACAGCATCTTCTACTGCGACTGGTCGAGCGGATTCGGGATGTTCACACACCGCAGTGAAGTCGCGGAGATTTTCGACACCAAAGAGGACCGGTTCCATAAAAATGTGACCGCCGACCTGCACGAGCAGGGCACCGACCCGCTGCAGATTATGATTGACTTCTGCCGCGACCATGACATGGAGATCTTCTGGTCGATGCGGATGAACGACGTGCACGACGGCACGGTTGATGACGGCGAGATGCGCTACCCGCAGCTTTTCCCGCAGTTCAAGCGCGACCACCCGGAGTATCTCTTCGGACAAAAGGGCCAGCGACTGCCGGGCGTCGGTTCAGGCCGGGCATGGTCGGCTGTTGATTTCGGGCAGCAGGCGGTGCGGGACCGGGCATTTGACATCATCGAGGACGTCTGCGAGCGCTACGACGTGGACGGCATCGAGCTGGATTACTTCCGCCACGCGCTGCTTCTGAAGAAGGTCGTCATGGGGGAAGAGGTGACGCAGGCGGACCTCGATGAAATCACCGGCATGATGCGCCGGATCCGGGAAATGACCCGCCGCGTCGAGCGAGAGCGCGATAAGCCGCTGCTGGTGGCCGTACGGGTGCCTGATTCGGTGGAGTACTGCCGCGATATCGGCATTGACCTGCGGTGCTGGCTGGAGGAGGACCTCTTCGACCTGCTCATCCCCACCGGCTATTTCCGCCTGAACTCCTGGAGCTACAGTGTCGAGCTTGGGGAAGAATACGGTGTGCCCGTCTATCCGTGCCTGAGTGAATCGCGGGTTCGCGGACCGGATGGCGAAACAGACCGCTTCCGCAACGGGACGGAGACAATCCGCGGCCGCGCCCTGAGGGCCTGGGACGCAGGAGGAAACGGGATATACCTGTTCAACCAGCACCACTACTTCAAGCCCACCGCCGGCATCTGGAGCGAGCTGGGCGATACGGAGACACTGGAGGGCCTCGAGCGGGTTCATTACGTCATCGCCCGGGACGCCCATGCCGCCAATTCGTTTTTGAAGGGCGGGACACAGTATCTGGACACCCCCCACCTGTGCCCGAGGCACCCGGTGGACATCGCGCCCGGAGATGCACAGTCAGCCGCCCTGTATTACCCCGCCGACCCCTCAGAGCAGGCGGACACGATGCAGCAACATCTTCAGGTGCGGCTCGGGGATGTGGCAGCGGCAGAGACCGTTCGGGTGGCTGTGGGGGATGAGGTCCTCACAGGGACCGAAGAAGACGATGGCTGGCTCAGCTTCGAGGTGACGCCGGGGATGCTCCAGCACGGATACAACACGGTCTCAGTATCTGTCGCCGATGAGGCCGAAGCGTCCGTCCGCTGGCTGGACGTGCGGCTGTGGGTGCGGCCCCAATAAAAAGAAGGAGGCTTCTCAGAGATAGCCGAGGCTCCGGAGCCGCTCCTTCACCCGGATGAGCTCCTCTTCGCTGTACGGTTCATCATCGGAGACCGCGTGCGTGGAGGCGATGTCACGGAGCACATAGACCACAAAATCCGTGACGGAATTGTATCCGGTGTCTTCGATGATCTGTCCGAGCTTTTCATACAGCGGCCTGGGGATTTTGAGGGTCACTTTGTCTGCCATGGTATCCGCCCGGATGGTGCAGGATCTCTCTCACATATCACTGTTCGCGGAGCGGCCTTTTTTGACCTGCCGGCTGGCGCCCGGGCATTCGCGTAAACATGCTGATGGCACAAATATTGAACTGCACGCCCTGATTTGTATCTGTAAAACTGAATAAAAGGTAAAATCGCGGCAGGAAGTAGTACGTCCTCCAGAGAAAGTATGATACAGCGAAATAATCGTGTCACATGCGGTTCGAGAAAGGAGCAACATAATGGTTAAGCTGGGCGATTGGTTGAGCGAGGGGTGGGCTCTGGTCAGTCAAGACCTCTGGACGTGGATACTTGCGGCTCTATTGGCCGGTCTCATCGGCACAGTCAGTCTCGGCATCTGCATGCCTGCACTCAGCGTTGGCCTGTACATGATGGCCTTCGCAAAGATGCGAGGAGAGGAGATTGCCCCCGGCGACGTCTTCAAGGGCTTCTCGAAATTTGGTCCGGCTTTTGTTGCCGCACTGGTGGTGGCGATTGGCGCGGGTATCGTCGGAATGGTACTGCAGCAGGTTAGCCCGATTATCGGGCAGATTGCCAGCATTCTTCTCGGTGTCGCTGTAGGCGCTGTCGTATTCTACACATTCTAGCTCATCGCAGAGACCAGCATCGGAGCCATTGATGCGATAAAGAGATCGTTCGAGAAAGTGAAGCCGGATCTTTTGATGTACGCTGTGACTGCCTTC
>JAWODS010000464.1:0-4843 GCA_046483205.1 Armatimonadota bacterium | reverse complement strand
TTTCCTTAAATTATCAAATTGTTCTGCGATTTGAGGTTTCTCTAGTTCTTCTTCAATAAACGAAGTTAAGCAAAGATGCCTTCGCCACAGACGGATGAGGTGATTGCAGTGCCTGGCACGCGTCCAAACATCCTGCTGATACTCAACGATGACATGGGCTATTCCGACATTGGCTGCTACGGTGGCGAGGTGCACACGCCCAACCTGGACGGCCTCGCCGCAAGCGGTGTACGCTTCACCCAGGCCTATAACACCGCCCGGTGCTGTCCGTCCCGTACCTCGCTTTTGACCGGACTTCATCCCCACCAGACGGGCGTCGGCTGGATGACCTACGACTGGGGCCTGGACGGCTACCGGGGCGACCTCAACGACGAATGCGTCACTATCGCCGAGGGACTTCGTGCGGCGGGCTATGCCACGTACATGAGCGGAAAGTGGCACGTCACGCGCAATATCGAGCCGCACGGGCCGATGGACGCGTGGCCCTGCCAGCGCGGTTTCGACCGCTACTGGGGGATGCTCAGCGGCGCCAGCAGCTACTTTACCCCCAAGACACTCACAGAGCAGAATGACCCCGCCGATGCGCCCCGGGAAGGCTTCTATCTGACCAGTGAAATCAGCGACCACGCCGTTGATTTCATCCGCTCCCATGACCGGCAAAATCGCGAGGAGCCGTTCTTTCTCTACACCGCCTACACCGCCCCACACTGGCCACTGCATGCCCTGGAAGAGGACATGGAGCGCTACAGGGGCCGTTTCGACGCGGGCTGGGATGTGCTGCGCGAAGAACGATACGACCGCATGACCGCCATGGGACTGATTGACGAAAGCTGGCGCCTCACGGAGCGGGATGAGGCAGTCGTACCGTGGGAGGAGGCAGGCGCCAGGGACTGGCAGCGGCGGCGCATGGAGGTCTATGCGGCGCAGATTGACCGGATGGACCAGGGCATCGGCCGTATCATTGATGCGCTGAAAGAAACCGGCCAGCTCGATAACACGCTCATCATTTTCCTGGCCGATAACGGTGGCTGTGCCGAGGAGCTGAACCCGGACTGGACGGGGAAGTGGAATATCATCAGCCAGACCACCCATGAGGGCGAAGAGGTCATCGCCGGCAACCGCCCAGAGATCATGCCGGGAGATGAAAGCACCTACCAGAGCTACGGCATCCCATGGGCCAATCTCTCGAATACGCCGTTCAGGCTCTACAAGCACTGGACCCACGAGGGCGGCATCGCCACCCCGCTGATTGTCCACTGGCCGAATGCTGATTCTGAGGCCGCGGGGGAACTGGTGGACGAGCCCGTGCAGCTCCCGGACATCTCGGCGACGCTCTATGACGCCGCAGAGGCCGAATACCCCGGAGAGCGCCAGGGAGTGCGCATACAGCCCCTCGAAGGATTCTCCTTCCTGCCGGTCGTGCAGGGAGGTTCATTCGACCGTGAGGCACTCTTTTTCGAGCATGAGGGTAACTGCGCCGTGCGGATGGGCCGATGGAAGCTCGTTCGCAGGTATCCCGGACCGTGGGAGCTTTACGACATGATCGAGGACCGCACCGAAACGAACGACCTGGCCGATGCAAAGCCGGACATGGTGCAGGAGCTTTCCGATCGCTGGCAGGACTGGGCGCAGCGCTGTCGTGTCGTTGCGTGGGACGAGGCAAATCCCAACCTGCGGGATGACGGCTGAGACCATGGGCCGCCAAAGATCACCCCACGGCGAGCGTCATTAAAGGGGGGCCAGATGGGTAGCCTGCACCGTCTTTCGAGCCATCCGCGCCGGGCTCACTCCGTATGAATCTGCATGTCGGTCACGCCTGTCTGATGGACGATCTCTCCATCCGGGGCTGTGGGCGGAACGCTGGCTTCGAGGCCTGCGATACTGAGGTTACTGCTGTCTTCGACCACTACGGCATGCTGCCAGCCACCGGCGATCTCATCCCACCGGATCCGCAGGCCCGACATCCGCACATCGTCCACGTGTCTCAGGAAAATACCTGCCGGGACGCGGTTGGTGCCCACAGGCCGGGGGGTCCTTTCCGAGAAGTCAGCATCAACCTCTCCGCCCGTCATGCGCAACTCAACGTCATGCAGGCGCAGACCGGAGACAGGATGTTCTTCATTGCCTCCAATATAGGCGCCCTCGTGTCCGGTGGCCCGGATATGAGAAAAAGAAATATCCCGAATATCGGCTGGTGGACGCGCAGTCTCACCGAGCAGCACATTTATCGGCACGATCGTGTCCATAATCATATTTGAGAACCGGATGTTCTCGATCGTCACCCCGTCATGCTTTGCGGAATACGCCGAAATCATGTTGATTCCCGTCCGCGTTTCTTTGATGACGATATTCGACAGCGTGCAATTCATCACGGTGCCGTTGCCAACCCCCACTCTGACCCCGCAGGTGGCCGAACAGAGCACACAATTGCTCACAGTCACGTTCTCACACGCCTGCTCATCGTCACCGAGAAGGGTGCTGTAGCCGCGCAGGGTGAGCGAATCGTCGCCGGAATGAATGATGGAGTCGCTGACGGTCACATCGCGGCAGCAGTCGATATCGAGGCCGTCTCCGTTCCGTGTCTGGGGTGGGTTGGTAATACGCAATCCCCTGATCTGCACCCCGGTACAGGCCAGGAGAAAGAGGGTCCAGTAGGGCGCGTTGATCAGGGATATGTCCCTGACGCGCACGTTTGTGCACCGGCAGAAAAACACCATTTGCGCCGGACGCCAGCTCTTAACGGTGAACTTCGGAGCCATGCTCTGGTAGTCGTCAGTCACCTCGCCCGGGGGCAGGGCCTCAAAAAAGGCGCTGCTGTTGCCGTCAATGGTGCCGTCCCCCACGATCGCGACGTCGTCGGCGCGATAGGCGATGACGAGGTGTGCGCCCGAAACGTCCTCAGTGGAGAAGACCGGGTTTTCGGGGAAAATGTCATCAGCGTTGTAGTCTTCCGGGTTCGTGCTGCCGCGCAGGGTTGCCCCGGCAAGCAGGTGCAGGGTGATATGGCTCTTCAGATAGATCGTGCCGGTGACGTACGTTCCAGGTGGGACAACGACCGTGCCTCCCCCCGCCTCGTGGCAGGTGTCAATGGCCTCCTGTATCGCCTCGGTGCACAGCGTGGTTCCGTCACCCACTGCCCCGAAATCGTCGATCCTGTAGATAGCCGAACCATCGGATTCTGAGTAAACCATGTCAGAGCCTCACTCTTCGTTTGTTGTGTTCACTGCGTGCCCGTCACCGGCCTGCGCCATTGTCACTATCCGCCCGCTGCGGCTTCGGCCTATTCATCCAGTTCTGTCGCCGTCAGCAGCCGCTCTGCCTCGTCCTCAGATACATCCCGCCAGTTTTCATACGCGGCCGCCACGGCAAAGGGACGTCCCCGGAGGTTGGCGCAATAGACTTCATGCACCTCCTGCGCGATTGCCAGCACACTGTCCTGCTCGCCGGTGGGCGCCGCGACGATGATCTTTGCCGCGCCCTGGTTCTTTACGGCTTCCACGGCCACGCGCATGGTAAAACCGGAGGCTATGCCGTCATCGATGATGATTGCGGTCCCGTCCTGCAGATCGGGGGCGGGCCTGCCGCCACGCATCTCCTTGACTCGCCGCGCTACCTTCTCCGAGGTGCTCTGGATTCCCTCCTCCACGACATTCTCATCCAGGCCGGCGTATCTGATCATGCCCTTATTGAGCCGTACGGTCCCGTCAAAGGCCACCGCACCGTAGCCCGCCTCACTGTTCCACGGCAGCGTAATTTTACTCACAACAGCGACATCGAGGTCGAGGCCCAGCTCTTTGGCTGCGACCGCCGCCACCGGAATGCCACCGGCCGGAATACCCAGTACGGTCGCCCCGCTGCTTTCATAACCGGCGAGCATATCGGCCAGGACGATGCCTGCGTGTTTCCGGTCGCGGAAAATTCTCTCTCTGTTCTGCCATTTTGCAATATGATGGACTTTTTCCGTAAGCTTTTCGGCCATGGGAATCATACTCGCTTCTCTGCATGGGTGCCTTCCGCCCGCAGAGCTCTTTATAATCATCCGCATCTGTTATAAAAGGAGACACGTCCCGGGCGCCCGAAGTTCATGTCGGCCGCGGCAGGAGACAGCAAGCACAGCGAGGGCCTGCAGGTTCATACGCTGCGCTCGCCTCATTGACCGCTCAACAGCACATTGACGACGATGCCTCCACCTCGACACGGCCATCCAGGCTCCATTGTTCGCTCCGCTTTTCACGCACCCGGGACCTCACGGAATGGAGGATTTGCCGAATTGTGCCGGGAAGTTTTCATGTCGCACCCATCAATACAGCCAACTCCCGCTGATTCTCACAGGAAGATTTACGCATGAGTATAACGAAAGATGACATTATCGACGGGCTGAGGTCCCTTGGTCTCGCAGCCGGGGACTGTGTCATGGTCCACTCTTCGCTGTCGTCTCTCGGATACGTCGAGGGCGGTGCGGAGACAGTTATCGATGCACTGCTGGAGACCGTGGGCGACCGGGGCACCGTGCTGATGCCTGCGATGTCCGGTGACCAGCCCTTTCGGGTCGATGAATCGCCCTCCGGCGTCGGGCATATCACGGAGGTATTTCGCAAGCGCGATGACACCACGCGCAGCCTCCACCCCACGCACTCTGTAGCTGGCCGCGGGCCGCTGGTCGAGGAGCTTATCGAGGGGCACATTGACCAGCCTACCGCACTGGGGCCCGAGTCACCGTGGGGGCGGATGGCGCGTCGCGACGACTCGTCTCGAATCCCTGCCGGACTTCCTGATGCGGCACGGCGTCACCGCGATCGCCGGGATCGACACCCGCAAGCTCACCCGTGTGCTGCGCGCCCTT
>JAWODS010000431.1:0-2990 GCA_046483205.1 Armatimonadota bacterium | reverse complement strand
GCCTCATCCGCCGGATCGCCCAACACCAGCGATGAGAGCTTATCGGCGACCGCCGAGACCATGTCGTCGTAAATCGATTCCTGCACCAGCAGTCGCGTGCCGGCGATGCAGTTCTGCCCGTTGTTGAGCAGCAGTCCGAAAACCGCTCCCGCGACGGCCTGCTCGAAATCGGCGTCTTCGAAGATGACATTCGGCGACTTGCCCCCCAGTTCCATGGAGGTGTCGGTGATATTCTGCGCCGACAGCTCGATGATCCGGCGCCCGACCGCCGTCGAGCCGGTGAAGCTGACCATGCCAACATGCGGGTCGGTCACCATCGCCTCCCCGACCTCCGATCCGGGCCCGGTGATGACATTCAGCGCCCCCGCGGGAAGCCCGGCTTCGGCGAAGCATTCACACACCATCGTGGTGCTCATGGCCGTGATGCTCGCGGGTTTTGCGACCACGCTGTTGCCCGTCGCCAGCCCCGCACCGATCTTCAAAATCGCCAAAAAGAGCGGGAAGTTCCACGGAGAGATTGCGCTGACCACGCCATACGGCTCATAGCGGGTGAAATCCGTCTGGGCGGGATTGGGGATCGGGATAGCCTCTCCCTCCGGCTGGTCGGTGACGTTTGCGTACCAGTCCAGGTACATGGCAGCGACGGGTGCATCAATGTTCCGGGCCTCGGTGATCGGCTTGCCGACATCGAGCATCTCCGTCTGCGCAAACTCTTCGGTCCGCTCCTTGATGCAGTTTGCCGCGCCACGGAGGATCACCGCCCGCTCCGCACAGGTCATCGCCCCCCATTCGCCGTCAAAGGCCGCCTGTGCGGCTTCACACGCCCGCGCGACATCATCGGCTCCTCCCAGTGCGACCTCCGCGACCGCTTCGCCCGTGGCGGGATTGATCGATTCGTAGGTTTCACCACTGGCGGCGTCACAGTATTCACCATTTATAAAAAGCCTGCACTCCTGCATTTGTAACCCTCCTCACACGATCTGAATCCTATTGATATATTCGTCACACAAAACATCGGGGCCTTCCGTCCGGGCAGGTATCAGCCGACTTTCGCCGAATCGTGTGAGTAATGGCGCCAGGATTTCCGGCACAGCTCTGACAGGAGGCACAGCAATGGACACAGTGCGCATCGGATTGATAGGGCTGGGGGACTGGCCCCGGCAGGCGTATGTTCCAACACTGCAGGTAATCGATGAGGCGCAGGTCGTGGCGGTTGCGGCACGCACGGAGGCAACCCACGACTACGCACGCGAGCAGTTCGGCGACGCAGTCACCTGCCATACGGATTACAACGACCTGCTGGCTGATGACGGCGTTGATGCAGTAATGCTCGCTCTGCCCAACCAGCTGCACGGTGATGCAACAATCGCCGCCGCACAATCCGGCAAACACCTCTTCTTTGAGCCGCCCATGGCCCTCCACGCCATGAAGGCCGCCGAGGTATTGGAGGCCCTCCGGGAAGCCGAGGGCATCGTGCAAATAGACCACGAGCTGCGGTATGTCCCGGTGCTGGATCGCGCGCTTCAGATGCTGGAAGACGGCGCCATCGGTGATGTGCGGATGGCGAAGATGCGACTGTGGTGTGACTGGCATTACGAGGGCTCCGAGTGGCTGGAAGAGATCCAGGGGCAGGGCTTTTTCCTGTGGCTGGGTTGCTGGTATCTCGATGTGCTGGACGCCGTCTTCGGCTACCGGCCCGAAAAGGCCTGGGTCACCGGCGGATATGACCGCAGCGGCGATATCATCGATTACGGCTGCGCCACATTGACCTATGCCGGCGACCGCGTCGGCCAGTTCGAGTTCTCACTCATCTGTCCCGAGGGACAGGAGACCAGTCTCGCCATCCTCGGCAGCGCCGGGGAAATCCACGCCGACCTCTGGCACGGCCACCTGCACTGGCTGCAGGAGGGCGAGGGCTGGCAGGAGACCGAGGTGCCGCCGGCCGAGCCCGTGTACGGCTTTGCGGGGATGCGCGCTTCCATCAACAGCTTCATCAGGGCGATTCTCACAGGGCAACCGGTGCGCGCAGATATCGACGTCATCAAGCGCGTGCACGAAATGGCCTTCACCTGCCACCGCTCAGAAAAGGAGAAGCTCTGCCTGGCCGTCAAGCCGCTGGATTAGCAGCAGGTATCATCGGTGACCTTCTACTGTGGCTTGAACATCTGCATGTCACCGGAGCCGAGATCGAAATGCTCCCACTTATCCAGCCGGAAGGTGTGCCAGTAGCAGGTCCACCGCTGGTCGCCCTCCAAAAACGCCCCCAGCCGCCGGATCATCTCCGCCTTCTCCTGTGCATATACCGCGTCATGCGCGAGGTTCGGATAATCCGGATCCTGCAGGTCATACAGCTCATCGTAATCGGAGGTCAGGTTGTAGGTGTACATGAACTGGCCGCTGTCGAGCTCGGCGAAGGTCGCGACCGCCGGGTTTGGAGCCGTGTGCCAGCCGGCCTCGAAGATGAACGGCTCATCACGCCGCGTCTTCTCTCCGCTGATAAACGGCAGCAGCGATTCACCGTCCAGCCGGTCGGGAACATCGACTCCGGTGACATCGAAAATCGTCGGCGCCAGGTCCAGCAGTGACACAAAGCTCTCAACGACCTCGCCGGGCTTCTCTCCCGCCGGTTTCACCGCCAAAGGCACGCGGCAGACCCGGGGATGCCCATAGACGCCCTTATCCACCAGCGCCCGGTGGCAGTTCATCTCCCCGTGGTCGCCGATGAAGATGATCATCGAATCATCGTACATCCCCGCCTCGTCGAGGGCATCCAGCACTCTCCCGATGGCCGCATCGAGGGCCTCGATCTGCAGGAAGTTCAGCAGCATGTAGGTTTCAGCGGTGCTCTCACGGTACAGCCCCCAGTTGCGCATGTAGAAATCATAGACCCTCGGCAGCCCCTCAATGCCGTCACCGATGGCGTCATAGTAGCTCTCTGGAAGCTCGATATGCTCCTGCAGCTCCCGGGCGCGCTCCCGGTAGGCTCCGGG
>JAWODS010000418.1:0-2524 GCA_046483205.1 Armatimonadota bacterium | reverse complement strand
GCCGAGACCAGCCGCCGGGTCCACGCGGCCCGGCCCGAATGTAAGGTCTCTGCCGCAGTTTTTCGCAACTACCCGAACTGCCTGCGCGGCGTCGGGCAGGACTGGGTGACGTGGGCCAAGGAAGGGTACGTGGATTTCCTGTGCCCGATGGATTACACCAATTCAGATGTTGCCTTTGGCGGTTATGTCACCACTCAGCTTGTGCAGGTTGATGGCGCGGTGCCGGTGTATCCCGGCATTGGCGCCAGCTCTTCGTCCTCGACGCTGTCACCCGACCGTGTCGCCGGGCAGATCGAAATCGCCCGTCACGCGGGCACCGACGGGTTCATTATCTTCAACTATACCCCGACACTGGGCGATACCGTGCTTCCGTCGCTCGGCAGAGGCGTGATAGCCGAAAGCACTTTTGTGCCGCACGATGGGCCCCGGTTTGATTTCGGTCTCACCCAGACGCCGGATTTGCTGATGCGGGCGGTCGCAGTGGACCCGGGCCAGAGGCTGGCAGGGACCGTCACGCGCCTGCCGGATGAGCTGCTGACATTCAGCGGCTTCACCGCTGAGGTGATCGTGGAAACCGCCTCCGGCAGGATCGTCCGGGAGCTCGGGCGAATCAGCGATGAGGAGCCGGAGCTTGATTACGACATCGCCCTGCAGGAAAGCGGCATCTACCGCATCGGCGTCAGCGGGGATGCCACCTCTGATACGCTGGGGACGAAGGCTTTCACGCGGCGGAGCATACCGGTGGTTGTCGGCTCACCACCGGAGGATTTCGTGCGATTCATACCCCTGGGCGACAGATAATTGCAGTGGAGGGTTGGAGGTTTGGTCGAGTTCGTGTAGAATAGTGAGCCAAACAGGATCGGGATGTGGAGGCAGCCCGATGCCGGCGGAGTGCCGGTCAGATCCCAAAGGGAGTGATCTGACATGACACAGCGGACGAAACTTGCAGTGCTCATCCTGGCGGTCGCGATGGTGGCGGTCCTGCTGGGGTGTCCGAAGTCTCAGCCGGGGGACATTGGCGAGCTGCCAGAACCTCCGGAACCCGTACCGGGCGCGGAGGAACCGGTATCATTGGAAGGCCCTGTAAAGATCGGCGCGATCTTCAGTGTCACGGGGCGTTCCGCACCGCTTGGTGTGCCCGAAAAGCGAACTGCTCAGATGCTTGCCGAACAGTTGAATGAGCAGGGCGGTATTTTGGGCCAGGATGTCGAGGTTATCGTCAAGGACGACAAATCGCAGCCGACTGAGGCGGCCCTCGCGGCACAGGACCTCATTGAAAACGAAAAGGTCACGGCTATCATCGGTCCCAGCACGACACCCAATACGATGGCCATCGTTGATATCTGCCAGGATGCGGAGGTGCCCCTGGTCTCGTGTGCAGCGGGCGCACCGATCACCAACCCTGTGAAAAAATGGGTCTTTGCGGTTCCGCAGACTGATGTCCTGGCTGTCGCCAAGATCATCGAATACCTCAAAGTAGAGGATATCTCCAGCGTCGCCACAATCTACGCCGCCAACGGTTACGGTGAAAGCGGCCAGCAGCAGCTCGAAGAGCAGCTCCCCGAAGCGGGTATCGAACTGCTGGCCAGCGAGAGCTTCGGTGGCGAGGACACTGACATGACCGCCCAGCTCACGCGCATCAAGGCGCAGGACCCTGAGGCGGTCATCTGCTGGGGCACCAACCCCGGGCCGGCGACCGTGGCCAAAGACATGAACAAGCTCGGCATGGACATGCCGCTGCTGCAGAGCCATGGAGTCGCCAACCAGAAGTTTATCGAGCTGGGGAGCGATGCTGTCGAGGGCGTAATGCTCCCGGCAGGCCGGCTTATCGTCTATGAAGAAATCCCAGAAGACGATCCGCAGAAAGAACTCCTCGAGCAGTACGCCAGTGACTTCAAGGAAGCCTACGGCGAGTCGGCCGATACATTCGGCGGTCACGCTTACGACGCCTTCCACATCGTTGCTGAGGCCATCAAACGTGCGGAAACCACAGATCATGGTGCTGTGCGTGATGAAATTGAGGCCACTGAAAAGTTCGTAGGCACGGCCGGCATCTTCACCTACAGTCCCGAAGACCACAACGGTCTGACAAAGGACGCCTTCGTGTGGGTAAAGATCACCAACGGCAAATGGACGCTGGCCGAATCAATGCTGCAATAACGCCGCGTCACGTTACGGCCAGACACGGCCAGGCGATCGCTGCATAGCCTCGCCTGGCCGTTATATATGCTTCTACACACCATGATGATTCTCTGCACAACACTATGACTCTGTGGGAACAGCTTCTGCAATTTGGAGTGACCGGGTTGACCGAGGGCTGTGTGTATGCCCTGGTTGCACTCGGCTTCACCATCATCTACAACGCCACCGGCATCGTAAATTTCGCCCAGGGCGAATTTGTGATGATCGGTGCCATGCTGGCCGTGACCCTGTCGAGTCTGGGTCTGCCGATGATTGCCGTGATCGTAATTTCAGCGGCTGCCGCCGCACTCGTGGCGGTGCTTTTAGAGCGGTTTGCCATCCG
>JAWODS010000410.1:0-4500 GCA_046483205.1 Armatimonadota bacterium | reverse complement strand
CCAGAGGACCGGTATGCGCGCCTCGTATGTGTGGGGCGCCGTGTTTCTTGCCTCCTATGCGTTCGCCATCTCCTACGGCTATTACTTCATTTCGGCCGCTGCCGGGGTGCTCATCTTCTACACCTTTGTTATCCTCACCATGACCGGCTTCTCTCTGGTTCACGACAGAGAGCGGGTAACCGCACGCCTGGTCTTGGGACAGGTACTCGGGATCGCGGGTGTCGTGGCCATCACCTTCAGCGGCATGAAGTCCGTCACCTTCACCGGCGCCCTGCTCATGGCTGTCACCGGTACCTCCTGGGGCCTGTATTCCGTCTACGGCAGACGCTTCCCCGCACCCTTCGGCTACACCTACAATACGTTCCTCATTTTTGGCATCGCCACCATACCTCTTTCAGGCCTCGCACTCCTCGTGTACGAACGCATATTCCACCCCGTCATAGGGATCGCGCGCCACGACCACGATCTCATCTTCAGGCTGCATGACCACCGGCGCCCTGAAGCGATAGACCGGATAGTCCGTCGGCTGACCGTACGGAGTGATATGCTCAACCTCGTAAGGCCGCACAGTCGCTCCGTTGACCTCGATGATTTTCGGCGGCTGAGGGCCGGAGACCACGCCGGTCACGGTGACCTCGCCGGGCTCCGTTCTCGCCACATAATGCTGCTCATCATCGGATTGTGGATAGGTCAACTCCACCGCGAGATCCGATGCCGTCCTCACCGCCTCATCGTCTTGAGGTTCCGGCACCGCAACCTCAGTCTCCTCGGTCTCGCATCCCGTCACAAGCAACGCGACGCACACAAAGCCCATAAACACCAGCATGGCGGCAGGTTTGCGCATCATCGTCCGCCTCCATCCACTGTATGTATGATCCGGATGGCCTATCGGCAGTCAGTGGCCACCGGTTCACGCTTCTACATCGGTACTACGCCGTGAGCGCGCCATACTCCCGTAAGGACATGTCACCATAAGCAGATGGGGAAACCCCGGTGGCGCGCCCCCCCCCGCCTTGACCGCCCTGCAGCCGGAGCGTACAATCCTCCCGCATATCACGTGACCTGCCGGAGGTGTCTCGATGACGCCGCGAGAACGCGTCCTTGCCGCGCTGCATCATACCGAGCCCGACCGCGTGCCCTTCGACCTCGGCACGACCTTCGTAACCGGGATCCACCGCATCGCCTACGACAACCTCACGGACGCGATGGGAATGACCGATCTCGAGGAAAAGCCGCTGCTCGATCCGTTCCAGCAGCTTGCGATGCCCCATGAGGAGGTCCTTCGCGCGCTTGGCGTTGACACGCGAAGCGTTTACCTGAAGCTGCCCGGCCGCGCGCTGGAGAATCCGGACGAGGATGAGGAGTACTTCTACTCGCTCGACTCGTGGGGGCTGCGCCGACGCATGCCGAAAGACGGCGGCCTCTACTACGATATGTTCGAGTTCCCGCTGGCCGGGATGGAGACGGTGGCGGAGATCGACGCGTACGACTGGCCAGATCCGCTCGCCGGGCTTGACCTTGACGCCATCGAAGACGCCTGCCGCGAGATCAAGCAGTCCGGCGACTATCCTGTCATCGTGGGCGGCTTCGGCTCGGGGATGCTGGAGCTTGTCCTGTGGCTGCAGGGCTACGACCAGGGGTACATGAACCTGATCGTGAACACCGACGTGACCGAGGCGATCCTCGATCATGTGGTCGAGTTGAAAGTGCAATACGCCGAGGCGGTGCTTGAGCGCGTCGGCCCGTGGGTGGATATCTTCTACAACGGCGACGACCTCGGGCTGCAGGAGGGCCCGATGATCCGCCGGGAGTGGTTCAGCGACCTGCTGGCTCCGCGCTACATCCGGTATCACGAGGCCATCAAGCGCGCCGCGCCGCAGGCGAAGATATTCTTCCACACCTGCGGCTCGGTGGTGGACCTGCTGCCGGACATCATCGAGACGGGCATCGACATCCTCAACCCGGTGCAGGTGAATGCGGCGAAGATGGGCGACACGGCGATGCTCAAGCGCGAGTTCGGCGACGCGGTGACTTTCTGGGGTGCGATTGACACCCAGCACGTCATGCCCGGCGGCAGCCCGCAGGACGTGAAGGACGAGGTGCGCCGGCGGATCGACGACCTCGCACCCGGCGGCGGCTATGTGCTGAACACGTCTCACAACATCCAGGCGGACGTGCCGGCCGAGAACATCCTCGCGCTGGTCGAGGCGCTGGATGAGTACGGGTGGTACTGAGGGTGTCAACGCAAACTGTCGATGGCGGGTGCATTGAGGTGGTGAGGAGCGATGGAGGAAGTCGCGTTCGTCGTCAATCCTGTCTCCGGGAAGTCTGAGGGCTATCAGCAGTTTGCAGTGGCCGCGGATGTGCTGCACAAGCGGGGCATCCAGGTCGTGAGCTATCAGACTGACCCCGAGGAGGGCGCTGGCCCCGCCTGTGAGGAGGCGCTCGAAGCGGGCTTCCGCGAGATCTGGGTGATCGGCGGTGATGGGACCGTCCGCGATTGTCTCCGCCCGCTGATGGATGCCGAAGCGATCCTCGGGGCGCTGCCTGGCGGCACCGCGAATCGACTGGTGGGCGCACTCGGCCCGCACGCCGGCGACATCGAGAAGCGCACCCGGTGGATGATCGAGCAGCCTGTGGAGCGCGTGGACCTTGGCGAGTGTGAGGGAGAGCTTTTCTCCGTCCACGTGGGCGTCGGGTTTGCGGCGGTGGCCGCCGAGAAGACCGAGGATGACAAGAGCGGCCTCGGCAGCTTCGCGTATCTCATCGCGGGCTTCAGCGCGCTTCGGGAGGTCGAGCCTCAGAACGTAACTCTCCGCGCTGGTGACGAAGTCGTCTACGAGGGTCCGATGATCTCCGCGCTTTTCTCGAACATGCCGCTCAAGTCTCTGATCCAGGCGGCGGGCGGCTATGTCGGCGATCCGGTGCATGGCGACCTCAGCGCGAAAGTTATCACCAGGGCCCCTGGCTGGCGCATGCTTTTCCGCTGGCTGCGGGGCATCGCCGAGGCGCCGAGCGAGTCGATGGTCGTCAGTCACGCTGCGCCGGAATACACGCTGACGCTGGAACGCGACGCCGAAGTCCACGTGGACGGCGAGATGCTCGACCGCACAAGCTCAGTGAAGCTGCGCTGCCTGCACGAAGCCCTCCGCGTCCGCGGCTTGCAGCGCGACGACGAGGGCTTCCAGGACCGCCGCGAAGCACAGGACAGCCAGCGGCCCGAGGGGTGACCGAGGCGCCCGGGGTCCGCGTCTTCTGCCCGCGGCCCTTCCTGCGTCCGAGTCGCATTGCACCGATATTCGCAGAACACGCCCGCTGCCCGGGGTGTATCCTGAGATTGTCGGCGCAGCAGCAGCGTTCAGCAAAGAACCCGGACTCCGGGCGCCCTCGCCCGGAGAGTCGTCTCAGGTCGGCGTTGAGGCGGAAACGGCGTCCAGGCGAGGGCGCCTGGACTCCAGACACGGGGCGAAGGTTCCCTCGAACACGTAACTGGGGTCAGCCACCGACAGTCTGCGTCTGCGCCCGCTGCCCGCATATTCTTTGCAGCCGGTGCTACCTTTTGCTATAATCTTTACGGCGATCGAAAAACCGTGCGTACTACCCGCCGGGGCAGTCCCCGGCGGCTTTTTGTGCAACTTGTTCCCCAAGGAGAATCCCCGAATGCACCAGATAGCACTGCTTCCCTGCGACGGGATCGGCCCCGAGGTCGTTGCCGAGGGCCTGAAGGTCCTTGAAGTCGCCGCCGATATCTATGACGTTGAGTACGAGACCGTCGAGTACGACATCGGCGGAGAGCGCTTCAAGAAGACCGGCGAGGTCCTGCCCGACTCGGTCCTCAATGAGATGCGCGAGATGGACGCGATCTACCTCGGCGCGGTCGGCCACCCCGATGTCGCTCCTAATTTATTCTTCAACTTCTAATTCAAAAAAACCTTGAATTCTATTTTATGTGAAATGATATTCCACCTAAACAAATCTACTGTTGGTAACCTCCTTTGGTCTTTACTTTATTAATACCCAGGTTTATGAGGTTTTCATGGATCCGTAACCAGAAAATTGGGTACTTCTAAGGACGTATCATGATTTCTAAGAGTGTTTTCGTCATCTAATGTTGTTTCTTTATGAAAATCCGACCTGAAATACTTAGTTAGTGTATTGATTTACATCGAAAGTAGGATGATCGTATTTCTTGTTTTCTAAACCGGTTAGTGTCCCAAAAATTACAAATTTACCCGTAAAAATAGCAGAAATTCGGACAAATGAGAAACTCAGGTATTAATAATCATCAAACAAATGGTTAGGATGCTTATTTAAGTTAATACAGGTGACTTTGCAATTGCCCTGCAATCTCCTGAGTTTCTCAAATTAGTGTCCCAAAGAAATGCAGTATGTGATGTCTTAATTTATTCTTCAACTTCTAATTCAAAAAAACCTTGAATTCTATTTTATGTGAAATGATATTCCACCTAAACAAATCTACTGTTGGTAACCTCCTTTGGT
>JAWODS010000389.1:0-20362 GCA_046483205.1 Armatimonadota bacterium | reverse complement strand
CTCGATCTCCACGAGTGCATCATCCCACCAGCCAACCCCGTCTCCGAAGTAGTTGAGCCCGATCCGCACGCTCTCGGTGCCTTCCGGCGCGACGAGCTCGTTTTCAACCTTTGTCCACCCCTCGGGGCCGATTCTGTCGGTGTTCGCCGATTTGAAGCAGTCGCCGCCCTGGTAGAAGTAGATACCCAGGTAGCCGCCGCCCTCGGTGTTGCTCTCTGTGCGGAGCCATGCACTGGCTTTGACCGTCACTCCTGGCTCGCAGGGCATGTGAGAGGAGTAGTAATAGCCGCTGCCATCAATGCGGCCGGATTTGTCACCCGTGCGGGTGATTTCTTCGTCGATCACGTGGTTCGGGAGATCCTCGTTCGAACGCGGATGCCATCCGACCATTCCCCGCTCGAAGCCTGCGTTGACCGGCAACCCGGTGTCCTCGCCCACCGACGGATACATGACGGTCATGAACTCCGCGGACGTCTTCGAAGGCGTGTAGGCGCGGATGAAGTAGCCGTATCTTTCGGCGTCGGGGAAGGTGAGTGCCTCCGTCGTCACACCCTGCGGGCTGAACGTCCAGCAGTTGAGACGGGCCCGGCCGGCGTCAATCGTCCAGCGGTCGTCCTGCTGTTTGACGATGCTCTTGGGCGCAGCCTGAAGCAGAATGTTGTAGCTGTGGGGCTCCGGGGCGCTGATGGTGTCGGCCATCACATACATGTACGGCTTGAAGTAGAAGATGCGGCGGGTGAAGTCGTCCAGCACCGTGGTCTCTTTATTGTATGCCGGCGCCGCCTGGGCCGCGACGTAATCGAACGCATCGCAGGAGAAGAATTGCTCAATTTTCCCGCCCGTTCGCGTCACCTGGTCGTGGCCGGAAGCGGGGACTTCGGTGCTGTTCAGATATTCTTCGTCGATGTCCATGACCATCGAGGCGTGGCCGATGGTGCCGAGAGAGAACTTGGTCGAAGCTGCGTGATAGCGCGCTCGATATCCGCGGTCGCTGATCAGCCATTCGCCCAGGTAGCTGAGCACAAAAGCGTTATGGTCATAATGCAGGTGACCGATGGTATTGTCCCACGGCCCCGACTTCAGAGCGAGATAGGGCCTGTGAGGTTCATAGCCGTCTCGCAGGATAGCCAGCCCGATATCGACGAAGGGGCGAGACGGGTTGAAGGTGGGCTGCTCGATCTGCAATACGTCGGGATCGAACCGCAGGAACTGGTGAATGGTGGTCGGCCGCAGCGCCCCGATTTCGTCGAGGTACCACGCGGCGCCGTGGTGGCCCCGGTTGGCCAGGATAGACATTGTTTCGGGATACCCACGCGTCGGGCTGCCGTCCCCAAAGCACGGCATGACTTTTCCGTCAGGGGTCATGTTGGAGATGACGTATTCGTCGAGGGTCTGTAAAAACGGGTGCTCAAAAAGCCCGGATTCGACATCTGCGGCAGTCACGGCATCGAGCACGTGTGCGAAGTTGTCCATGAGATATGTGCCGTACATGGGACCCTCGAACAGGCCCCCGTCTTCCCCGGACATGGAGAAGGAGTTCAGCGTGGCCTCAATGGCGGTCTGCAGAAATTCTCCGCCCCGGGGATCCTCGGGACGGACGGCCAGACCCCCGCAGGCCAGGCCGCTGGTCAACACCGCGTAACCGTTGGTCTCCGGCTGATAGCGCGAGAGATCGGCGGCGCACATGGCAAGCCCCTTTTCAATGAGGGCCTCCCGGATCTGTGCCCGCTCGGCATCGGTGAGAGTGTCGTAGCACCAGTCGTAAAACAGCCCCACGCACTTGGTGAGATGGCCGGTGTCCAGGCACGCCCTGGTCCGCCCGGCAGTGTAGCTCCGGTCAGTCCAATAATCCCAGTGCGTGAGGTGCATGACGATTTGTTTTGCCCGCTCGGCGTATTTCGTTTCCCCTGTCACCAGGTACGCCATGGACAGGTACTTGATGCGCACGGTGATGGCATCATCGCGCTGTTCCTGCGTCATCGCCGTCCACGGTGGGTAGTGCGGGGTGTCGTCGTGGCGTGGAGGTGTTTTGTCACTGAGCGTATATTCCCACACCGGCCCTTCTGCACCCCCATGCATCGGGATTTTGACAGAGTAGTGATAGGGGGCCGCGTTGAGGAACCGGTCGGCCTTTGCCTGGATGTTGTGCCAGATCTCCCCGGTGCTGAAGCCGAAGCGGTTCGACTTCATATCGGCGGCTTTGGCTCGAAGGTGGGGGATTGCCTCAGGATTGAGCAGCACGCATGGATGGTCCATGATACCCGTCATATTCGTCTCATCAGCCACGGCGACATTGTTCGGCAGGATGAGAATTGCGATTGCTGCGCAGATGACCAGGCCGATCACTGCCAGCGCGGTGGGACGTCGCCATGTCATGATGAATCGCTCCCTTTTGTGTGCGTAATGACTTTCTATATATTGCGCCAGCGTGTAAAATGAATCCTCCCTGGACGTCCCCGGGGAAGCGGCCATCGCATCCCAATCAGCATTCGGAAGGGACATACATGGAACTGGAATATCATCCCGATTTCGCACGGGCGCAGGAACGGATGATCGCGTGGTGGAACCAGGCGGTCATCGACCGAGCCTGCATCCAGGTCACGGCCCCAAAAGACGAGCCACGGGAGATCCCGGTGCCCTCCAGCATCCGGGAGCAGTGGCTGGATATGGATTACGTGCTCGCAAAAACCGACGAACGCCTGCGCTGCACCTATTTCGGCGGTGAGGCCTTTCCAATGTACATGCCCAACCTGGGCCCGGACGCCTTCGCCGCATATCTCGGCGCAGAACTGGAGTTTCACGAAACGACCACATGGGCGATCCCGTGCATAGATGATCTCACAGACCTGCCACCGCTGGAGCTGGATTTCTCTTCACACTGGTGGCAAAAAATGGAGAGCATGTGCCGGCAGGCGCTGGAATTTGCGCACGGCAGGTTCATCGTCTCGCTGCCGGACGGCCACGGTGGTGCCGATTGTCTTGCCGCACTGCGCGGCCAGCAGGAGCTGTGTTACGATTTCGTGGATCATCCGGAGGCCGTCGCCGCCGCCATGGAGAAGCTGGATCAGGCGACCATCGATTATTATGAGCGGCTTTTTCCGATATACCACCAGCTTCAGCCGGGCGGGACCGGTTTTGTGTCGGCGTGGGGGCCGGGACGGACGGCAACCAGCCAGTGCGATTTTCTGGCCCTGGTATCGCCGGAGATGTCGGAAGCGTTCATCATGGACGGCATCCGCATGGAGACGGAGTACCTGGACCATTCCGTTTTCCACCTCGACGGGCCGGATGCCCTGCCACACCTGGACCTGCTTCTGGATATTCCGGGCATAGAAGCGATACAATGGGTTCCCGGGAGCGGCAATCCACCCACAAGCGCGTGGTTGCCATACTTAAAACGTGTGCAGGACGCCGGAAAAAGCCTGTGGCTTATCGCCTCGGGACCGGATGAGGTGGAGACGCTGGTGGAGCAGTTGCGGCCCGAGGGCTTGATGATTCGGGTCGGTGTCGATAGTATAGAGACAGCGGACGCACTTGTCCGCCGGGTTAATACATTGACGACAACACGCGCATAGGAGCGCTGAGACGTGTCACCACATTTCAAGATTCTGGCAATGTATGCAGCAGTGGCCTCGCTGATGGTCTTTGCCACCTGGCGGCTGGACATGCGCCCGCGCCTTGTGGCCCTGGTATTTGTCTGCGTCATGGGCCTGGGTGTCGTTCACTGCCTGGGCGCTTTGTACCGAGGCCCCGGTGGTGCCACCCGGGACGAAGGTCAAAAGCCCCGGGATGAGCGATAGCTGTACATCCCCGCACTATTTTTGCAGATACGCCTTCACGAGTTGGAGATCGTACTTCTCTGCGACGGTCGCTATGTCGGCCGTGCGCCCATCGCTGAGTGAAAGCACGGTCTGGGCGAGGCTGTACATGGCGTGAAGTAGCTCACCGCTTTCACCCTCCGGCGTCATTGCATCAGCCTGCGAGAGCCGTGACAGTGCGCCCTCGACCCAGCGCCCGTCACAGGTGGCAATCCCCGCCAGTATGATGCTCTCCTCAATTTCTTTGCGTCCCGTGAAGTCCTCGGCCTCTGCGAGAAGTGGCAGGGCTGTTGAGACCAGCTCCACCATACCGGCCGCGGCCAGCTCGACGCGGGTGGTGTCAGAGACATCAGCATTGCGTGCCTCCGCCAGAAATTCACCGGCTTTCTCATCGCGGTCGGCGAGGAGTGAGGCGGCGGCACCGCGGGCAGTGGTCGCCACGCAGGGAGCCTGAGGTTCGGAGGGCATGCGGATGACGTCCTCATCATCAGTCGCCTCGTCCTGCGGCTCAACGGTGTTGATCAGGTCTATGAATATGCGATCCTCAGCCGGAATTGAGCCCGCAGAAATCGCCCGGTGCTCAAATGCCTGCGCCTCATCACCGGCTTCGGAATAGGCGCGTGCGAGCAGAGAATGGAGGATTTTGGCGTCGGGAAGCTCAGCCACGGCGGCGCTGAAGCCTTCAATGGCAGCCGCCGCATTTCCGGCTTCGAGGTTGCGGACGGCCTCCTGGATCGGTCCAAGCCCGGCGGCGGCGTCTCGCAGGGTACCCAGGAAATTGCGCCCCTCAATGCCCAGAAGTGCCCCAACCGCGTGACCTCTTTCCATTTCCTCCTGCTCCTGAGGCGTCAGTTCGCGTGTCTCGACCATCAGGCTGATCTTGGAGAGGTGGCGTTCTGCGGTTTCAATCAGACCGATGGGGATATTAGTGTCGAGCTCCTTTTGGGCATCGGCGATGGTGGGAGGCTCGGGGATTTCCAGGTCGGGTGGTTGCGGAGGCTCCGGGGGCTGTGCGGCGCATGTGACTGCAAAAATGAGAGCCAATGCAAGAATGACCGGGGCTGCCTGGTGCATGATGTCACCCTCCACAGGGGCGGATAATTCCTCAATATAAAGGACTTCGTCAAGGGCGCAAAAGTTCCTGTTGGCGGAATGTGGAATGCAAAGAAAAATGGCCGCGCCCGAATGCAGACGCGGCCATATCATTGTCGCCCCCACGACATGTTACGCCCAGGTCATCTCTCCGGGCAGCGCCTCGATGACGGTCTCCTTGAGAAAGGCGATCGCCTTCTCAAAGCCCTCATTTGCGGTCATGAGGCTGTCTTCGTGCTCGATGGAGAGTGTGCCGTCATACCCGATCATCCGCAGCGTGCTGATCATGTCCTTCCAGATCTCCTGGCCGTGGCCGTAGCCGACAGTGCGGAAGATCCATGAACGCTTGATCTCGTCGCCATAGTGCTTGGTGTCAAGCACACCATTGACCTTGCTGTTCCACTCATACACCAGGCTGTCTTTGGCGTGGAAGTGCTTGACAACGTCACCGCTCTCCGCAATCCACCGCAGCGCTGCGGAGGCGTCGATGCCCTGCCAGAACAGGTGGGAGGGATCGAAGTTCGCGCACATCCGGTCACCACATTCCCTGCGGAGCTTAATCAATGTCTCCGGGTTATACACCAG
The DNA here is from genome assembly GCA_046483205.1 of Armatimonadota bacterium. Classification (GTDB taxonomy): domain Bacteria; phylum Armatimonadota; class Zipacnadia; order Zipacnadales; family UBA11051; genus JBKHJK01. Next base: position 14,867 of record JAWODS010000389.1, on the reverse strand, counting down.
GAAATTCGGATGCATCTCAAAGCACATGTTCACGGCATTTTCCTCGAGGAAGTCGTTCTGATCTTTCCAGTACTCGGTCGCGATCTCCCACTGGTACTCCAGCGCTTCGAGATGGTCTTCCGGCCACGGCGCAACGACCCAGTTTGGTGTCTTATCGGCCGGTGAGCCACCGGGCAGACCGGAGAAGCCGTTGACCTCGGTGATCCCGATCTTGTTGGCCAGCTTCACGGTTGCCACAAACGCCTCGTGGTGCTCCTGGGCCAGGGCTTCATCAGGGTGCAGGGGATTGCCGTGGCAGCTCAGTGCCGACAGCTCCATTCCCCGGCTTTCGATGGCTTCCACAAACGCGTCACATGCAGCGTCGTCATCCAGCAGCGCCTGCGGGTCGCAATGGGCGTCACCCGGATATCCACCGGTGCCGATCTCAATGGTCTGCAGGCCCTGTTCGGCAAAGTAATCCAGTACTTCTTCCAGCGGATCCGCACTCCATGCAGCACTCAATGCACCTATTTTCATGGTCATCTTCCTCCCTGAAATATGCTTTGTGGTCGTGTTTTTGCGAGTCGAACTCAGACGTCCTGCCAGCCACCCTCTTCGCAGGAGCGTTCGACGGCCGCCAGCACCTTCTGAATCTCGACGCCGTCTTCGAAGTTTGGATGGACCTCTTCATCGTTTGCAATAGCCTGCAGCAGATCGAAGATCGTGTTGATGAAGGTGTGCTCATAGCCGATGTTGTGTCCGGCGGGCCAGTAGCGTGCGCCACCTTCCGGCAGGCCCTGGAACGGGAAGCAATCATCACTGGCGAGAATGGTTTTGAAGCCCTGCTCTTCGCATTCGTCCTCGACGTTGTAGTATTCGAGTTCGTTGAGGCGCTCGAGATTAAACTTGATGCTCCCTTTGGAGCCATTGATTTCGAAGCAGTTGTAGTTGCGGTGGCCGGGTGCGAAGCGGGTGGCCTCGAATGTGCCGAGAACGCCGTTTTCGAAATTCGCCAGCGCGACGGTGGCGTCGTCCACAGTGACTTCACCCATCTCCGCGCTTCCTTTGCCACCAAGCCCGGTGTCGGCGGCATCGAGCTTCGGGCGCTGTTTGACGAAGGTCCGCCAGGATGCCGTGATATTCTCGATCCCTCCGACCAGCCACAGGGCCAGATCAATGCTGTGTGCCATGAGATCGCCAAGTGCACCGGATCCCGCAATATCCTTCTGGCAGCGCCAGAACAGCGGGGCCTCCGGATCGAGCAGCCAGTCCTGCAGATAGACGCCGCGCCAGTGATACAGCTCCCCGAGGACGCCTGCCTCGATCATTTCCTTCGCCAGCCACACTGCCGGAGCCCGCCGATAGTTGTGGCACAGCATGTGGACCTTCCCGGCCTTATTGGCCGCGTCCAGCGCCGCCTCGGTTTCCTCAACCGTCATTCCCAGAGGCTTTTCGCAAATGACGTGCTTGCCTGCCTCCAGCGCCCTGATCGCCATCTCCACGTGCGTGTTGTTGGGGGTGGTGATGTCGATGAGGTCGATGTCGTCCCGGTCAACCATTTCGTCGAAATCGTAGCAGGTTTCCTCCCAGCCAAACTGCTCCGCCGCGGCTTCCACTGCGTCCTGCGTCCGCCCACAGAGGACCTTTCGGACGGGCTGGAGCTGTAATTCCGGGAAAAAGAACCCCACCTGGCGGTACGCATTGCTGTGGGCCCTGCCCATGAAGTTGTATCCCACGAGACCAACGTTAATATCCGGCATTTGCCATTTCCTCCCTTGACCAATTGAAAGACGCCCCCTGAAGCGGCGTCATTTTTCCTGAAAGCTGCCTATAATATTCGTCAGACAGTAGCGAAATCCTGCATGCAGGGTGAGGACTTTTTGCGAGAATGTGCGACAGGTGATGACGGGATGCAGGCGGGGAGGTCAGTTTTCAGGAGCGGAAGCAGTCCGGTCAGGCCGGTGGAAGGCCAGATAACCGGGGAGGACCTCGGAGGTTCCGAGGCGGCCCGCGAGGTTTGAAAGAAGCATCAGGCGGCCCGATTGAAGGACCGCAATGCCGATATGCTGGGTGTTGCCGGGGCCATAGCTGAAGGGCCAGACCAGAATGTCACCCGGCCGGGCGACGCCGTCGTCGCGCTGGAGGTAGCCCATTGCCGGAAGCCGGTTGGCCCACTGTGCGGCATCACCGAGACCGAATCCGATCGCCTCGGCCATCGTCCGCGCACACCGGTTTTTGGCGTGGCTGACCTGTCCCGCCGCCATCCGCTCGACAGCGCGGTTTACGCGGCCGTCAGCCGGATATGTAAGCACCAATTCATTGTCGAAAATGGCCGTGGTCATGCCCTCGGTGAAGCTCGCCCGCCATTCTTTGAGCGCCTTAAGACGCGCCTTCCCCTCGGGCGTATCTGTCAACGCGCTGTCCGCTGACAGGGGCACCGCCCGGATGTAGCCTGCGTACTGCCCCTCAACGCGCTTCGGCTCGACGGCGCGTGCCGGACCGTATTCCACCGGAACAATCGGCAGCATCGCATACACACTATCCGGACCGACGTTCAGGACCGGAACGTCCCGGGTGACCGGAGCCAGCACCGAACTGCTGTTTTCGATATTCAGCGGGGCGGACTGTGAAAGCCAGCGGACGGTCGCGTATGCGTCATCGTCATAAAAGCCGGCGGTGCACAACACCACCATCTCCGCGCGGATGGTGCCGGTGTCGCGCACAGGCTGAAGATCGCTGATCCAGCCTTCCAGCCGCACGCCTGGATAGGCATCGAAGACCACCGCCACAGGTGTTCCCTTGCGGTATGACCCGATATGTTCGGGATCGAGGTCCGCATAAAGCCGGGTCCACTGCGTGTTCGAAATACGCAGCAGATCGTCACCGGCGGCGACAGTGTCACCATCTGCGGCGAGATGTTCGGTGACAAATCCTTCGGTCGGCGCGGACACGGTCTCCCACTTCGGCTCGCTGAGGCTGTTAAAAACTCTTGGAATGCCCGGGGCTGCTGTGCGGTTCCTCTGCCTTTCATGCCGTCGGGCGGATTCATCAGAATGCGTGGCGCTCCTGTCCGCCTGCGGCTGATGTTCCGGCATAACCATGGGTGAGGGCGGCTTCTGTTCGGCCTCCGGCTTTGTCTCAGGTTTCTGTGGCGCAGTCGTTTTTGGCTGCCTTGGTACGGCGCTGCTGTTGACCGCACGCTCTGCTTTCGGTTCGTCCTCCGCCGCGGTTGCGGGTCTCTCCCTATTCGCTGCATCGGCGGTTGCGCGGGCCCGGGCGAGCTTCTGCTGAAGGGCCTGCAGGCGGTCGTTCGCTGCAGCGAGAGACGCCTGGAGCTTTTCACGCCGGCCGGTGAGCTCCTGCATCCGGGCGGAGAGTTTATCGGTTCGTGCCTGTGCGGTCTCCAGCGCATTGCGGGCGAGGATACCCCGGTCATACAGGTCCTGGCGCGCCGCGAGGTCGTCCCTGGCTTTCTGAAGCTCCGGAACCAGGCTTTCTATTTGGTCCTCCGCCGTCTTGAGCTGCGCCTTCGCCTCGCCCCGGTCGGCGCTGGCGGCGTCGAGGGCAGTCTGCATTTTCTCAATATCCGCACCAGGTGCAGCATCCTGCGGCTCCGATGGCGGCTCCTGCTGGATCCCCGAGGTCTGCGGCTTCTGGCTCAGTCCCGCCTGTACGCGCCGGGTGGGCTCTGGCTCCTGCGGTCTGACGGCAGGTTCTGCCCGTGGCTGCGGTTCGGGCTCATCCACCAACGAGGGCGGAAAGTCCCCGGGCGGCGGCTGAGACTGAAGGATGGTGTAGGGGCTGTCACGGAAGGCGCGGGCGGCGCTCTCGGCCTCCGAGAGATCGGAAAGAATGTCGGGCTCGTATATGTGCAGGAGGGGATGTCCGGCATCGAAATAGCTGTTGGGCCGCAGGAGGAATTCGATGATACCGGCCAGGGGAGCCTTTATCGTGTACTGTGAGCCTGCCGCGCGCTGCTGCAGATACCGTGCGGGATTGATGGTTCCACTGCCCATAATGATGCGCCCGTGCGGCATGACCAGCGGAGCCCTCGATATGTCCGATGAAGCAGACGAAGCGTCGGGAGAGTGCTGTGCCAGGTCCCCGGCGCCCCACGTTTGTGGAAGCTCCATATTCGGCGGCACCGCCGGAGTGGCGGATGTCATGGACACGAGGCATACAAAACACACCGCTTTGAGACACCAAAGCGGCCACCGGCCCATCGTTTGCAATTGCAACTGCCCGTGTAATGCTTTCATCATAATGAAAGTTCTGTATCTACTTTGACAATTATACTTACAGAAAAGTTCTGCGGGCAAGTCAAATATCGCTCAAGTCGCTCAAAAGCGGTCATCGGCGATGGTGCGATCTTCGCTTTCCTCAAGCCACCCGGTGCAGACGCCGCTACGGGCATCGAATTTCGGCACATACGGCTTGATGTCAATGAGGGGACTTCCGTTCAGAATATCAACTTCGCCGATTCGCAGGATATTGCCGTCCCGCTCAATAAGACGGACGACCGACAGGCCGATATGATTCGGTCTCTTTGGAGCACGGCAGGCGAAAACACCGCGCTCCTCGTCATCACGATATGGTTTGCAGTGAAGCAAATAGCCCTCGGAACGGTGAAGATGATAAAGCAGATAGATGTGGGAGAAGTGTTCGATGTCCTTCAGGCCATCGGCGAATTCTTCGTACACCTCCACCGTGCCCTCGGCATCCGGCTGAAAGACGCCCTGAATGGGCGTTCCGGGTCTTTGTGTGAACGGTGTGTGTATGATCCCGATCGGGCGGAAAACGATGTTTTCTCTGGACATAAGCGACCCCCTCAAATGCGGGTGCCAGGCACCCCTCACGCTGTGGACTTCAGACCCTCTGTATGATATTATTGCACCCGACGCCGGAGTGGCGGAATGGCAGACGCATGGGACTTAAAATCCCAAGGGCTTCGGCCCGTGGGGGTTCGAATCCCCCCTCCGGCACCACCGAATCATTCCTTCCTCCGTCCCCGCAGCAGCACACCCAGGATCGCAAGCACTCCCAGGCCCAACAGTGTCAGCATGAGGCCGATCTGCAGCGCCATCGGCTCGAACCGCAGCTCGACCACGTGATGTCCCGCGGGAACCTCTGTATGCCACGACAGTCCTCCGAGTGCAGGGCCGATACGATGCGGACGGCCGTCAAGCGTACAGCCCCAGCCCGGATATACACCCTGGACGATGAAGAGATGTCCCGGATCCTTGAACTGCATCTTCATGCGAAGATGTCCGGGGGCGACCACCTCGCATTGCACCGGATGAAGATCGTACGCTCCCTCCACCTTTTTTGGCCTTGGAAGGCCCTGTGGCCCGGGCTGAACATCCCGCGTCATGTAGCAGCCCCCGACGCTATGGGGATTATGCCACAGCCACGGCATTTCGTCATCCTGCTCCCAGGGCTTCCCGAGCTTTTGCCCGGGCGTGCTGAGCCAGGAGACACCTACCAGCGTGCAAAAGTCCGCCAGCTCCCCCGGATGATCGAGCGTTTGACGCAGGCGCTGGTTGATGGTCAGATGATTTAGCGGCAGGATGGCGTCACCCACAAGCGCCGAGGGGACGCCCCAGACGCTGCAGGCATTGTGTGACAGGCGGTTGCGCCAGTCGTCGGGAGAATCGCCGGATTTCTCCTCTGGCGGCCAGTACGGTGACCCCGGCTGCAGGCAGGCCACGCGCTCACCGAAGTGCTCGGTTTGCTGCCGGACCTCCATCGCTGCTTCAGGTGCATCGGTCCAGAAATGCAGTGGCGCCGACGGATTCAGCAGATACCACGTCACCGCCAGTTGCAGGGCAGTTGCCCCAACGGCAAAGGAAACGAACACACGCCGGTCCCTCGCATTTTGAAGGGCCCAGTACCATCCGAGTATGAGAGCCAACGCAAGCAGTTCGGAACCGATGGCCGTGTTGTCTCCCCCGACAACAAGGCCGGCGATGATAAACAGGGTAAACACGATCCCCTGCGCAAAGCCCGCGTATGGATGTCGGAATCGCCGGCGGTCCTCTTCAATCCACTGCAGTGCCTCCGCCGCCAGAAGCGCAAGCCCGAAGCTCACCAGCAGAACGTAGCGCCCCGGCACCCGGAAGATGGAAAACGGCGAGATGTGCTGCAGGAGATGATACAGGGGCGTGTTCGATCCGAGCATCAGGAGCGTCCCGGCGGCCAGGAGGATGACCGCCAGACGGGTGCGGAGGTTCCACTGCCACTTCCGGGAGATTCCGACAGCGATGATGACGACCGGCAGGATGCCTATGTAGCCCAGCGTCTCCCAGTAGTTCATGCCCTCGACGGGCTTGAGATTGGTCGCCGGCACGAGGAAATGCCAAAAATCCGACCACTGAAAGCTGCCGGCGGTGATGAAGGCGTAATGCCCGGCGGGTTCGGGCCGGGGGAAAGTCCGGGAGTACTGCAAAAGAGGGATGGTTTGCACGCCCGCTAGGAGTATTCCGCCACCTGCCACGAGGATAGATTTCCCCAGCATCCGCAGCGGCGTTTCGACTTTGACTTCTTCGGATTTCGATGCGGCGACGTACAGAGCTGCTATAAGCAGCGCACTCAGCCACACGTACATCGGCTGTCCTCCGAGCAGCGCGAGACCGACGGCTGCGATGCCTGCAAGACACGCCATGAGCCCCGAATCTTTTTGCATCCACCAGATGGCGGCGAGGGCCACCAGAAAGCCGTTGGACAGCCCCAGCACGATATTCAGGTGAAGCTGGTGAGCGGCCATAACTCCACCACCGCCGACACACAGCCCCAGAAGAAGTGCCGTGCGTGAGCGTAGCTTCAGCAAAATCCCGATGAAATAGACCCATACACACGCTGCGAAAACGTGCAAAAACAGCGACAACCGCAGAGCAACCGTCCAGTGGAAGATACGATACAGCAGGAGATTAGGTGGATAATACATCGCACTCTGGCCGGAGGCGTGCTGGTAGTACCCGGAGCCAACCTCGTGGTTCCACACCGGGATATGCCCCTGCTTGAGCCACCTGGCGTAATACTCCATCTGCGGGGCTGTTTCACGCCCGGTGTCATCCTGGTACGGCATCCCCCCAAATATTAGTGCCAAAAACAGGATGATGCAGTACACAAGAAGAAATGTTAACGCCAGGACGTGCCCTTTTGCATTCCGGCTCATCGAAACCGCTCCACCCGATGATGGGCCAGTGATTGTGCAGTGATGACGGAGGGACCAATATGACCCGCGACGATGCGATGGAACTGCTCAAAGAGTACACGAAAAACCCGAATCTTATCAAACATGCTCTGGCGGTCGAGGCCGCCATGCGCGCCTACGCCCGCAGGTTCGGCGGTGATGAGGAGACGTGGGGGATGGTCGGGATCCTGCACGATTTCGATTACGAAAAGTACCCGGACCTGGAAGACCATCCCTTCAAGGGTGTTGAAATCCTGCGCGAACGGGGCTGGCCGGAGGAGATCATCGAGGGCGTCCTGGCACACGCACCACACACCGGCGAGCCTCGAGACACCGACATGAAGAAGGCGATTTTCGCGGTGGATGAGCTGACCGGCCTGATCGTCGCCACAGCGCTCGTTCATCCAGACGGAATCGCCGACGTCGAAGTCGAATCGGTGGTCAAAAAGATGAAGGACAGTTCCTTCGCCGCCAGCGTCAGCCGCGAGGATATTCGTACCGGCGCAGAGGAGCTCGGCGTGGATTTGCAGGAGCATATCAGTGTCGTGCTCGGAGCCATGCAGGAGATTTCGGACGACCTCGGGCTGTAATAGCAGACAGACAGGCACGATCTTCCCGGTAAGACCGTGCCTGCCTGAGCCATGACCGGTCATCGCGGCGGGCGTGTCAGGCAGCGCGAGGTGTGCGAATATTGGTGGTCAGGTCGTCGAGGTCATCTGCGACACGCGAAAGCTTGGCGGAAATGTCGTGCAGCGGATCGTCCCCTGGCGACTGCGTATCAGCAATGAACATTTGCAGATCGCTGGTGATCCCGTGCAGACACTGGTTGATTTCGGCGATCGGCTGACTGTGATTTTTGTGGTCGCTCTGTGTTTCGTTCATGCTGTCTCTCCCGTATTCCCGGTGTTGTTTTTGCGAAAATGAGAGGCGACTGAGTCCGGGGATAATCACTGCAATTTTCGTGCCCGGCGAAGGAAGTAGCACGACCGGGACGAATAGTGCTACGAATGAGGTGACGGGGGCTTTATGCCCGGCAGACGACTCTTCGATACTGCACCGGATGGACGAGGTGTGAAGACAATCGGACTCGACCGACGGGTGCCACTATCCGACCTGTCCGGGCGGTGTGGCCTTGCGGTCTGCCTGCAATCGGCGCTGCTGACGATGGGGCGGGACGTCTCCTACGGCGTGTTGATGGGGACGCTCAACGCCGCGTTTATGCTCGAGTTCGACCCCGATTTCGCGCCGGAAGCAGCCATCAGGAGCCGGTGGCGACGTCTCCTGCAAACTCTCGCGCATATCGGATATCCCGAGGCCACGTTACAGAACGGAGTGCCCGATACACAGTCAGTGGCGGCTGAAATCGAGGCCGAAAGACCGGTCCTGGCGTATCGCTGGAACGATGAGACGGTGGACTGGAGCCTGGTTTATGGCGTTGATGAGGGAAGCGGAGAGTGGCACGGCTTTGTCTTCGCCCCCGGGCCGCAGGAGCTGAAGATGTCCTCCGGAGGTGACCTCGCGGTCCTGTTCGGTCAGGGAACGTCTCCCGGACCATTCGAAGAGATGTTTCGTGCGGCTCTGGAGGATGCTGTGGAGATTGGTACTTCGGCAGGCGGTCCGGTCGCCGCATATCTGAAGTGGGCAGAGGCGATGGGGGACAGCGGTATTTTTCCACAGGGCTCCGACGGAGATGAACGCCTGTTGAGACATGAATGGTTCGCCGAGCTGCTGGTGGACGCGCGCGATGCGGCGGTGATCTGCTTTCGAGAGGCCGCTGAAGAGCTTCCACTGATGCGCGAACCATTTCTGGAGATCGCCGATCTGTACGAGCGCGTGTGCGAGACACTGGAAACACGCAGGCCGCCAATATCTTCTCCGGCGGCTGCCGATCGCCTGCGAGATGACGAGGTGCGAGGTGAATGGGCCGAGCGCCTCCTGGCAGCGGCGGAGCTGGAAAGAAGCGCATTTGAGCGTATGATCCCTCTTATCAACATGGCCTGGAGTTAAAAGTGGTATCGAAAAAAATCTGTAGAATAATGAACTCCTTTTCTTCATGTGCTGTCTTTATGGTTCGACAATCACACGCCGGAAACCGTGCACAGCGGAGGGCATGCGGATACAAAAGACCGTGTCAGTTGTCCTATAGGCCTCCCTGCACGAATTCCCTCGATGAAACGGAGAATCGTCCATGATTGACCCAAAGATGGAACAGGCCATGAATGACCAGATCAATGAGGAGATGTATTCGGCGTATCTGTACCAGTCCATGGCGGCGTATTTCGCCGACGAAAACCTCGACGGCTTTGCCACGTGGATGACGGCGCAGGCCCAGGAAGAAATGATCCACGCGATGAAGTTTTACAATCACATCCTGGAGCGCGGCGGGCGCGTCAGGCTTCAGTCCATCGCAGAGCCCCCCTCAGATTTCGAGTCGACCCTGTCGGTTTTTGAAGCCGCTTTCGAGCACGAACAGCACATCACCGGCTGCATTAACGATCTGATGGACCTCGCACACGAACTCAAAGACTATGCCAGCATGCCGATGCTGAGCTGGTTCGTCGAGGAGCAGGTGGAGGAAGAAGATTCCGCCGACGAGATGGTTCAGAAGGTCAAGATGGTCGCCGATACCGGCAACGGCGTGTATATGCTGGACAAAGAAGTCGGCCAGCGCCCGGTGCCATTCACCATGCCCGCCGGTGAAGAAGAATAGCCACAAATCTGAACCGTACGGTTTCAACTGACCTCCCATCGGGGAGGCCACAACATACAAACATAAGACGAAAGGACAATTCACATGTGTGACGAGGAAAAAGTTCAAAACGAAGGCCCGAACATCCCGCTTATAGGTGAAAAGGCCCCTGCCTTCACCGCACAGACCACCCAGGGAACAATCAACTTCCCCGAGGACTATGAGGGCAAGTGGGTCATTCTGTTTTCCCATCCCGCCGACTTTACACCGGTGTGCACCACCGAGTTCATGACCTTTGCAAGCATGCAGGACGAGTTCAAGGAGCTTAACTGCGAGCTCATCGGCCTGTCCATCGACAGCAACTATAGCCATATTGCGTGGCTGCGGAAGATAAAAGAAGACATCGAGTTCAATGGGATGAAGAACGTCGAGGTCAAGTTCCCGGTCATCGCGGACCTGAAGATGGATGTCGCTACGAAGTTCGGCATGCTCCATCCGGCGGCCGATGACACTCACGCCTGCCGCGCCGTCTTCATCATGGATCCCGACGCCATTGTCCGGGCGATCCTGTACTACCCGGCCTCCAACGGCCGCAACATGAACGAGATCAAGCGGATTCTCGTTGCCATGCAGCACAGCGACGAGTACAACATCGCCACCCCCGCCAACTGGGAACTCGGCGAAGACGTCATCGTTCCTCCGCCCGGTTCGTGCGGAACTGCCGACGAGCGCGTCACCGGCGCCGGCGAGGACTATTACTGCCTCGACTGGTTCCTGTGCTTCAAAGAATGCTGTCACGGCTAACCGAGCGCATCCGGAACACCACGGGCCGGCGTCATCACCGATGCCGGCCCTTTTTGACGAAGGCAGATCAGCCACATATCCCCGGTCTTGGCACAATTCTTCACAGGCAGTACACTGTAGAGCGTACGGAAATCTCAATATGACGAGGAAGACAACCCATGCAAAAGTATCAATGCACAGCCTGCGAGTATATCTATGATCCGGCAGAGGGCGATCCTGACAACGGCGTGGAAGCCGGAACCTCCTTCGACAATCTTCCCGATGACTGGACGTGCCCCGATTGTGGTGTCGGGAAAGATTTTTTTGAGCCTGTCGAAGACTGACACGAACAGCCAGGGCAGCACGAACGCGTGCGGAGCAATTGGACCGACACTGCTGATCTGCGCGTCGCGCGCAGCCACAATGCGACCCTGCTGCGCGCCCTGAAAGCTTCATCTCTCCGGCAGGTTGAGAAGCCGCCATTGGGCCTCTCATAAAAAGCGGCAGATACCCCCGGACCGTTCGATGCATCGAGGTTGTCAGTCTTCAGATTTTCTAATATAGTGGTATTACAACCTCGAGGCATTAAAACATCTGCACTGTGCGAACTTTGCTGGAGGTGGGGCAAGGGAGATGCAATCCGAAACGCGTGTCAAAGAGCTGAAGGCAGAACGAGAGGAGCTGGAACGCGAGTTTGAGGAACTCGCTCGAGAGGCCCAGAAAGCGGCATGCCTGCGGCAGATCAACGCCAGAAAGCAGAACAGACTGATGGAACGCATCGAGGAAATCGAAAAGAAACTCGATGAACTCCGCGGCGAGGATGGCTAAAATCTGGCGCATTCGTTTGGTAACCAACGAGTGCTTGTGGGAAAATCGCTGGCAGGCGCGCCACCTTCGCCGCACTGAATGGCAGCAGAAACGCATGGCAGCGATACACCGGGGTGGAATGCTGGTGTGCGTTGCAAGCATGTTATTAGGATGATATACTCAATCGTAAAGTGAGAGATATTGCAGACCGCGATTTGCACCACGTACAGGAGGATGACACAATATGGCGCTGCAAGGAAATGCGTGTATCGGCCAATCCGGCGGGCCGACCATCGTCATTAATGCATCACTGGTCGGAGCCATTCAGGAAGCTGAAAAACATCCCGAAATAGATCGTTTTTTCGGCGCAATCAGGGGCATCGATGGTGTTTTGAACGAGAACATGATCGATCTCTTTCGAGAGGACGACGGTCTCATTGAGAGGATGAAGCTCACCCCCTCCGCCGCCCTCGGAAGCTGCAGGCTGAAGCCCAATGACGAGGACCTCAGGCGCTGCATGGAGGTCTTCAAGGCTCATAATATCCGGTATTTCTTCTACAACGGCGGAAATGACTCGCAGCTCACCTGCCACCTGATCTCCGAGCTCGCAAAGGAAAGCGACTGGGACATGCAGGTTATCGGCATCCCCAAGACCATCGATAACGATCTGGTCATCACAGACAATTGCCCCGGGTACGGAAGCGCCGCCCGGTTTGCAGCTACCGCTGTGCAGACAGTCGCCCGCGACGCATTGGCATTCGGAACCGGTGAGGTCGTCGAGATCATGGGACGCGATGCCGGATGGTTGACAGGCGCAACGCAGGTTGGCCGCCGCGAAGACGGTATGGCCCCTCATCTCGTCTATCTGCCGGAGGTGGAAGTCGATCCCGACAAGTTCCTCGAGGACTGCCACAGCGAGTTTGAGCGATGGGGCTATCTCGTCGTGACTGTCTCGGAGGGCTTTTCATTCTCTGAAAGCGACATTGCCAAAACATCCGAGAAAGTCGATGAATTCGGCCATGCGCGCCTCGGCGGAGTTGCCAGAGCGCTTGCTGACATGCTGGAGAAAGACCTCGGTGTTCGCTGTCGCTACGATGAGCTGGGCAATCTCCAGCGCGCCTATGCACCCTGCGCCTCACAGGTGGACCTCGATGAGGCCTATGCAGTGGGCCGGGCCGCTGTGAGTCACGCGGTGAATGGCGAAACAGATGTCATGATGACCATCGATCGCAGGAACAATGAGCCGTTTGAGTTCGAGGTTGACACCACATCATTGATGAGTGTCGCCGGGGAGACGAAGCTCGTGCCCGAAGAGTGGATCAATGCCGACAAAAACGGCGTCACTGATGAATTCATCGAATACGCCAGGCCACTGCTGCAGGGCGCTGCATGTCCCACCGAGCACGATCTGCCGATCTATCCGGTTTTCCAGGAGCATTTCATCGACAAAAAGCTGGAGCCATACGAGCGCGAATAAGCCGGCGCCCCGGATATCAATCGAGCTACGAAAGGTCCTCCCGAAAAGGGGAGGACCTTTTTTTGTGCTGTTGGAGTGAAAATGGCTTCAGGGCCACGACGTACAGCAGCGTCTGTAAAATCTCAGTGTCGCAGGGTTCGTGTTCGTCAGGAAGACGTTTCGCAGGGGTGGTGGCAAAACATCGTCGATCCAATCCAGTTGGGATGGCAACAGATACCCGTTTTCCACTAAAATACATACGATATCATACAATACTGCACTATGCTATATTTATAACATAGCTTGCGCAACTCTTGATGGCCGCTTGTGCAGTTTTTGCGCGGATTCGGTAGCATTGCACAACAATTTTGGGCACACTAGGAAGACAGCAGATGAAAGTGAATTGCTCGAAACGGGGGAGACGTTATGGTCCGGGGACACAGCCGTGTTGCAGCCTTCCTGACAATTGTAACCACGCTTCTCTTTTCCCTGGTCGCACTATCAGTCTGTCCGGCGGCGACCATCCGCGCCAGTGTCGCTACCGATGGCAGCCAGGGAGGCGATAAAAGTTCGGGGCCTGCGATCAGCGCTGACGGGCGATATGTTGCCTTCGAGTCACGAGCGTCATTTGTTGCCGCCGATACCAACGGCCGTCAGGACATCTACCGTCACGATGTGGTCACGGGCGAGACGATTTGCGTCAGCCTGGCCGCAGGGGGAGGAGCCGCAGACCTCGAAAGCCATGCTCCGGCCATAAGTGCTGACGGGCAATATGTGGCGTTCGATTCCCCCGCCAGTAATCTGGTGGCCGGGGATACGAACGGCGTGAGTGATATTTTCGTCCACAATTGCATCGCCGGCGAGACAACACGAATCACCATGGCTCCGGACGGGAGCGAGGCAAACGGCCACAGCTTTGGGCCTGCTATCAGTGATGACGGAAGATTTGTTGCCTTTTCATCCAGCGCTGATAATCTCGTTGCCGAGGACAACAACGCTCAGGATGACGTTTTTGTCCACGATCTCTCCACCGGCGAGACAGAGCTGGTCAGCGTCTCCAGCGACGGTGTGCAGGGCAACAGTTGGATTGTGGGTTACTGCGACATCAGTGCCGATGGCCGCTACGTTGCCTTTGGCTCGTGGTCGGACAACCTCGTCGAAAACGATACCAACGATGCTGATGACGTTTTCGTTCGTGATCGGCAAGCCGGTACCACAGCACGAGTGAGCGTCTCCAGCACCGGCTCGGAGGGCGCGGACGGAGGCGACTATCCCTCGATCAGTGATGACGGTCAGTTCGTCTCCTTCGAATCCAGCTCAAACAACCTCGTTCCGGGGGATACCAACGGCCAGGTGGATGTATTTCTCCACGACTGCAGCACCGGTACCACCACCCGCGTGAGCGTGGGTAGCGGAGGCGTGCAGGGCAATGCCTACAGCTTTTTTCCCTCCATCAGCGGAGACGGGCGATACATTGTTTTTGCTTCCGGTGCCGACAACCTCGTCAGTGGGGATACCAACGGCAAAGATGATATTTTTGTTTTTGACCGCGTCACGGGAAGCACCGTCAGAGTGAGTCTCACAAACGGAGGAGACCAGGCCAACGGCTCGTGTTATATGTCAGCAATCAGCCTGCACGGTCAGAGTATCGCCTTTGATTCAAAAGCAACCAACCTGGTATCGAATGATACCAATGGCTATCGTGACGTTTTCGTTCGCCAGGGGCTTGATCCAGATCACAGGGTCACCATCACCGCGGGGCCGTCGGGGGATCCGAATCCAGTCGGTTCGGGAGGCGATGTGCAGTGTACGGTGAGCGCCGAGTGCAGCGACGGCCACGCCCTGAGCTACCACTGGTCGGCGGAGGATCCCACCGGCAACCCGGCGGGGAGTTTCGATAACGCAACCGCACAGAATCCGACGTGGACGGCTCCGACCAATGATACGCAGTCGTCCGCCGA
>JAWODS010000364.1:0-37840 GCA_046483205.1 Armatimonadota bacterium | reverse complement strand
CGGAGAAATGGCTCTGGCCCAGGCGCGTGACCTGCTCGCGGCTGTTGCGGTGCCGGTGGTGGGTCATGGTCGCCAGGTACGCGTACTCCACGGCCAGTCGCGACATCGCGACCAGAGCCTTGTGGACGTAGCGGATATCGCCGGTGGCCATGTATCCGTCGGCACACGCCGGAGCCACTCTGAGCATCTGGTGACAGTATGACTGGCATATCTCTGCGATGAATCCGTAGCGCTCTCCCTCGTACTCACAGCCACCGCCGATGCCGTCGTCGGGGAACTCCCCGCCGGTCATGTCACCGTTTGCGAAATCATTGGACGGATACAACTCGCCCCCCACCGGGCACTTGATCTTCCACTGGTACGGAACGCCTGCGGTATAGCTGCGCAGCTTTGCACCCTTCTCATTTTCCCACGGATAGAAGGCTCTTCCCTTATATATCTCGGTTCCGTGGACGGGACATCCGGCCTGCACATTGGTCCAGTGCCACCGGGGGATGGTGCTGTCGGGCTGCATGTTCCATATCGTTTCGTCATCCATCTCCAGGTACTGGCTGCCGGAGGGCGACTGGTCCTTCATGCGCTCCCTGAGTGCGTCGGTGGTAATCGTCTGCTCCTGCTTGAGCTCCGGCAGCTCCTCACCCAGCGGCCACCGGCGGGGAAGCTGGTGCCCCTTCAGCTCCCGGAACTCCCGCAGATCCTCGAAAGACCAGATTTCGAGAGGGATTGTGATGTCACCATCGGGATGGGCAAAAACAATTTTGGCCTCCTCTACGGGCTTCAGGCTCCTGAAATAGTACTTCCTCAGCTCACCATCCGGCGGCAGTGGCGTTCGGTCGAACATCTCCACGGCGTCCGGAACGCTCACCTGCAGCTCACCGACACCTGCAGGAACCTTGAGAGCGACCAGAAATATTCGGTTGACTCCAACGACATCAGGGCTGTAGGCAACCCGTTCGTCGGCGGCAAACAGGTTCTGACAGATCACGATTGCCATAACCACCATAACGAGCAGAAACCAGCGCTCCATACAGATCACCTCGCAGAGTAATCGTCATAGTCTGACCTTCCTGTACGAGGCAGGCGAAACCTGCAAATCGATCATTGTTAAATATTTCAAAAAAAACAAAAAAAGCCTTGCTTTTCTCTCAGAGCGACGATATACTCTTCCTGTGTTGGCCATTTTTTAACAGTTCGGTTGTTCTTATGGAGGATTATTCGCCCTATGTCCATCCTGCGAGTGGCTCTTATCGGAATGCTGTGTTTCGTCCTCGTCGGTTCTGCGTCAGCATATTTGCTTGATGAGCACTTTGGGGTGTCACTGCAGCTTGACCCTGACAACAGTGCTACTGATACGTATCGCGACGTAGAAACCATACCGATGCTGGGATCGAGCTACGCCCCGACGAAAAACACCGACACGGTGGACTACATTGTAGATGACTGGTTCGGCAGTTGGTCCGATACAGACGTCGAACAACGAAGTGACCTCGGAGCCACCGGCCTGGAGCCCAGCGGCGGCGAGCCCTACGATGTTGAAGCTCTGTATTTCGACGATGATTACGATAATCTCTACTTCTGCGTTATCACCTCATTCGATCCCGCTCCCGGATATACCGAAACTCGCAGTGGCTTTAACAATCTTGTTGTCAGCGGCGACCTTGCCATAGACCTGGGCCTTAACACGCCGTACGATGACGGTTTTTCCTATGACTACGGCGTCAATCTCAACCATGAGAACCGCCAGACATCGGGGGACGCCACATCAGGCGGTACGACGGTGGGGACCGACTTCTACCGGACCGCCAACTCGGACTGGTACACCGGTTCCCCCACTCTCGCGGTTGAGGGCCAGGGTGAGCTGACAAACTTCGACCCCGACTATTCCGGCGGCTTCAGTGGCAGCTTTCTGGATGACGTAACGACTGATTATTACGCCTACGACTTTGGCACCGACCAGGAGACACTGTATTCCACCTATATCATCGAAGTGACCGTGCCCAAGAGCATCCTCCCCGAGCTGCACACCGGCGATACCGTTGGTATGAGCTGGGTTGAGGGCTGCCGCAATGACGCCACCGGCACAAACGGCATCATTCGTTTCGATGATCCCCCGGACATTGATACCCCGGAGCCCGGCACACTGGTGCTCACCACCCTCGGCCTGGCCGCCATCGGCGTCCTGCGCCGACGTCGAAAAGATGACGAATAGCTTCTGCCCTGTTGTTTTCGGGTGAGAATTGTTCGCTTTGCCCCCTGCTCCTGCTTCCTGTTTTTTCGGGTATCCACCACTGCGCTTCCTGTGTGCATCATCGCCCCGTAATTTACGCGCTGTCCGCCATTGCATCACAGATCTCAACGTATATTGGGGCTGCCTGTAGAACATGGATGATGTCGGACGACAGGAGCCCCCGGGCGTCGATTCCACTTCTGTTTGATTCTACGCATCCTCTGTTAACCTCAGAACTTGCTCAATATTTTCCCCAAGATTGACTCAATAAAATATGGCAGTTAAGAAAAAATGCCAATAAACGTTAAATTTCCTCTTGACATATGGAGCAGCGTTGCTATATTCTTGCTGCATAAACGGATGGAAATGATTTAGCCCCCCCAGCCTCCCATCCGACGGAGATAGTTCAGCAAAACGGTTTCACTGGCGAGAGCATTATCCCCCCGTAATGTTCTCGGAGGTGGGGTCATTTTTGATGTCGGAGACGTCGCATTCTTCAAACGAGGCACATGTAGCCTACGCCACCGCCCGCCTCGCAAATTACTCAAAGGGGACATATCCAATGGTTTCACTGAAGAGTCGTGAAGTCGTGGTGGTGGGGATTTTGTTATTGTTCGCAGCTACGTGTGCCTGGGGCATCACTGTGCCCAAGATTGGCGACTACGTGTGGCTCGATGTCAACGCCGACGGCATTCAGGATTCTGACGAGCCCCCGGTGCCGGGAGTGACGGTTGAGCTGTGGACCGCTTCCAGTGGCTGGGTGAAGACAACAACCACTGACAGCGAAGGTCTCTACCTGTTTTCGTATTATGGAACCAGTTATAAGGTTCGCTTCGTCCTCCCCGACGGCTATCAATTCACCGCCGCCAACCAGGGCAGCGACGACACGGTGGATTCTGATGCCGATCCTGTAACCGGCGAAACTGAGGAATTCACCGTCACAAACGGCATCCCGGATTATACCCGAGACGCTGGCCTGTGGGCGCCTTCAAGCCTGGGAGACTATGTCTGGGAAGACATCAACGGTGACGGGGTCCAGGATCCCGACGAACCTGGCATCGCCGGAGTCACTCTGATACTTGAAGGCGATACTGACGGCGACGGAAACAGCGACATCTCTCTTACAACAACCACCGATGATAACGGTTATTACTCATTCGAGAACCTGGTGGCAGGCAGCTACGTCGTTTCCGTGGATGCGGGCACCCTCCCTGTCAACTTTTTCGCGACCTACGATCTTGACAGCGGGACGACGAACCCCGATGGTGTCACGCAGGCCGATCTCGGGTTCAACACCAGCCGCAATGACGTGGATTTCGGCTACAAGTCCGAGGACTCGCCGAGCGATCCGCCACCTGCCATCAAGCTCACCAAGGACGCGGATCCGACGGAGATCCAGTCCGGCGAGCAGACCACCTATACGTATGTGGTCGAGAATATCGGCGAGGACGATCTGCGAGACGTGGTCATCACTGACGACAACGCCACGCCTGACGACCCCTCCGACGACTTCATTGTTGGGACCATCGATCTGCTCCCTGTTGGAGCATCTGAAACCTTCACCGTCACGAAAACGCTGGAGATTGACATCTCATTCTCCACAGATAGCAGTGCGACGACCATGTCCGCTCTGTGCCACCCTGGTGGAAATGGCAAAGGGAACGGCAGAGGCAAAGGAAACGGCAACAGAGGCGATAGAGGTTCTGGTGATGATACTGAGGAGGCCGATGCTGACTATTCCGGCGACGATCAGACAGACAGTGGCAGCGAGTCAGACGATTCGTACACGGAATGCGAAACATTCACCAATATTGCCGATGTTGTCGGTGTCGGCGTGATTTCGGAAGAAACCGTCACGGACACAGATCCGGCCACAGTGAAGGTCTGCAAGACAATCGAGATCGAAATCGACATCAAGCCGGGGAGCAACCCGAACGCCGTCAACATCTGGGCGCCCGGTGTTGTACCGGTTGCCATCCTGACCACCGACACCTTCGATGCTCACTGGGTCATTCCTGAAAGTGTGCGCTTCGCGGGAGCTGCTCCGGTACGGTGGACGTACGAGGACGCGCTCGTTTCGCCGCTCTATCCGGATGGACCGGTACCGCCGTCAGATGGTGATATCGATCTGATCCTGTTCTTCGACCGGACTGAACTGGATCTGTCACCGGACGCCACCACCGCAACCCTGACGGGTCTGCTGATCAACGGTGAATCTTTCAGTGCTACGGACAGCATCAAGATACCAGGCAAACCCAAGAAAAAGTAGCAAAGACACGTACCACAGGCTGAAAAAAACAGCAGGGGCGTCCCGGCAGCGGGGCGCCCTTTTTCTTTGCAAAAGACAGCCGTATCACTCCCTGGAAGCAAGGGCATCTGGTTCGAAAAACGACTTCAGCGCGATTGTGTTGCAGGACATTCCGCGCTGGAAGAGAAAAAAGTAATATGGTATGAAGCCTCCGATGAGGTGATAGCAATGGGCGAATTGATGAAACAGGCCGGCTGGGTGTGGGAAGGGCTTCACTTCGATCCGGGTGTGCAGCCGACAGTTTTCGGCGTCGGTGACGGCTGCAAATACTTCGGGCTGCAGCGTGCAAACTTTCTTTTCCATCCCAATACGGAATTTCATTTCGCCAGGCTCGAAGGAGTCACGGAGTTCACCGCCGATATCTCCAAGTGGGAGTGGTATGAGACAGAGACGAAGACGGGCCGCTTCACCTTCGCCCAGGATCGTGACGACCGACCTGTCAGCGTCATGGCTGAAGCCGAGCGCGTCAGCGAGCTTTCCCTGAAGTTTCCCAACTGCACCGCCGCCTATATCGACGACACTCACGGCGTCATGGGTTATGATGGCTATTCCCCGGATGTCCCCCGCCAGATCAAGGAAGCCACCACCGCTCACAATCCAGACATGGACCTGTGGATGGTAGTCTATACGCACGAATTTGAGGAGGAATACTGGGCCGACTGGCTCGGCTATGCCGATGTTATCGCGCTGTGGATCTGGGAGTCGAAGAATATCCCGGAGATTGACAGTTACATTCACCGCTGCCGGGAGCGCTTCCCGGATACCCGCCTCAATATGGGCATTTATCTCCGTGACTTCTCCATCCCCGCACCCGTTCCGGTCGAGCTCCTGGAGGTCCAGATGGAATCGATTGCCCAGCACCTGCAGGAAGGCACACTTGACGGTTACGCCGTCCTGTCAACCTGCATGATCGATGGCCAGGTCGCGCAGGCGGAGTTCGTCCGCGATTTCATTGACGCCAACTGATGATCCTTCATAAACCTCGCGGCGCCACGCACACGGAGTATCCTGGCGGGAAATGAAAATCGTCTCAGTCGGACATATAGAGGAATATCGGCCTGCAAATTGGGGAAATCTATACGTGGAAGGCGAACCAATCGATCATTCGTTTCTTGCTCAATGCTTCTGAAGATATGCATCTCTGTAGAAGTCTCATGAAAGCGAGGGAGTATCATGCGTATGCGACGGGGTTTTACACTTATTGAACTGCTTGTGGTGATCGCGATCATTGCGATCCTGGCAGCCATTCTCTTCCCGGTTTTTGCCAGAGCCCGGGAGAAGGCGCGGCAGTCGTCGTGTCTCTCCAATCTCAAGCAGATGGGCCTGGCTTTCCAGATGTACTCCCAGGACTATGACGAGATGTTCTGCGACGCGCTGATGGGCCGTGACACCGGGGACTCATCGCGGTATGTAACCTGGTACGAGAATATGCAGCCGTACATGAAGAATACGCAGATACTCGTCTGCCCCAGCTCGCGTCAAAGCATCGGCTATGGAGCCGTCCGTGAGGTCATCGGATATGCGGGCAATCTCGGGTATGACTCCGGTGAGTGGGCCCCGTATCCTGACCCGCAACAAAATGGCTACGGCGTCAGCCTTGCGGGGATGCAAAGGCCGGCCGAAAACGTCCTGGTCTGCGACAGCACCAACTACACCTGCGTGCGCGATTACTGGGATCGGACGGATAACTCCAGTCATCCCACCGTCGAAAAAGCCGAAGAGTATAACAACGCCTACTACGTCGTTGACAGTCGCCACAACGAGGGAGCCAACGCGGCCTTTGCAGACGGTCACGCCAAGTGGCTGAAGCGCGGGATACAAAACTGTCCCTTCGCCCATCCCAACCCGATCGCCGGCTCCGGTGACTGGTACTACTACCAGTACCACTGAGCGGACGCGGCTCGCTTCGCTGTCTATAAGGCTCCCCGGCCGGGGGGCCTTTTTTTGGGTGCGGGCGCGGGGAAAAGTTTTTTGAGCCACCAGAGGAATATGGGGCGGGATCAAGAAGGAAGTCTCTGCACGGGCGCCAGTGCCGCTCTTTCGAAGGAAATTCGGGCAGATTAAAACTTTTTTTGCGATTGCCCTTGACAGGTGGTTTTGGAGCCGATAGAATTGCAGACACGTCAGGCAGCTTGTAATTTTTCGAATTTCATCGGATACAACTTGAAAAAAGCCAGTAATTCAGGGATTTCACAAGCGAGCGGATGGGCCGACTTGAA
Source organism: Armatimonadota bacterium (assembly GCA_046483205.1). Classification (GTDB taxonomy): domain Bacteria; phylum Armatimonadota; class Zipacnadia; order Zipacnadales; family UBA11051; genus JBKHJK01. The sequence continues at coordinate 31,086 of JAWODS010000364.1, read as the reverse complement.
CAATGGCTAAAAACCAGGCCGATGAAATCTTCTTCAACCGACAGAGCGTAACCGACAGCAGAGTCACGCTCAAAGATGAGCAGCTTGCTGTTGTCGGCAGCGACGTTGTGGTTGCATTCGGTCCCCGCAGGTCCATATACATTTTCAGTCCTGAAGACTGGCAGATTTACCGAAGGTCAATTGAGCAGGCGGCTTCCGAGAACCTTCACGAGTTTGAAAGACAGATGGTTATCCGGCAGCTTCTGCAGACGGCCGTTCGGACATCGGTTGATTCTCAAAAAAGACTTCGGATTCCACAGCCGCATCTTTCCCGCGCCGGGCTGGTGGCAACCGAGCATCCCGAGGTTGACGTGTTGTATATGCCCTCAAGCGACGGGTACGAGCGGCTTGAAATGTGGCCTGCCGACGGATTGAGTGAGCCGGAACAGCACGACGAGCCGTACAATGAAGCTTATTCACTGCTTATAAGGGCGGCACGTGGCGAGACCGGAGTTGGACCGGATGTCGCCTGATGCACGCACCCACGAACCGTGCATGCTGCGGCAGACACTTGACATTTTACAGCCCGAGCCCGGTGACATCGCACTCGATTGCACGCTGGGTCTGGGAGGACACGCGAAAGCGATCCTTGAAAAAACAGCGCCCGACGGCCCCTTTATCGGCATCGACTGGGACCCACAGATGCTGGACATCGCCCGTGAGCGACTCGGGGAATACAGTGACCGAATGAGCCTGTTCAACGAAAACTTCACGGCTCTCCCCCGCGTGCTTGATGAGGCCGGTGTCGATGCAGTGGATGTGGCCATCCTGGACGCCGGCGTGGCCAGGCCGCATTTCGTTGACCCATCCCGGGGCTTCGGCTTCGACAGCGAGAGCCTCGACATGCGGATGTCGCCTGATGCGCCGGAGACCGCTGAAGCCGTCATCAACAGTGCCTCTGAAGAAAAGCTGCGAGATATTTTCAGAGTCACGCAAAACGAGCGTGAAGCCAGAAGGATTGCCCGCAGGATTGTGAACGAACGCAGAAGCGGCAGGATCACATCATGCGCTCAACTGGCGGACCTCATTGTTGATGCGGTGGGTCATTCGGAAAGCACGCGCCAGCCGGCCTCGGCTCTTTTAGCGGTACGCATCTTCATCAACGACGAGCTGGATAATTTGGCCGAGGGCGTCGAGGCGATGGCCCGGTCGCTGCGGGCCGAAAGTGGGCGAATGGCGATTTTAACGTACCATTCGGCGGAATTTCGAACGGTGCACGAAACGATGAAATATCTCGAAAGAGGCACAAAAACGCCGCCATGGATGCCCACAGTTGAGGCGCCGCAGCCGGTGATCAAACGGCTCGTAAAACGAGCGATGCACCCGGCTGACGACGCTCCACCGACATGCCGCAGCGCACGACTCTTCGCCGCGGTCGCTGTATAGTTTTCAAGAACCTTGACAGATAGCCACGTTCTCTGGCCTGGTCATTCCGGATCCCGTACAGGCTGGCGGTTTTCCGGAATGGCTCCCGGAAGGTGGGTGCGCGAACATCACAGCACACTCAAAGCATGAACTCACAGCAACCATGCAGCACGATTCATTGTAACATCCACAGCAAGGGATATGAAGTATAGCAAATGCTGCAGCAGTGGTCAACACAACATCTGCAGAAACATGGCAGTTTTTTTCGCCGCACAGATGCAGCACTGCGCACCCCCTTCCCCAGGCTGAGTAACGAGCTATCGGAGAAAAAACAGGAGCAGCGCTTCGGATCCCCCGGTCCGGAGTGGCAGACTCCGCTCGCAAGGGAGGCAGACACGTTGGCCCAGGGCATACGCGAAATTCGGAATCGCCCGCACAGTCAGGCCGGATCCGCGGCCAGCGAGGCAGTGCCCCCGAGCGCGCGGCGCACCCGAAGTCATGTGTGCTGGCGGACTATCGGCAAGATCACAATCGTGGGGGCTTTGGGCCTCATTTGCCTGTTGAGCTGGGTCCGCCTGTCGCAGCTTCGCGCCGAAAGCCGGCGGCTGGACCGTCTCATCGGGGCTGAGAAGACCCGCATGGGCGAACTCGCCCGCCAGCGCGAAGTGGTTTGCGACCTCACCGAGTTAGAGAAGAACGCCCCCGATCTCGGACTCGTCCCACCACCTATGAAGCAGCGAATGGTGAAAGTTGGCTGCCTGTCGGTGCCCCGGGACGATACGCGTGATGAAGAGTCCACCCCAGACCGGGTGGCGGCCTCAGCCGATCCATCAGACACGACACAAAAGCGCGCGTCTGCCTCTCCTGAAGCTTCAAAAAGAGCCGCCATGGCGGACTACGACATCTTTCAGTAGGGCTGTGCGATGGCGGAGTTGTTGAGGGATCCGGCATGCAGCAGTGCTGGTTTCCAACGCATCATGACGCTGTTGGGAGGGAGACTATTCGTGCGCAGCAGTCGAGAGCATCCGCTCCGCCGACAACCCCAGCAGCCACGTTCCACCACCGGCAGAAACTATTGGGCCGAACGACATCGAGCCGTGGTGGCCAGCCATATTTTCCTCTTTTTCCTCATTGTCATCGTCCTCCGACTCGCCCATATCCAGCTTTTCGCCGCCGGACACCTGGTCAGGGATGTCGCACCACTGGTCGAACCGGGCGCTCGCAGCTACATGGCCCGCCCGGGCCGAATTCTCTCCAGAGAGCACCAGGTTCTGGCCGAAAGTCTATCGACATTCATCCTCGTCGCCAATCCCACCCGCATGCGTGAACAGGGGGAATCGTATGTGGGTGTTGCCCAGGAACTTGCCGGCATCATCAATGTTGAATGGAAGACACTCCATCAGAAGCTCGTCGCCAACTCGGACAAAAAGTACGTCGTGCTCAAGCGCTGGCTGACCATGGACGACGTATCCCGGATACGGGAGACGAAGATTAAGGGCATCCACCTCGATTCGCACTACCGGCGGCGATATCCACACGGGCGCCTCGCCTGCCACACCATCGGCGGCCGCAACAAGTTTCACGTCCCACTGTTCGGCCTGGAGCACCGCTACAGGATGGTGCTTGATGGCAAGAAGGCTGTAACCGCATCTTTGATCGACCGCTCGGGAGAACCGGTGCCCGGCCAGGAGGATGAAACGCTGCCGGCGACTCCCGGCAAAGATATTATTGTGACACTCGATTTGCGGCTGCAAAAGTACCTCGAGGGCGCCATGGACAGGCTGATGGAGCGCGCACAGCCTAAAGCTGCCTATGCGGTTGTGCTGGAGCCACACGGCGGTGACATCCTTGCGATTGCGAGCCGGCCGGCTTACAATCCCGATTACCTGGCTTCCGGCCGGTCCCCTGTTGACGAATCGACCTCATTCACCGAGGCCACCCACTTCGGCACCGTTGCTGATAAGATCGATCCCGGATCGACGTTCAAGGTGCTGCTTGCCGCCGCCGCGCTCGAATCCGGCGCCGTCGATGAGACTGACACATTCCGGTGCAATGGGCAATTTGAGGCCGGAGGAAAGCCCATAAGCTGCTGGGGCCGGTACGCGACCCGGGGGCACGGTGACGTGAATCTTGAGCAGATGGTGGCGATGTCCTGCAATGTCGCTGCAGCGAAAATAGCACTGAAACTTGGAGCCGAAAAGTACGTTTCATTTTTGAGACAGGTGGGCATCGGGACTGCCACCAGGGCCGGATTGCCGGGTGAAACTCCCGGGCGCCTTCGGGATGCCAAAAACATGCCGAAGCGTGACCTGGCGTCTCTCGGTTTCGGCCAGGGCGTCAGCGCCAGCCCTCTGCAGATTACCTCCTCTATCGCCTGTCTCGCCAATGAGGGACGGTCGGTTCAGCCGCATATTATCGCTTCGGTGGTAAACCGCGACGGCTCGGTCTTCTGGGAGCCCCATCTGCCGGAGCCACGCCGTGTGTGCAGCCCGCAGGTCGCCCGCACCGTGCTGGACGCCATGGTCTCGTCCGTTGAATCGGGCACTGCGGGGGTTGCGAAGATCGAGGGTGTCGATATTGCCGCGAAGACGGGAACCGCTCAGAAATGGGATTCCGAAAACGGGGAGTTTTTCCCTGACCGATACATTACATCATTTGTCCTGATCTGTCCGGCCGATGCACCCCGGTATGTCATCTATGTTGCGGCCGACGATCCGAAAATCGGGCACCACGGTTCAGATGTCGCCGGACCGACTGCCCGGGATATCGCTGCATTTGCACTACGCCAGTTGTGAGCCGGCGTCACAGGGAGAACGCCATGGTACGGCCAGAACCCAAGAATCTCAATACGCTGCTGGACGGCCTGGAGCACACTTTCACCTCCGGCGGTGATGTGCGTATCATCGCGGTGACCGCTGATTCCAGGGATGTCCACCCCGGCTCGCTGTTCGTGGCGATTGAAGGCTACGAAACCGACGGCCATGCGTATATCGCCGACGCGCTGGAAAACGGTGCTGTGGCCGTGGTGTACGAGAATGCGACGTTCAGTGACCACATCCCTGATGACATATCCGGTGTGACGGTGCCCGACAGCCGACGGGCTGCAGCGCTCATCGCCGACAGGTTCTGGGACCATCCCTCGGGCGAGCTTCAAATTGCAGCAGTCACTGGTACAAATGGCAAGACGACGTGTGTGCATCTCCTTGACAGCATTTTTCGCGCTGCCGGCCACAAAACCGGCACCATTGGCACGCTTGGATGGACGATCGGCGATGAGAGCTATCCCGGAGACCGCACAACGCCCGACGCCGTCGAACTCCAGAAGATCTTCGCCGAAATGACAGAGCGGGGCGCCACTCATGCGGCCATGGAGGTGACCTCACACGCCCTGGATCTCGACCGCACCTACGGCACCACCTTCGCAGCAGCCGTATTTACCAACCTCTCCCAGGACCACCTCGACTGGCACCAGACAATGGTCGATTATTTCGCATCGAAGATGGTGCTTTTCACCGATTACACCCGGTTCGCGCCAGATATGGTGGGGGCAGTCAATATAGACGATGCCTGGGGAGTGCAGGTTGCCGAAGACGCCGAATGCTCCGTCACCACGTACGGGATGAAAAAGAAGGCCGATGTCAGCGCAACGGGTGTTTGCCTGTCACCGGACAGCACCACCTTCACCCTGCACACGCCCGCGGGCAGCACCGAAACGCACCTGCAGCTCGTGGGACTTTTCAATGTGTATAATGCGCTGTCGGCGGCCGCCTGCTGCCATGCGATGGGGTTTTCGCTGCAGGAGCTCGCCGGGGGGCTCTCCTCCGCCCCGCCGGTCCCCGGCCGTCTCGAACAGGTCAGGGCCGGACAGGATTTCACAGTGCTGGTTGATTACGCCCACACGCCCGAGGCTCTGAAAAATGTCCTCGAGGTATGCCGGACACTCAACCCCACCAGGCTCATCTGCGTCTTTGGATGTGGCGGGGATCGCGACACGTCCAAGCGACCCAAAATGGGAAACATCGCCACAAAGCTTTCGGACATCACCATCATCACCTCCGACAACCCGCGCAGTGAGGATCCTGCTGATATCATCGCCCACATCGAAATGGGCGCCCGGGCGAGCGAATACGAGGTTGAAGTTGACCGCCGTGCGGCCATTGAAAAAGCGTGCCAGATCGCCAAAAGTGGCGACATCGTCCTTATAGCCGGCAAAGGTCACGAAACATACCAGGAGTTCGCGGACGGGCGTATTGATTTTGACGACAGAGAGGTCGCTCGAAAAGCGCTTCAACAACTCTGAAAGATGCAAACATGGAAAAATGCAGATAAATATTTCAGACCTTGCAGATGAATGCGATTTCCAGATAGAGCGCGGGGACCGTGATACCTGGGTGCGCGGCGTCAGTACCGACAGTCGCGACATCAAAGAGGGCGAAGCTTTCGTCGCACTTGTCGGTGACCGCTTCGACGGCCACAAGTTCGTCAGGGAGGCAGCAGACGCGGGTGCGGCTGCTGTGGTGGTCGAAGCAGGCCGTCTCGGGGATACGGCCATTGACACCGCGGTGATCACGGTCCCCGACACTCTTCAAGCACTCGGCTGTATCGGCCGATATTGGCGCCGCAGATGCAGGGCGCGTGTCGTAGCGGTGACGGGAAGCGCGGGGAAGACCACCACCAAAGACATGATTGGCACGATTTTGCAGCAGGCGGGGGCCGTCACGACCACCAGGGAAAATGAGAATAACGAGATCGGCGTCCCCCAAACCCTCTTGCGCATGGCTCCCGGCGACGATTTCTGTGTGCTGGAGTTCGGCATGCGGGCGCCCGGTGAGATAGAATACCTGGTCCGTATCAGTGAGCCCGACATCGGGCTCATCACCAACATTGGAGAGGCCCATATAGGGCGTCTCGGATCACGCGAGGCCGTTGCGAAGGCCAAGGCGGAGATGCTGCCACTGCTGCCGGAGGATGGCGCGGCGGTGCTGAATGCCGATGACTTCTTCTTCCCCCTGCTGTCGAACATGGCATCAGCGCCGGTGATTTCTTTCGGTACTTCTGAGGCAGACATCACTCTTAGCGATACGCAGTTGCTGGGCGTCACGGGGTGCGGGGCGCGATTGCAGCTTCCTGGCGGCTCAATCGAGGTGACACTCCAGCTTCCGGGCAGGCACAACGCCATGAACGCTGCAGCGGCGGCGGCGGTCGCTACAGCACTGGAGATTTCGCCGGATATGATTAAAGCCGGGCTCGAGGCATTTGCGGGCCACAGGATGCGCAGCCAGATCATCCAGGCCAAAGATATGACCATCATCCACGACGCCTACAACGCCAGTCCCACTTCCGTGCCCCCCGCGCTGGAGGTGCTCGGTGAGGCCGAGGGTCGCAGGGTCTTTGTGTTCGGTGATATGCTGGAGCTCGGGCCGGCCGCTGAAGAGGCGCACCGCGAGATAGGACGACTGGCCGTGAAACGCGGTGTCGATCTCCTCATCACCGTCGGACAGCTCGGCGGGTATGCCGCTGAGGAAGCAAAAGAGACCGGCATACAGACATACCACACCTCGAACGCACAGGAGGCGGCTGAAATCGCCAGAAAGGTGCTTCAGCCCGGAGATACGGTGCTGGTGAAGGCCTCACGGGGTATGAGACTCGAGATCGTCGTGGAGGCGCTCACGTGATTACACTGGTTCTGAACTTCTGCATCGCTCTTATCCTCGGCACACTCCTGACTTTTGTCGTCCGCGGCCAGATATCGAAATATAATATCGGACAGGCGGTTCGCGAGGACGGTCCTGAAAGTCATATTGAGAAGACGGACACGCCCACCATGGGCGGAATCGCGATCATCTGTGCCTTTGCAGTGCTGCTCGCGGCCTCCAGCGCCTACGAGTTGCGTTTTTCGGTGCGCTCGGTGCTGGTGCTCATCGTCACCGTCGGCTTCGCTCTTGTCGGCCTGATTGATGATTTGCAGAAGGCGGCCACGGGCGATTCCACCGGCTGGCGCGCCCGATACAAGATCGTCCTGGAGGTGCTGCTGGCAAGCCTGTTCATGCTGGCGGTGATCTGGGAGGACAGCTTCATTCTGGGCATTGGGGCCACGCGCTGGCATACCGGGATGCTGTGGCTGTGGGCGCCGCTGGGTGTTTTCGTCATTGTCGGCGCCGCCAATTCGGTGAATTTCACGGACGGGCTGGACGGGCTGGCGGCGGGACTGACCACGATATGCGCGGTCGGCCTTGCCGGTGTTCTCCTGCTCCGGGGGGACCCCGAGATGGCGCTGGCGAGTGCCATCCTCGCAGGGGCTGCAGCAGGATTTGTGTGGTTCAACGCACATCCGGCATCCATATTCATGGGCGATGTCGGCAGTCTCGGACTCGGCGCGGCACTCGGCTGTATCGCCGTTGCCGGAGCCGTCGAAATTATCTTCGCTGTGATTGCAGCCGTGTTTATCTGGGAAACGCTGAGTGTCATCATCCAGGTTGTCTCTTTCCAGCGTTTCGGCCGCCGCGTGTTCAAAATGTCACCATTCCATCACCATCTTGAGCTCTGCGGATGGGAGGAGCCGACGATTGTCATCCGCCTGTGGCTGGTGGGGCTGATCCTGGCATCCATCGGCTGGCTGGTGGCGAGGTTCGTCTTCGTATGACCAATCAAAACGCCCACAAAACCTGGCTTCCCCGTGACTTTCGCCCCTCCCCCCTCGATATTGAGGGCCGGCGAGTGGGTTTGCTGGGTATGGGCCGCAGCGGGATGGCGCTTGCACGATTTCTGACCGCGCGCGGAGCCGAAGTGGTGGTCGCTGATGAAAAGAGTGCAGAAGACCTCGCCGAGGCCATCGCGGCTCTCACTGCCCTGGGCGCGGAAACCGTCACAGGTATTGACAGATTCGAGCAGCTCGGGAAGCCGGATCTGCTTGTCACCAGTCCGGGGGTGCCGTTTACTCACCACCTGCTTGAGGCCGCCCGGGACCGCGGCATCCCGGTCATCGGCGAAATCGAGCTGGCGTACCGCTTCTGTGCAGCCCCAATCATCGCCGCCACCGGCACCAACGGCAAGGGGACCACTGTGACCATGATCGGCGATATGCTCCGGACCGCCGGAATCGTACACCGGGTGGCGGGCAATATTGGCGTTCCGCTGGTGTCCGTTTGCGAGCAGTCACCACAGCTCGATGTCGTGGTCGCCGAAATCAGCAGCTTTCAGCTCGAAACAGTCGAGACATTTGCGCCGTGGGTCTCGGTGCTGCTCAACATCGCCATGGACCACGCGGACCGTCACAGTGACCCGCGTGCGTATCGTGAAATGAAGGCACGGATTTTTGCAAACCAGGGTGCCGATGACTTCGCCGTGCTGAACACCGATGACCCGACCGTCGCCGGTCTGGCTGGCGCCGTTCCGGCACAGCTTCTGACGGTTGCGCACGCAGACACGCAGGCAAGCGGATACGTCGAGAACGATGTACTGACGGTTCGGCTGCCCGGCCAGGAGGCCCGGGAGGTCTGCCCGGTGGATGATCTTCTCCTCCCCGGTCGGCACCACGTGTCCAACGCGCTGTGTGCCTGTGTGGCAGCCGGTTTGTGTGGCGTCAGTGCCGACCGGATGGCGACGGCGATCCGGCAGTTCAGCGGGGCCGCTCACATGCTCGACAACGCAGGCACCATCGCGGGCGTCACCTTTGTTGATGACTCAAAGGCCACCAACCCGCAGGCAGCCATTGCCGATATTGCAGCACTTGACCGGCCCCTGGTCGTGATCGCGGGCGGGCTTGGCAAGGACGCTGACTTCGCCGAATTTGCGGATGTTCTCGCCGAATCAGTAAAGCACGTGGTGCTCATCGGCGCATCTGCAGAACAGATCAGGGCGGCGATTAATGATCGGACCGGGGTGCAAACTGCCGCCACGATGACAGAGGCCGTCTCGGCGGCGTTTGAGGCTGCTAAACCGGGTGATACCGTCGCACTGGTACCGGCGTGCGCATCGTTCGACATGTTTGACGGCCAGGCACAGCGGGGCGACGCATTCTGTCAGGCGGTTGACGATCTTCGAGCACAGATGTCACAGTAGCCGCTGCGCAAAAGGGATGGCGTAAGATGGCAGCAGAGACCCTGCAAAATGAGATGACGGACACAGCCCGCCCCGGACTGGACGGCCACCTCTTTACGCTCATCTTCGCCGCCGTGGTCTTTGGCGCCATCGCCGTCACCTCCGCCAGTGTCCCGTACGCTGCAAATGCTCTCGGTGAAGGCATTCTCGGCGACACCCTCAAGTTCCTCAAGCACCAGGCCGCCTACAGCATTCTGGGATTTGGGCTGATGATTCTCATCAGCTATTGCAGCCCCTCCTTCCTCGGGAGATGGAGCGGCACCCTGTTTGCGATCTCTCTGGGCGTCACCTTCATCACACTGACAGACCTTCCATGGGTGCACACCTCGCACGGCGAGAGTCTCTGGCTTATCATCGCCGGGCGGAAGATCCAGCCGTCGGAGTTTGCTAAAATTGCCTATGTGCTGTACGTGGCCACGATTCTGGCCCGCGGAAAGCTGACCGCCGCGAATTTCCGGCGTGTGGGCCTCGGTTTTATTCTCAGTACCGGTCTGCTTTTGACTCTTCTGATCCTGCAGGGGGACCAGGGGATGGCGCTGCTCGTTGCACTCATCGCAGCCGGGCTGGCCTTCCTGGGTCGCATGCGCACAAAATGGCTTATCGCTGCAGTCGGCATTGGCGGCACCGCCCTGTTCTGGATCGCCTGGATGTTACGAACAGACCGCATCCTGGCCTTTTGGGACCCGATCGGGCATAAGACACATGAGGGCTTTCAGATATTAACCATGAAAATCGCGCTGGCCCGCGGAGGTCTTGCGGGCCTCGGCCTGGGGATGTGCCCTGAGAAATGGCATTACCTTCCCGAACCGCACAATGACGCCATCTTCGCCGTCATTGGCTGCGAACTGGGCTTCATTGGAGCTGTAATGCTCATCGGACTTCTCGGTGCCGTGGTGATGCGCTGCATCCGCATCGGCTATGAGGCCCCGACGAATACCGGTTATTTCATCGCCACCGGAGTGGCGATCATGCTGGCCGTCCAGATCATTGTGCACCTGGCGGTCGCCACGCATCTCATGCCAATCACCGGGCTGACCCTGCCATTCATCTCCTACGGGGGCAGCAGCATTGTGTCGTGCCTGATGGCGATTGGGCTGGTGCTTGCCGTCCGGCGATACAGTCTCGTGCCGGAATCAGAGAGGTGAAGCGATGCGCGTGTTGTTTGCTGGAGGCGGCACCTCGGGTCACCTTTCGCCATGCCTCGCTGTCGCCGGGGCGCTGACGGAGGAGGTGCCTGATGCAGTCGCCGGCTTCGTGGTGTCCAAAAAGCCGGGTGAGGCGCAGATGGTGCAGGGCCGGGGCTTTGAGGCCTTCCCCATCAGCGGCAGCGGCATGCCCTATGGACTGTCACTGAAGGCGATTGGCAGCTTCTTCCGTCTTGCAGCCGGGGGCATGCAGGCACTCGGAATTATCAAGAGCTTCGCCCCGGACGCTGTTTTCGCCACCGGTGGCTTCATTTCAGCGGCGGTGGTTCCGGCGGCGGCAATCCGTGGATGCCCCACGATGATACACGCATCAGACGCCCGGCCCGACCGCACCAACCGTCTTCTCTCCCGGTGGGCCGACAGGATATCGACGGTCAGCGCCGGTGCCGCAGAGATACTCGGCGACAAAGCCGTCGTCACAGGGCAACCCGTTCGGCCGGAGATACTGCAGGCAGATCCCCACACCGCCAGAGAGACGCTGGATATTCCCGATGAGGCCTTTGTACTCCTGGTGACCGGGGGCAGCCAGGGAGCTCAAAGATTAAACGAGGCGACGGTGGCGGCGCTCCCGCGGCTGCTTTCTGATCCCGCGCTGCACATCATTCATCTCACCGGTCGGGGGAAGCTGCCTGACCGGGAAGCGATCAGGCGTTCCGGCGTGCCTGCAGGCCGCTATCATGTGCAGCAGCGGCGTGACGATATGGCCACGGTCCTCGCCGCAGCTGATCTCATATTGACACGGGCGGGAGCCTCCAGCCTCGCCGAGGGAGCCGCATGGGGACGGCCCATGATCGTGGTGCCCTACCCCCATGCCGGGGGGCACCAGCGCTATAATGCCGAGATTTACGAAGCTGCGGGCGCGGCCATTATTGTTGATGATGGCGACATGAACGCCGATGAGCTTGCCAGGATCGTACCGGCGCTCAAGGGCGATACCGAGCAGTACCAGGCGATGGCACAGGCGAGTGCAGAAATCGGCTCTCAGAATGCCGCACAGCGGATTGTCGGGTATCTCATGGAGCTCTCATCAGGTGTATCCAGCGGGCGGTGACTTGTCAAAATGCGTTCACCGACTTACAATAGCATGACTGAAGATCATCTGCAGCCCCCGGTTTCGCGCAACAGGGCCCGTGCCGATATGGGGGCTGTTTGTTTTCACGATACTCAGCAATCATCACCTTAGAGCCCGGCCCCGCATCAGCAATGCTTTCAAATCCGCCGGGCGTACAGACGAAAGGCAGCCACTATGCCTGAACTGGGCGATATCAGGACGGCCCACATGATCGGTATCGGCGGTGTCAGCATGAGCGCGCTGGCGCACGCCCTTCACGATCGGGGTATCACCGTCAAAGGTTCCGACATCCGCACATCAGACCGTATCCAAAAGCTGCAGGACCTCGGCATCACCATCTCCATTGGCCACGACGCTGAAAGTGTCGGGAATGCGGATGTTGTCATTTACACCACGGCGATCCCCGAGGATAATCCGGAGCTTCTGGCAGCCCGAACCGCGGGCCTCCCCACATGGCACCGATCGCAGCTTCTGGCGGCATTCGTGCAAAACAAGCGCGCCCTGGCGGTCACCGGCACCCACGGCAAAACCACCACCACCGCAATGCTGGGATACATTTTGACACAGGCGGGTATGGACCCGACGATATTCATCGGCGGCATATCCCGTGACTTTGACAGCAACTACCGCCTTGGAAACAGCGATATCGTGGTGTTTGAGGCGGACGAGAGCGACGCCAGCTTCCACCGCTACCACAACACCTGGCAGATAGTCACCAACATCGAAGCCGACCACCTTGACCAGCATAACGATTTTGAAACCGTTCAGCAGGTGTTCAGCGACTTCATCGCCATGGGCGACCCTGACGGCTATCTTGTGTACGGAGCCGACTCTCCCCCGCTCGCCTCGATGGCCCGGCATGCGCCCGGAACGCCCATCAGCTTCGGTCTGCAAAGTCCCGCCGACTTTCAGGCCCGGGATATTGCTATCGCCGACTGCCGCACAGACTATGATCTTATTGTTCATGGAGAGGGTATTGACCGCTACAGCGTGAAAATACCCGGAAGCCATTACGTACAGGACGCGCTGGCTGCCATAGGTATGGCCGGATGCCTGGACGTGGCACCGGATGCGGCGGCAGGGTTTTTGCAGCAGTACCAGGGGACGAACCGGCGCTTTGAGTTGCGCTATCGTGACGACGACATCGCCGTCTATGACGATTACGCCCACCACCCCACAGAGGTGCGGGTGGTGCTGTCGGCGGCTCGCGAGGCGTTCAAAGACAGGCACATTACGGCAGTTTTTCAGCCGCATCTGTACAGCCGGACCCGGTTTTTGATGGATGAATTCGCCCGGGCGTTTGCCGACGCCGATTCAGTGGTGATCAACAGTATCTATGGCGCCCGCGAGGAGCCGATGCCGGGGGTTTCAGCGTCTGATCTCGCCGACCGTATTCGCGGCTATGAGCCCGCAAAGCCGGTACTTCACATCGAGCATCACGACGAGCTGCTGCAGCATCTTCTCGACACGGTGGATGACACGGATGTCATTCTCACCGTCGGTGCCGGGGATATCACGGAGGTTGGCCAGGAGTTGGCCCGGCTGCTAAAGCAGCGCAGGTGAAGCAGATGCGCATGAGGTCCCACGAAGCCTGGGGACGGTGGATGATCTTTCTGAGCATCCTGGTGGGTACGCTGGCCGGGATCGCCGCATCGCCGGCGTTCCAGATCGAGCGCGTCGTCATCGTTGGGCCGGATCCCAGCATCGCCACCGAGATTGCTCAGAAAATGAAGCTGCCGAAGCGAGCGACCACCGTTATTCTGCCGCTGGCGACCATCGATCAACTCGCAAAGCAGTGTCACCGGGTTGAGAGCCTGGTGGTCCGACGCCGTCTCCCCAACACGCTTGTTTTGCACGTCCGGCCACGGCGTCCGGTGGCGGCGATCGCTGGTGATGTCAATGACACGCTTGTGGACAGAGACGGGATCTATCTCCTGCGCACCAGCAAAGCCCGTGATGTGCCCAGGGTCGTGGGCCTTATCGAAAAGCGTCCGGCGCTGGGCAACCGGCTGTCAAAACAGCAGACAGAAATGCTGCATGAGCTCCTCGAGGGGCTGGAGCTTGCATCCGCGGAGCATGGTGTGACGCTGGATGTAAGCAACCCGCACCTCATTCGCATCCACACCGGAGATGGCGTCGTGGGTAAGCTCGGCACCGGCGAGAACCTGACACGGAAAATCGTCCTGTTTTACCGCCTCCTGGAGGGTCTGCGCGACCAGGGGGAAAGCGTGCAGTACATTGATGTGCGCCGTGAAGAGTATCCGGTCTGGAAGAGCACCGAAACCGACGGCAGGCATGATTTTGACGGGATGAAGTACGCCCGCCTGCACTGAGGAAGCGGTTGTATTGGATACAGACAGATACTGTGCCGGCATAGACATCGGCACCACAAAAATCTGCACCATTATCGGCCGGCCCACCGACACCGGGGCGCTCAACATCCTTGGTGTCGGTATGGCACCGTCGGACGGCCTGAGGTCGGGCGTGGTGGTCGATCGTGATGAGACCATCCAGGCTATCAGGGCCTCAGTTCAAAAGGCCGAGCAGATGGCGGATGTCGAGGTCACGGCAGCATATATCGGCGTCACCGGCGATCACATCCGATCCACCAATATCGGCGGCCGCGTCCACACAGGTCCCGGGGGCGAGGTGCGGCCGGAGGATGTGGAAAAGGCCAAACAGAGCGCGCTGGACAGTGTGCCGATGGCCGTGGACCGCGAGGTGATACACACGGTCGTCCGCGATTTTGTGGTTGACGGCACCCCCGGGGTAAAACGTCCCGTCGGAATGTCCGGGCGGCGGCTTGAGGTGGAGCTGCACGTGGTCACCGGCGTGTCAACGATCCTCGAAAATGTCCGGCAGTGTGTTGAAAAATCCGGAATTACCGCTCAGGCCTGTCTTCTGGAGCCCGTCGCCACCGCACGGGCAGTTCTTACGGACGCCGAACGCGATCTGGGGGTACTGCTGTGTGACATCGGGGGCGGGACCACCGACATCGCCGCATTCATCGATAACGCGATCTGTTACACCGGGGCGGTTCCCGTTGCCGGTGTCTCAATCACCCGCGATCTGGCAAAAGTGCTGCGCGTGAGCATTAAAGACGCGGAGGCATTGAAATGTCGCTACGGAGCCGCGCTGAGGGAGATCGTCTCCGATGATGACATGATGCAAATTACGAAGGCTGATGGTGTCGAAACGGACCGGGTGCCGCGGACGCTCGTCGCCGAGATCATGGAGGCGCGTCTGACGGAGATATTCGAAGCGGTCCAGAAAAAGATTCGAGGCGCCGATCTTCCCGCTCTCGGCGGTGTGGTCCTGTCCGGTGGCGGATCACAGGCGCCCGGCACGGCACGCCTCGCCAGCAGCGTTTTCGAGGATCTTCCGGTCCGCACGAGTGAGCCACGTAATGTCGAGGGCCTCGGCCACATGGTGGACAACCCCATCTACGCCACCGGCGTCGGACTGGCGCTGATTGCGGCAGAGGAGGGCGCCTCGGCGGCTCCCACACAGTCCTCCGC
This sequence comes from Armatimonadota bacterium, assembly GCA_046483205.1. Lineage (GTDB taxonomy): Bacteria > Armatimonadota > Zipacnadia > Zipacnadales > UBA11051 > JBKHJK01. Next base: position 15,787 of record JAWODS010000364.1, on the reverse strand, counting down.
TCCCTCAGATCCAGAAAAACAGGTGAAATCCTGGCTGATAGAGATATGGGAGACCATCCTCGAATACATCCCCCGGTAGCAACTTCTGCCGACACAGCCTCTGCATCAAGTCTCATCCGTACCCCCGGCAGGTTCCTTTTCGCTAATCCCAGAATGAGTATTAGTAGTATGCCATTTTATGCAGCCCCTACCAGGGATGCGGCAAATACGCCGACTGGAGGTGGTGTCATGAAGTACGCGGTGACCGTAGCGATTACCAGCGGTGTCATTGAATGCCGTGCCGGCGGAATTAACAGGCCCGGAGAGACAGCAAACCACTCCAGTAGATATGAACAGTGAGGGAAACCGGTGGACGTGGGAATTTGAGAAGCCCGAGTGGGAGCCGCAGAGCGTGGCTATAGACGGCTTCCTCCCGCGCAATCCCCTGGAATATGTTGACATGACAATCACCGATATTCCGCTTCCCGAACTTCCGGAGTGAATACACCGGCGGAGGGTCGAAACTGAGAAAAAGGGCAGAACGGCATGAAATTTCAGACCCGCAAGAAACACTGAAGCTGTTCATCTGTCTATAGTAATGAGGACCATTCGAAGCGCGAGATACAGCACTACATCACACCACGGCGCTGAAACGGCTTTGTCCTTCGCCGCGACCTATGAAGGGCAATGGATACGGTGCCATGAAAAACTGCCCCGACGAACTGAAAATTCAAAGCTACGTTGACGGCGAATTGAGCGCCACGGAGGCCGCTGCAGTCGAGCGGCACCTGCAATCGTGCGAGCATTGCCGTCACATCGCCCGGCGCCTGGAAATGACGCACGCGGCGCTCAGCGGCGTTGAGAGTATCACAGCACCACTGAATCTGCTCGGCACCATTGAGAATGCCGTGCAGACACGCGGTGAGGGCATAGATTGCGAGACGGCGCGCGAACTCATATCAGCCTCACTCGACGGTGAGCTCGTGACATCACAGGCAGATGCCCTTTCAGCGCATCTGGAGGAATGTGCCGACTGCCGCTACTTCGCCGAAAGACTCGGCGTTCTTGTAGATGTTTTGCAGTCCGTTGAGCCGGTCGCTCCGCCCGCCGGTCTCCGCCAGCGCATCGAAAGGGCCGTCGCTGCGGTGACCGAAGAGGCCAGTGTTATCGGGCATATACGCAGACGCTGGCGCGGAGGCGTGGCGGTTGCAGCCACAGTCGCTGCAGCGGCCGCGATCATACTGGCCGTGGTGTTCCATGGCGGCCAGCCCGGTCCCTCAAACCAGCCTCAGTATGCCCCACCGGCACATAATCAGATTGTTGATGCGCCCGAGCGGAACGCAGAGAGCACCACAGACGAGCCTGCAGCCGACGCCCGTCAGACCGACAGAGATGCGGCCGATGAACCCGACGAGCGCGTCGCCCATGAACGGAGCACAGAACCGGCACCCGAGGAAGCGGCGACTGATACTGAATCGCAGCCTCGATCCGCTCCCTCCGAGCGTGTCGCACGTGCGCCCGGGGCTGAATCTCCCGCGCCTGCACCGGCTGTTGATGTGACTGAAGCAGAAGCACCTCCGGCCCCGGAGCGTGACCGAGAGGCCGAACCCGAGGAGACCGAAGCGACTGATAGTGCGGCGACTGAACCGATGGTGGCGGAGGCCGACGAGGTACCGGTGGCCCGCAGGTCCGAGGTGCCCCCGCTGATTGGTGCCAGGCCCGTGCGCGTTGATAATCGCTCTGTCAGAAACATTGGGGAGAAGGTTGCGCGCGATTCTGAAGCACTCACGAAGAGAGATATTGAAAAGAAGCCGGTGAATGTGGCGATGGTGATGGCATCCCGGCCGGCGGATTTGCCTCATTCCACGGAGACGCGGCTGGACAAAACGCGGCCTGAGGAATCTGGAGCTATCGAGACGGCCGCCGGTGACGTGTCCCGCGTGAATGTCAGCCATACCTCCTCCTCGGGGTCCAGCAACTGGCTCCCACATAACGAAGACGACAAGTTTATCTACAGGGGATCCAATACGACATCCGACCGCCTGGCAGAATCCAGCCGGCGTATCAGAAGCAGTATTGAGAACCTCAGGGACCGCGAACCGAAGGCGCTCGTCGTTATCGACTGAACAGCATGTAAAAACCAATACAATGATTCCCGGCGCTCCGTTCAGAATGGACGGGGCGTTTCTTTTGTTGTAAAGTGACGGTAGTGGGTAGTGCAGCACCTGATTAACTTACGGAGGCGTTTGATGCCGAAATCACTGCGTCTGTTCGGTCTGTGTCTGGTCATAGCTTTTGCGGGCCTGGTCTCATGCAACGGTGGCTCGGACGAGGCGGTGGATGAGCCAGCCGGGCCGGTGGTTGATGATCCGGATCCGTCACCGCCAGCTTCACAGCGGCCGACCTTCAACCGGACGCGGGCATTTGCCGACCTGGAGGCACAGTGCGATTTCGGGGCGCGAGTGCCCGGCAGCCAGGCACACGCAAACTGTCTGCAGTGGCTCGCGGCACAGCTTCAGCAAACGGCGGAGACGATCATCACACAGGAATTCAGCGCCGAAACGCCATTCGGGGGGCCCTACGATTTCACAAACATCATCGCATACTATCCAGGCGATGCTTCACAGCCGGTGCTGCTGGGGGCACACTGGGACTGCCGCCCGGAGGCCGACCAGGACCCCGATCCCGCGCTTCGTACCGAACCGGTCATGGGAGCAAATGACGGGGCTTCCGGAGTGGCCGTGCTTCTGGAGCTGGCGAGGAATATTCACGATAATCAAAATCGCCCACCGGTGCTTATTGCCCTTTTTGATGCCGAGGATTCCGGCTCCTACCAGAATACCTCATTCCCGCTGAACGGCTGGGCGCTGGGGAGCCAGTACCTGGTTCAAAACTGGCCGGAGGAGCTTCCCGAGCCCGCAGAGGCTATCGTCGTTGACCTCGTGGGGCAGGATACGGAGCATAACGAGCGGCTGGGGACGCCGGGCGGATCAAACGACTATCCCGATTTTCAGATCGAACGTCATTCCCTCGACTCCGCTCCCCTGCTCGTTGACGCGCTGTGGACGATTGCCGAAAATGCCGGACACGACGCTTTCAAGCGCACCACCCGGGGGCCGGTCACCGACGATCATCTCCCCTTCATCCAGGCCGGATATCCCGCCGTGGACATTATTGATCTCCCCGTCCCCGAATGGCATACAGCCGATGACACCCCGGAACACTGCAGCCCTGATCCCCTCTTTCAGGTCGGGGATACCCTCCTGAGGTATCTCTACAACGACGATTGACCCTTTCTCTGCCTGATTTGCAGGACCGCAGTCAAGGCACCGCCGTTTACGAAAATTCCACTGTTTCAGGGGTCTGGGGAGACACGGCACTATTCCCGCACCTGTGTATTGAACCGTCGGAGTGGCATGTGCGTGATATGGAGCGGGGTTTCAGGCGGGGATCCACTGGTCGCCGGGTTCGCCAAGCTTTTCATTCAGCCGCCGGACTGCCTCCGCAGGATCGTCAGCATCGGCAATGGCACTCACAACTGCGGCGAGTGATATGCGACTTTCAGCGAGTTGTCCGGCGTTTCCGATGTTGATACCACCGATGGCGCAAACGGGCAAAGAGGTTTGTTTCAGGCGCCTGTGGAGGGTCTCAACACCGATAGCGTCTTTTTCCGGCTTCGTGGGGGACGCAAAAACAGGCCCCATGGCGACATAATCGGCGCCCTCCTGCTCGGCCACCGTCATGGAGCGCCTGTCAGGGGTGGTGGCTCCGATCAGGCCCCTGGGGCCCAGCATCCGCCGTGCCAGCGCCACCGGCATATCCTGGGCGCCCACGTGCACGCCGTCAGCGCCCACGGCCAGGGCTATATCAACGCGGTCGTTGATGATCAGCGGCACATCGGAGGCGCTGGTAATCTGCCGCAGTCGCGTGGCCTCTTCAACCATCTTCCGCGTCGTCTTGTGCTTCTCGCGGTACTGGATCATCCCCACGCCGCCGGCGATCGCCTGGCGGACGAGGGTTTCCAGCCGCGCAAGTTCCTGGTCTGCCGGAAGCACAAAATACACTTTGCTGTTAAGGCTTTTCTGAGCGGCCATTTGCACTTTCCTCTTGAAAGTAAAACCGAGCCGCCCTTTTGGGGACAGCTCGTGTTCAACCGGTCATGCTTTCAGTGCAGGCAGCGCTTCAGTCCGTCTGGTAGGGCAGCAGGGCGATTTCACGGGCGCGCTTGATTTCGGCGGCCAGCTCGTTCTGATGGCGCCGGCATGTGCCGGACTGCCGTCCCTTTTTGATCCCGCCCTCGTCGTTGAGGAACTGCGATAGAAGGCGCGTATTCTTGTAATCAATAACATGCTTTTCCGGAGCGACGCAGAAGATGCACACCTTACGCCTTCGGCCTCCGCGTCCCTGTCCTCTGTTATAACCCACGTCTGTTCACTCTCTCTGTTGTACCGGCAGGCTGCAGTGCTGATTTCAGTACAGCCGTGCCCTCTGATAAGCCATCTCTAAACGGGTCAAAAGTATATCATTCTTCAGCCGGAGAATCAACCTTTTGCTTCTTTCGCGCACGCCGCCGACCGATCCAGCGCACCAGCAGGATGATCGGAATATAGATCGGAGCACCGACGATTACAACGTAGATAGTCGCGATGAACAGCCAGCGGATAAAATCTATCAGCGAATACCAGGCGTTGCTGAGGTGATACACGATGCGCCAGGCCGTGTATCCGCCGAGACCGGCCCGGGGAACTTCCTCCATATTCACGGTGATTGTGGACAGAGACACCCGGTTTTTCAGATACCTCATACGCCCCTCAAGCTGCTCAATCTCGCCCCTGACGCGGAAAAGCTCCTTTTCGACTGCAAGAATATCAGACAATTCAGCCTCGCGGTCCAGGTGCTTTTGCAGGCTCTGTTCGGCTCTCTTTTTATTCTCGATGCGTGCCTGCAGGTCCACCCACTCTTCGGTGACATCCTCGGCATCCTGGCTGTAGCTGACAGAAGTCCCCTCGGCGGCGAACGTCTGCAGCTTTTCAAACACACTCTCAAACCTCTCTGCGGGCACTTTCAGCGTGATCGAACCGTACCGCAGGCCTTCGTCGCCCTCCCGGACGTTGCTGTCACTCACATAGCCGCCCGACTCCTGTGCAAGCTGTCGAATACGAGATGATGTCTTTTCGATGTCTTCGACCTCAATATCAATATTGCCGGTGCGGATGATCTTTCGCGACATCTGCTCTGCCGACACATCGGGTACGGCGTCTGATTCCGCGCCCGTCTGTGGAGTGCCTTTGGTCTCGGCCATGGCATCATCAGAAGCAGCCCGCTCCGGGGCGTACGAGGCGCTGCCAGTCTTCTCCGCCATGCGCCCGCATCCGGCCAATGCAAGCAATACACCAAGAGTGAAAACAGCAAGGACTACGAGTACGTGATTGTGTTTCATCCGCTCAACGCCCGAAGGGGGCTCTCTCCTTCACTGTCATCATGTGCGCTCGTGTTCGAGGGTATGACATTTCATCGCGGCGTGGAGTTCCATACATATTCACTGCGATTCTGCAGACGTTTCGTCCTGGTTGTGTTCCAGGCCCATTTGCCTGCGAATTTCATGGAGGGTTTCGAGGTCATCCGGGGGGATCGCCTCGGCGCCCCCGAGCAGGTGAGCAACCAGGGCGGTCTGCGTGAAGTTTTCGAGGACTTCCATGCGGTGGTAGGCCTCCCACAGATCTCCGGCCACCGTCACCGCGCCGTGGTTTTTCATCAGCACCACATCCGCCTCCGCCAGCAGCGGCCGCACCGCCGCGGCGACCTCTGCAGTGCCGGGTGTGGCATACGGTGCAATGGGCACATGTTTAAATATCGTGGCAGTCTCCGACAGGATGTTCACAGGCGGAACCTGCCCCGCGATGGCATAGCCCGTGGCGGTGGGCGGATGAGCGTGAACCACGGCCCACACGTCCGGCCGTTCATCGTACGCCGCCAGGTGCAGGCCGACTTCGGAGGACGCCTGCACATCTGAAAGCGGCTCCCCGTTCATGGAGACCACGGCCATTTCGCCGGGATCCATGAAACCCTTGCTCACACCCGTGGGCGTGCAGATGATGCGGTCTTCATCGAGCCGCGCGCTGATATTCCCCTCGTTGGAGGCAACCATTCCCCGCTGCCAGAGCCGCCACCCCACCTCACAAATATCCTGCCGAAGCTGTTTTTCCTTTTCCGTCATCTATGCTCTTCTTTCATGGGCTGCCTATCGAAGCTGCTGGACAGTCACCGACCAATCCACAATGTCCACAGCATCCTTTTCGGCCTGTGATGCGGGACCTTCGAGCGTGTTATCTCCGGCTTCTTCCCGTTCAAAAAGCCCCTCGTCATTGTCGATGGTATCGTACTCATTGAGCGAGATGGTCACGTAGCGGTTGCCGAGATGTCCCAGGCCGTCATACACATTCTCATTGGGGAGCGTAATGGTGGGGTCGAAGATGAGCTCCGTGGTGGTGATGATATTGAAGCTCAGATTATCGATCCCCTCCCCGAGCTTTTCGACATCGATGCTGAAGCGCAACGTGTCACCGCCCGAGGGTGGTGTGGCGTCATAGGGAGGTCCGATGAGCGTCCCCGTTACCGCTCGCTCGAGGTCAATGACGGCGGTTTCCCCTACAGCGAGGTCTCCGGTGGTAATAGTCACACCGGGGATCGGCGGATCGACGGTCGCAGTTGATGAATTTGCGAAAAGGGTGTCGGTCTCAGTGCTCGTTTCATTGTTGGAGGTGGCTGTGAAGACGTCCTGCACCTCGCCCGTCGTGCGGCCCACCTGCAGCGTCTGGCTGCCCGGCTGTGGCGCATTGAGGGTGCACGTTATGGCGAACTCCGAAAAAGAAGCCTCCTGCAGCGCCGCACCGCCGGCATTGAGGGTATCGAGCTGTGCCTGTTCGGCAGGTGTCAGGTCGCGTCCCCCGTCTGCATCCGGAGTCCAGGTGACACTGCCTGCGACGATATTTCCTGCCGCGTCGGTTTCAATACTCAAAGCACCTGCCGCCTGGAACCCGTCGTTTTGAGCGTCGGTTATCATCCCTGCACCGCTTACAGCGATGTCACCGAAATTCAGCGTCGTCACCTGCAGCTCATGTGTTCCGGCGTCGGTGCTGTCCGGGAGGCCGTTGACTGCTTCGATGCCCGCGGCTGCGTTTTTCAGCTTTGCATCCAGGTCCGCCCGATACAGCTCGTATTGCCCCAGGTGATATTCGACGTAATGTGTGAATGATCCGGTGCCCCATCCGTTCTCCCACTGCGGCCCGGCGGCAACCGGCAGCGGCCCGTCCAGCCCGTCGTCATTGTCGGCATCGAGCGCCACGTAATAGTAGCTGCCGGGGTCGATATTGCCGGCAACGGTGATGACAAAGCTGATGACTTTCTGCGGTACCACTGACTGCCCGTCCTCGCCACCACGGGCGCATCCGCAGACCAGGGCTCCCAGGGCGATCAGGAGCACTGCACCAACTATCACCATTCGGCGCTTCGTCATGGTTTTACACCCGCGCGCAGCAGGAGCTTTTGGGGATTGGTTACCGTCGCCCGCCGCACCTGGTCGTTATCCAGACCGGCCCCGGATGCGACGGTGTGGGCAAACTCCTCCGTCAGCAGATCGCCCGGGGCATGAGCGTCGCTGTTGACAATGAGCCCCGCTCCGGCGGCCAGGGCGACGCGGGCAACGTGACCGTTTCCGAGGCAGTGCCCCTGTCGGGCACTAATCTCAACAAAAATGTCGTTTTCAGCCGCCGCCCGGGCCGCTTCTTCAGTCAGGGCTCCCGGATGTGCGAGTATATCGACATCGGCGCACCGGCAGGCGGCCAGGTTTGTGCCCTCTGGAACCGGTTCGACAGGTGTCTCGCCGTGTATAACCACATGATCGGCGCCCAGGCTCTTCGCCTCAGCGGCCAGCTCCGCAATCGCCGTCGGGGGCACGTGGGTGAGCTCGACGCCCACCAGGACATCAAAATCCCAGTGTTCTTTCACCAGCCGCTTCTCCAGCGACACTTCCTCTATGATGCGGGCAAGCTGGCCTGCGCCGCTGTGGTCGGCGATACCCATGGCCGTGTACCCGTTGGTGATTGCGCGGCGAATCAGCTCTGCCGGAGATAGTACCCCGTCACTCAGCGTCGTGTGCATATGAAAATCATAAAGCATCAACGGTCAGCTCCATTTATTATTTCTCGGTCAACCAGCTCACAGCATTGCGCAGCAGCTGCCCAAATTCCCGCTGGACGCGCTTGTCTTTGTTCCATAACATTTTTGCATCCATGATGAACACCCGACCATCGCCCGGCGTCACCGCTGAAGCGACGGTCTGCTTGCCGGCTTTCACGATTTCGATGTCATCGAAGCCCCAGATGCCGATCCCTCCGGGGAGGGTGTCGAATTGCACGCGCTCGGTAAATGGGCCTCGCATCATCTGCGCCTTCCCACCGGGCCGGGTCATCGAAGCCGCCACTTTGAATTCCGACAGGATCCTGTTGAAGTACTGCATTGGCCACTGGGTGCCCGAATCCGTACTCGCCAGGGCCAGCAGCGACCCGCCCGCACGGATGTGGTCCCCCACAGCCCGTGCCTCATCCCAGGAATACTTTCTCCACGAATAAAGAACCAGAAGAGACGGTTCATCGGGCAGTGCCCCGATCAGCGGCTCGCTGCGGGCGTCGTCTTTGTCTCGCGGCTCCGGAACGCGCTCGATCTCCAATCCCGCATTCGGCAGGACGTCCTGCAGCAGCTCCCACACAACCGGCCATCCGTATTTCTTCCCTCCCCCATCAACCACGCAGGTGTCTGACAGTGTCACAGGCCCTCCGGGGATATCAGGGATCACAACAGGAGTGGTGTCCTGCTTCTTTTCGATCTCGTCACCGGCGAAGTCGGGTGGCTGGGGAAGACCAGATGGCGGCTGCTTCTGCTGCTTGTCAAACCGCTTGTCCATGAAATGATCGCGCTCGGGCCCCGTGTGATACTCACCGGCTTTTTCGGCAACTTTGTGCTCGGCCTGGGCTGCCCATGACATCGCCTGTGTCAAAAGCGCGATCCGGTCGGGTTCGGGATTATTTTTGCCGCGACGGGTGCTGACAACATCGATCGGCAAAACAACAAGGCGCCCTTTGCCGAAGTCCCGGGCGATGGCCACAGCCTGGCCCTCCTGACGTATCAGGGCCGTCTGGCTGGAACTGAACATGTAAAAGGGGATCGGAGTGTCGCCGAGGTCATTGACGTTTTCGACGATCTCATGTTTGGGGGTTCGCAGCAGCTCCCGGCTGGCGCTTCGTGTTTTCAGTTGCACGTCAAATTTCTCCAGAAACGGCGTGTCCCGGCTGATCTGCCCGGCGTCGGAACTCACAAGATAGACCAGTCCACCGCCGCTGCTGACGAAGGCCGCGAGATCGTCACCGGCCTTGTTTCGCAGTGTCGAATCTGACATACAGGCGATGGCCCAGACGTCTCTGTCTCCAAAGTCCTCCTCCCCCCGAAACCACATGACGGAAAAGCCCTGCAGGGCCACGGCATGTCCGGCGGGCTGCACGACGTGGCCGAGGCCGCCCGTCTGGGGCAAATCAATCACCACAGTCCCCGCCGCCCCGGCCATGCCTGTGCAAATGAGCCCGGCCAGCAGGATAAAAACCACCTGTCCCGACGTCCGGCTTATGCCTCTACTCATACTTTCTCCTCCCCAACCGGGGATCTGCGTGAAAAAGAGATCTATCTATTCAGACAGAACAACAGGGGCGTTGGTCTCCAGTGATTCGTGGATCGCACTGGCAACTGCAACGCTTTTGCGGGCATCCTCCGGGCTGATGAGGAACGCCTCATCATTGGCAATGCACTCTGCGAAATGCTCAAGCTGTGTGCGCAGCGCCCCGTCGAGCTTACCGTTGACCTCCGGGCCATACAGCACATCCGCCCGGCTGGCCCGCTCTGCGGAGGTGATGACTGCATCATCCACCGGCCCGGCCTGTACCGCAACCCGGCCGCTTGTGCCGATAACCTCGATCCGGGCGTCCAGAGTGTTCGGCTGCCCCTCCGGCACCACCCAGCAGGTTTCGAGGCACCCGGCAGCACCGTCGCTGAACTTCATCACCGTAAATATGGTGTCATCAGCGCCCTCCGAGACCAGCACCTTCCGGCTGCTTTCTGCATACACGCGCTCGATTTCTGCGCCCGTGTACCAGCGCATGATGTCAATGTCATGCACGCCCAAAAAGTATGCAACAGAGGTGCGGGGGCCGATGCGGCGGCCGGAGCGGACGATGTTATTGCGGCGTGCATACACGTGGACAATATCTCCTACCGCACCATCGGCGATCGCAGACCTGCCGACCTGGTATCTGGGATCAAACCGGACAACGTGCCCGACCATCAGCCGCGCCCCGTTTTTCTCGCACGCGTCGATGATCGCGTCACAGTCCTGCAGGCTGGTCGCCAGCGGCTTTTCCAGGAGGATGTGTGTCCCTGCGGATGCCGCCGCCCGGCATGGCTCCACGTGGTGGTGGTCGTCCGTGCAGATGCTGACGATGTCTATGGCGTCACCCACGGTCTCTTCGAGGCTTGTGGCGACCTGGCAGCCCAGCTCCGAAGCCACGCTTTCGGCTTTCTCAGCGACGATGTCGTACACCGAAACAAGCTCGGTATATGGCAGCTCGGCCCAGATGCGAGCGTGGCGTTCTCCCATCATTCCCAGGCCGATGACGCTCGCTTTCAAATCAGGCATGTTCGATACCTCCATGGACGCTTATGTAGTCAAATGCTCGTGCAGGACGGTGACGCAGTTTTCGAGTGCCGCCAGCCGCGTGATCTCATAGCCGTGAGTATTTTCCGTCGGGAAGCAGATGCAGGCAGGGCGTCCCACCAGTCCGGCCTTTGCGGTCAGGCTGGCGTCGCTGCCGAAGCACCGGATCACCGCGGTCTGGCAGGCGGTGTCGCATCTCTCGCCGGCGTCGAGCAGTGCGCGCGTCAGGTCGGTGCTGTAGTGATACGAGCCGTCCTTAAACAGCAGGACCGGGCTGTCACTCATCTCTATCGGATATTCTTCGGCCACGGGGCCGATTTCGATGGCGATGAAATCTTCCGGGTCCAGGTGGCGCGCGAGGTAGGCGGCGCCGGATACTCCACCCTCCTCGGTGGCGGTGAATGCCAGGCAGGTGTCGTGCGTTGGAGGGGATTCGCTGAGCGCCTCCGCTAAAAGCAGCAGCACCGCCACGGCCGCCTTGTCATCGAGGGCGTAACCGGCGACGAAATCGTCCTGCAGATACAGGGGCGTCTTGCGGCTGCGGCCCACTACTGCCCGGTCGCCGACGATGACACCGCGCTCCTTCAGTTCAACAGCATCGAGCTTGCAGTCAAGGTACACCATGTCCCACGTCAGGACTTTTTTCTTGGCGTCATTCACCCGCGCCGACAGCTCGGACGAATGTGTCGAGCCAATGCACAGGACTGCCTCGATGACGCCGTCGGCGGTCACCAGGTCGAAGGGGCCCTCACCGTACTTCGCCGGCCGCGTGCCGCCGATGGGATCCAGCCATATCCTGCCGTCGTCATCGATTTTTCTGACGATGGTGGACAGCTCGTCCTTGTGGGCGCTGACGACAGTGAGCGGGCCCTCCCGGCGGCCCCCGAATATCACGTAAAGATTGCCGTGAGGGTCGCGGTGAATCTCTTTGCCCAGCGGGATGAGCACATCGGTGATAACCCGGTCCATTTCCTGCTCAAGCCCCCCGGGCGAATGTGTCACCAGAAGACGGTCAAGCAGGGACTTCAGCTTCTGTCGCATCGTATAATCTCCCGCTGCCGGTTACAGATCCACCGGCTCACCTTTTTCGGCCGATTCGACCATCGCCACCAGGGCCTTTGTAATCATCAGGCCGTCGTGGCCGGTAATCAGCGGCTCATCGTCACGCAGGCAGCAGTTGAAGAAATGCTTGATTGCCTGGTTGACGAACCCCACCGGCTCGCCCATCACCTCACCGAAGAGCGTGCCTCGATTGTTGGCCTTCTCTTCGTCTGCAAGGAGATAAGCCGGCAGCGCCGGATCGATGTTCACGTAGCCGTCCGAGCAGATAAGCTGGAACTTCGAATCCACCAGGTAAGGCATGCTTTCGGGCAGGATCCAGCAGCTTTCGAAGTTCCCGACACAGCCGTTTTCAAACTCCACGGTGGCCTGGTAGAAGTCAGGAGTATCTATCCCCATCTCCTTCAGCTTCATGCTGCGGCACACGGCGTTGACCCGTTTCGCCTCGGAGTTGAAATACCACCGGGCGATGTCGTAGCGGTGGCATATCAGCCAGAACGGCAGGCGGGTGTCTGCGGCCCATGAGAGCATCTGCGTGGGGACGTACAGCGTGTTGTTCAGGCGGGCGTAAGCGTACATCGGATCCCCGAGGTCGCCGGCGTCGAGGGCATCCTTGGTCTGGGCAAAGGAGTGCATCCAGCGGTTTGACCAGTTGATCATCAGCTTTTTGCCGGCCTTCTCCTGTGCGTCAATGATCGCCTCGGCGTCCTCGACGGAGGTCGCCATAGGTTTTTCCAGCAGCACATGCTTCCCAGCTTCGAAGGCTGCCTCGCTGACCTCCCGGTGCAGGTGATCGGGGAGTGCGATTGAGACGGCCTCGATCTCATCCATTGCCAGAAGCTCGTTGTAATCCTCCACGGCGTCGCGGGCGCCGTACTGTGCGGCCATCTGCCGGGCCCGCGGCAGATTCACGTCTGCAATCGCGATAAGCGTTGTATTCGGCGCCATCGAACAGCACTGAATATGCTTTTCTCCCTGAAGACCGGCGCCGATGACGCCATAGTTCAAATTCCCTTTTGCGTATGCAAGTGACATCGTCATTCCACCTTCGTATCAAGCGTAGCGCACACTGGATCCGCCGGGAATCGGCCTCTAGCCACGGACCTGCGCCCCCGGCGACCCTTATTCTATTCGCTGACACATGCCGTTGTTCCTCCTGTGCCGTTGAGCCCGGTGGAGCCGGGATGATATAATCAATGGTAATGAAGAACCAGAGTTACTATATCGAGACACTCGGATGCCAGATGAATGTGCGGGATTCCGAGACCATTGCCGCCATTTTGGATGGTCTCGGCCTTTTTCGCTGCAACAGTGCAGACGCCGCTGACGTGCTGGTCATAAACACCTGCTCCGTGCGCCGCAAGCCCGAGGAGAAAGTTTTCTCACGCCTCGGCGAATGGAACCTTCTGAAGCAGGAGCAGCCGGAAATCGTCATCGCCGTGTGCGGCTGCATGGCACAGGTGGCCACGGACGAAATCAGGCGCCGCGCCCCGTATGTGGACATTATCGCAGGGCCCCGGGCGCTTGGTGATTTGCGTGACGTGTTCGCCGATGCGCTTGCAGACGACCACGACAGCGCCGTATGTGTCACTGACAACAGCGCGATCATACCCGAGGGCCTGCCTGTTCACCGTGAGGATGATATTTCGGCATACGTCAATATCACCTACGGCTGTGACAACTTCTGCGCCTACTGCATCGTCCCCCACGCCCGGGGGCGCGAGCTGAGTCGACAGCCGACCAGCATCATCGCCGAATGTGAACGGGCCATCGCCAGGGGTCATAAAGAGATTACGCTTCTCGGACAAAACGTCAACAGCTACGGCCATGACCTGGATATCGCCATTGACTTTCCGGACCTGATGTACCAGGTGGCGACCCTCGACGGGCTCCGGCGACTGCGCTTCACCACCTCGCATCCGAAGGACTGTTCGCGCGCGCTGCTGGAACGAATGGCCCATCTCGACACCGTTTGCGAGCACCTGCATCTGCCGGTGCAATCAGGGGACGACGAGGTGCTGCGAAGAATGGGGCGAAACTACACCTCCGGGCACTTCCGGGCCATTATCCAGCAGGCCAGAGAGCTGATGGACGACCTGGCGGTCACCACGGACGTTATGGTCGGTTTCCCCGGTGAGACGCCACAGCAGTTTGAAAATACGCTGGAGCTGTTCGAGAAAATCCGCTTCGACCAGGCGTTCATGTTCAAGTACAACGACCGACCGGGGACACGGGCTGCAGAGATGTCCGACAAGGTCCCGGAGGATGAAAAACAGCGGCGCCTGGTGGAGCTGATTGAGCTGCAGAATACCATTAGCCAGGAGAAGAATCAGGCCGCGGTCGGAGATGTCTATGAGGTGCTTGTCGAAGGGCGCGATCCGAAGTCGCCGGAGTGTGTCCGCGGGCGGACGCGGCAGAACAAAATTATGATATTCGAAGGGCCGGTATCCCTGAGCAACCAGATTGTCCGGGTCCGGGCCGAGGAAGGATACCTGTGGGGCTTTCGCGGCTCGAGGGTTCAGGAAAACACAGCGACCGGTTGAACGGCATGTATGGTAATGGCGGTGCCGGAGGATTGCCATGAAATGCCCCAACTGTGGCACACCGATGGGCGATGAGGGAATATGTCCATCCTGTGGCCATCTTGTTGTTGAAATGGATGACAGTGATGCCGACCTGTCGCCACCGCCGAATGTGCAGGGGCCGGCGCAGACAAAGACAGGTTCACCTCAGGCATTCTCGCCCCCTACCAGCGGCGACACGCTGGAGATGACCGGCTCGCGAGATTTCAGCATCTGGCTTTTGGGGGTCGTAGTTTACTCCGTTCTCCTGCACCCCACACTGGCCTACCTAGTTTTCTGGAGTTCAAGCCCCGAACGGTTCTCAGTTCTGGCAGCCGCCTTTGGATACATACCGGTTGCATACGTAATCACAAGATTGATGTGTTTCACGAACCCGGAAAACGGGCGGCTGCAAATCCGCAACGAGTACCTGCGAGGTCTCTTCCGCAGGCTCAATGCCATTGTCATCCGGATGTCGTAAGAGCGGGGATCGGGCGAGGACGGGAAACAGAAAAAAACTGTGGCAGATGTCGAATATGGGAGACGGATCAAACATGAAGCGTTACGTGCGATACACAGTCCCTGTGGTTCTTGCTGTGACACTGGTGATTTTCTCTGCGGGATGCGGCAGTGACGGCTCAACAGAGGGCGTGCGCCCCACCGGCACCGTCACGGGGACAGTCACGATTGCAGGACAGCAGACACCCGTAGAAGGCGCGATCGTACAGGTGGAAGAGACCGCCGGCGAAGTCAGCAGCGCTCAATTGCAGGGAACGACCGATGAGCAGGGGCACTATCAGATTAACAACGTGCCCTCAGGTGTCGGCGTGTTTGTGTGCACGAAATCGGGGTTCCTGACCGCCCGCCGGTCGGTCAGCGTCGCCAGCGGCGTGACCACCACGGTGGATTTCCAGCTTACTCCCGGACCGTAGAGCAACGGGAGATACGGCAGGAATGGCGAGACCTCTCCAGGGCTGTGAAATATTCGCTCAGGCCCGTGTGAAGAGCAAACAGAGTGTTCAATACGAGAATTGTGGCAGCGATCATCCGGGTGAATTCTGCATGACGCTGCACCATCAGAAATGAGGCTTTGCCGTGAAATTATCCGTGATGCTGTTTCCCTTTCATCGTGGGATGAAGGACGGGGAGATTGAGGTCGCCGGCTCGCTGCGTCGAATGAAGGATGCCGGAGTGACGGGGATCGAGGCGAATTTGCCCTATGCCGACCAAACGCCCGCGCTGTGGCAGGAGCTTCTCGCGGCGGCGTCCGATCTCGGTCTGGCCCATTCGTGTTTTGACATTGGCGTAAACCTCATCGGCGAATCGGCGTCGGACCGCCCGCAGGCCGTGGACAGCGTGCTTGGTGGTGTGGAGATCTGCCGCGACATCGGATGTCAGACGGCTCTCGTCCACGGCACCCGGCCATCCG
>JAWODS010000203.1:0-2524 GCA_046483205.1 Armatimonadota bacterium | reverse complement strand
AAACTCCCGTCTATGGCGTCACGGCCCTCTCCCGTCCTCCTCCGTTGCTGCAAAAGTACACCTGTGATACCATGGCTCTACCGCTCAGGAATAATCTATGAGGGATCTCGATGCTTCACAAGCGGCTGTATATTGCTGCGGCAGTTTTGTTCTTCACGGCTTCGGCGGCGCTGGCCACCATGCCGTGTCTGCTGGTGGCCGACACCTCGTTCGTCCCGGAGCATTTCGTGCCATCGGCGCTGCGT
The DNA here is from genome assembly GCA_046483205.1 of Armatimonadota bacterium. Classification (GTDB taxonomy): domain Bacteria; phylum Armatimonadota; class Zipacnadia; order Zipacnadales; family UBA11051; genus JBKHJK01. The sequence continues at coordinate 2,279 of JAWODS010000203.1, read as the reverse complement.
CACCACGTTCGGCAGGCGGCGCCATCCCTGGAGATTGAGGGCCTGCGCTTTGCCCCGGTGCGAGAATTCGCCGCGTCTGCGGGGCTCGAAGTCGGATGGGACAGCAGCAGCAGCATGGCGGTGGTTCGATCTCCTGAGGGCACATTCCACCTCCGGGCCCTCTCCCCTCTGAAATTCTGGGCCGATGAGGCGGTTGCAGCCGTCACCGACTACGAGCCGCGGACTGAAGTCGTTCGATGTGAGCGCATTGTTGATGGCGACACGATTAAACTTGACGATGGCCGAAGAGTGCGCTACATCGGCGTGGATACCCCCGAGACAAAGCATCCGAGGAAGCCGGTTGAATTTTTCGGCAAACAGGCAAGTGAATACAATAAAAGTCTCGTCAGTGGCAAGTACCTGGTTCTGGAGTATGATGTGGAGCGGACTGACAGGTATGGCCGCACCCTCGCGTATGTGTACCGGAAAGACACCTTCGTTAATGCACGCCTGGCGGCCGGCGGTTACGCTCAGACACTCACCTACCCCCCGAATGTAAGGTACGTGTCACTCTTCAGGTGGCTGCAGGAGCGTGCACGGACCCACAATCGCGGTTTATGGAGGCGCGCCAACGACCAGGCCACCGGAAAATTCGTTGGATCTAAAAATTCCGACGTCTATCACCGCCCGGAATGCAGATGGGCGAAAGAGATTGCACCCTACAACCGTGTGTGGTTTTCCAGCGCAGCGGAGGCGCGTCAGCGAGGATATCGGCCCTGTCGCGCCTGTGATCCTCCTACTCAGTGAAATATCCCGCACCCTATTGTTCGAGACCCTTGATAGAAATGCTCATACAGGCTATACTTTCTTCGTAACCGGCTGCGTGTTGCTGAAATACGTGGGTGCCTCAGGGAAGGCGAGCCCATCCGTTCGCAGTAAGGCGCTTTGTCGGCACTTACGTGATACCACTCCACAGTTGCGAGAGGATCCAAAAATGAAAAGCATGGTCGACATTTCGAACCCGACTGAACTCAGAGAATTCATGAGCGAGCCTACCGAGGGGCTCATCGAAATGATGAGTAATCTCGACGGAGACATCATGGTCATCGGCGGAGACGGCAAGGTTGGCCCGGAGCTCGTGCAGACGCTCGTCAAGGCCGATGAGCGCGCCGGCACGACGGACCGCGATATCATGGTTTCCGGTCTTTTTGTCACCGACGCAGCGAAGAATGCCAGGGAGCATTTCGAGGACTGGGGCGTTAAGTGCTTTGTCGGCGACCTCACAAACGATGAGGACCTTGCAGAGCTGCCTGTCACCAAAAACATGGTGTATATGATCGGCTTTAAGTTCGGCTCATCAGACGCCCCCGCAAAGGCTCTACTGCTGAATGCCATTCTGCCGATGAATATCGCCTGCAAATACGCTCAGTCCAACATTGTCAACTTCTCTTCGGGCAACCCGTATCCGCACACCGATCCTGCAAAAGGCGGCGCGACCGAGGAAACCGAGCTGAACCCGGTCGGCGTGTACGGCCACAGCATCCTCGCCCGCGAGACCGCTTACAACACCAGCGCACACGGCCATCCGGAGCAGAAAGTCACCCACTACCGCCTGATGTACGCCCAGCACCTCGGCTACGGCGTGCTTGTTGATCTCGCCCGCATGATCGACACAGGTGAGGCCATTTCGCTGGAAATGCCGTACGTGAACCTGATTTCGCAGCGTGACGCCATCGACCGGGCACTGAGGGGCTTTGAGATCGCCAATAATCCGCCCCAGATCCTTAATGTTGCCGGCCCAATCGTCGAGGTCCGCGAGATCTGCAACAAGCTCGGAGAATATCTCGGCAAAGAGCCCAATTTCGTCGGCGAAGAGGCCGATACAGCGCTCATCGCCAATGATGACTACTGCCTGGAGCAGTTCGGCGAATACCGCGACTCTGTTGACGAGATGATCGAAGCGGCCGCCAAATGGGTCGAAAAAGACGGCGAGTACTGGGAGCTTCCCACCATGTTCGGAAAGGCCGATCACCAGTACTGATCCAGCGACACACCTGCACTCTCACCGCCCTCGTGATGGAGGGCGGTTTTTTTATGCCAATCAATTTGCCCGCGGGACGGACTCCCAAGAACCCTGAAATCGCGGCATCTGGTTAACCTCTCCCTTCGCCTTGAGCGTCGGCTCTTCGCGTCCACCTGGCGAGACTGGCTCTCACCTGATTGCTAACCGCGTATCGCGCCCCGAGAGATCCCTCTGCGTCACCCAGCGACTCCCGGGAACCTGAACGTCGATTCGCCCG
>JAWODS010000178.1:0-6233 GCA_046483205.1 Armatimonadota bacterium | reverse complement strand
AGACGCTCGATGAAGCGGACCCACAGCAGATGAACCGGGTGGATACGCTGTGGTCGATGATCGTCGCGTGCAGGGCCGTGATACACCTCGCTCACCGCCACGCCGACCGGGCCGAAGAGCTCGCACAACAGCAGGATGACCCACAGACCGCCCGTGAGCTCCAGGAGCTTGCGGAGATTTGCCGGAAGGTCCCTGCAGGCCCCGCCGGAACCTTCCACGAAGCCGTCCAGTCGCTGTGGATGACGCATCTGGGCATTTACCTGGAATGTGAGAATGTCGCCTTCTCCCTCGGCCGCATGGACCAGTACCTGTACCCCTTTTACCGCGCGGATATTGAGGCCAGCAGGATCGATCACGACCGTGCGCTGGAGATCATGCAGTGTTTGTGGATCAAGTTTTACGAAAACGTTGAGGGGCGCATCGGCCACGTCCAGACCGTCACCGTCGGGGGCGTGAAGCCCGATGGAACGGACGGGACGAATGATATGACGTGGCTGATCCAACAGGTCACCCGCTCGCTGAGCAATGTGGGCCCTTCGGTGGCCAGCCGCTTACATTCCGGCACGCCCCGCGAGTATATTGAATACCTGCTTGAGACCATGAGCCTGGGCCGCTACATGCCACAGGTGTATAACGACGACCAGATGGTCCCGGCCATCGCCAGCAAGGGCGTGCCGGTGGAGGATGCCCGGGAATACGGCCTCATCGGCTGTCACGAGCCGACGATATGCGGCAAGGGATACTTCCGCTCCGCCTCGTGGCCCGGCTATGTGTGCTTCCAGCAGTGGCTGGAGCTGGCGCTGGGGGCCGGACAAAGCTTCGACGGAGAGGCCCTCGGCCCACAGACGCCCGACGCCGCCACCTTCGACAGCTTTGACGAGCTGTGGGAGGCCTTCGTGGAGCAGATGGCCGCGGGTGTGCGCGCTTCCGTCATCGAAGCGAACCGTGGCGAAATCATCAAGCGGCAGATGACACCCCGGCCTTTGATGTCGGCGCTGACCGACGGCTGCATCGAAAGCGGCCTTGATTTCACCGAGGGCGGTGCGCGGTACAACCACAGCGGATTCCAGGCCTTTGGGCTGGGAACGTGTGCCGATTCACTGGCCGCGATACGCCAGTTTGTGTATGAAGACGGCGAGCTGTCACTCGCGGAGCTTGTTGACATCCTCAAAAGCGACTGGGAGGGCCACGAGCGGCTGCGGGTACGGATGCAAAAGGAGACACCGCACTGGGGCAACGACGACCCCGAGGTTGACGAACTGGCGGTGCGGATTGTGAAGACACTCGAAACCGAAGTGGACCGCTACACCAATATCCGTGGTGGCCCCTTCTGCCTGGGCCTGTGGTCATTCTGGCAGCACCTGCATTTTGGGCAGCGGCTGGGAGCCTCCGCCGACGGCCGTCATGCCGGGGAGATGCTCAGCCACTCCATGGGGCCTTCTGTCGGCCAGGCCATGGAGGGACCGACCGCGGCGGTGAAATCGGCGGGGAAGATAGACACCTCGGGACTGGCAAACGGCGGCTCGCTTTTGCTGGAGTTCGACAGCACGCTGATTGACAGCCCGGAGGGCGGCTTGGCGGTTATCGATCTCGTCCGGACCTACTTCGACATGGGCGGCATCCAGATGCAGCTCTCCACCGTCAGCCCCGAGGTCCTCGAAGACGCCATACAGCACCCCGAAGAGCACCAGGACCTGGTTGTCCGTGTTGCGGGGTATTGTGATTACTTTGTCAACCAGGCCCCCGAACGCCAGGCCTTTATTCTCCGGCGCGAAAAGCACGGGACGGCCCATTAACTTCGTGTATCCGGATTCCTGCGAAGCTCGCCTGCAAAAAGGTATCGACGCATGGTGCGTTGAATGAACAATTACCACCAAGTCCGGTATATGCGGCACGGAGTCCCAAACCCCGGTTGAAAGGACACAGATGTCATGCAGAAATGGATGCGATTTGCAGTTTGCACGTTGCTTGTTTTTTGTATGGGAGTGACCGTTATGGCAGCAGAATATTACCTCGCACCCGGCGGGGATGATGAAGCTGCGGGAACCAAAGAAAGCCCGTGGCAGAACATCGAGAAAGCGAATGCTACGCTTCAGCCCGGTGATACAGCAATTTTCCTCCCGGGCGAATATCCGGGAAGCATCAGCCCGGCGGCCGAAACGTCCGACAGTACTGATCCCATCACCTACCGCGCCGCGGAGTGGCTGCAGGCCACGCTCATCGGACCGCCGGACGAAGACGGAAGCGCCATTGACCTGCAGGATGCCAGCAATATCGTTATGGAGGGTTTCCGGGTCACCCCGACGGCCTCCACGTGGGGCCGGGCCTTTGATTCCGATCATATTACCATCCGCAACTGCTTCATGGAGCGGTGCCCGTCTTCTTCGGAGTGCCTCCACCTTCGCCGCTGCAGCAGCGTCCGTCTCATTGATAATGTCTTCAAGGCCGACCGGGTCACCGGGAATATGGTGCGCCTGATCGCCTGTGAGGGCTGCGTGGTCGAGGGCAATCGCATCACGCGCGTCGGCCACAGCCCCCTGCGGTTTGATTCTTGTATCAATATGGTTGTTCGAGCGAACTGCTTTTACAACGAGTGGGGCCGCAACTATGAGCTGGTCGCCTCCGGGCGCGTGCTGGTGGAGGACAACATTATCACCGAGGCGTTCGACAGCGCTCATTCCGCCGACACGCGCGCCAAGAACGCTTACATGGACAGTATCTTCCGCTTCAACCGTGTTTTCGGCAACAGCCATACACCGCTTGATTCACCGAGCTACTTCCCGTGGGTCGGCTCAAAGAGCGGGTTCTGTCGCGAACCTTTCAAACTGGTTAACAGCCGCATCTACCACAACACTATCACCGAAAACCTCGGTATCGGCTGGCAGCTTTGGGGCATCAGCATCGCCGCCAACCGCTTGAAAAACAACTGCTTTTATCGCAACGATTACGCGGGTGGGGGCACGCAGCTTGAGTTCCGAGAGGTCACCAGCAAAGACAACCTGGTGCATCATAACCTCCTGATGAGCACCGAGCCCGGCGCGAAAACGGTCAAGTACGGTGACACCTACTGGACGACACAGCAGGCTAATGATGAGACCAGGGTCCAGCGGGGTGTATGGACGAATTTCGCGAACAATTTCGAGGCCGAGCCCGGATACAGAGATGCAGAAAACAACGATTTCCGGCTCGAAGCGGACGGCGGAGGAGTCAACCGCGGACAGGCACTGACACACGCCACCAGCGGTGGACAGGGCAGCGTTGTCCCGGTATCGGACATCGGCTATTTTTATGACGGATTTGGTATTGAAGGTGAAAAGGGCGATTGGGTCGCTGTTGGAGATCCCGGCACCATCGCGAGAGTCGAGCGCGCCGAGTATCGCTATTATCTCCCCGGCCTGCTGCATCTGGACCGTGAGATAGAATGGGAGGCCAACGATCCGGTCAGTGTCCCCTGGGCGGGCGAGGCTCCGGACGTCGGGGCGTTTGAAAGCTCCGTGGTGGATCCCGACCGCATGGCTGCACTCGCCACACCCGCAACCCCTGAGCCCGGACAGACCGTGACCTTCAGTGTTGACCCGCTCGGCAAGGAGATTGTAGAGGCACAGTGGGATTTCGGAGACGGCACTCGCGCATCGGGCGCGGAGGTCACCCACGAATACCCCGAGGGAAAGTATGGTGCCCTCGTCCGGGCAACATTCGGAAACGGTGAGGAAGGCGTTGCTGTAGTGTTCGTCAAAGCCCAGCCGCCGGTGGATCCCGAAGCGGCGATGCTGCACTGCACCTTTGAAGACGAGGACATCGAGGACTGGGGGTGGGTCTTCAAGTTCCACCGCCAGCGCGGCACAGAGGCCCAGCGCGTCGAAGGCGGCTATCAGAGCGAAAAATGCTACCGGCTGTTCGCTGAAAGTAACGGCGCAATCCTCGGAGCGCGGCTGTATCCCGGCGAATGGAACATTGACACATATCCCTTTGTGAGCTTCGCCTACCGAATTCCGGAGGGCACGCCCGTCGGCCTGGGAGTGCAGCTTTATCCCGATGAGGGTCTGGACCAGCTCACCGTTCTGATCGGTGGTACAGAATCACACAAAAGCGGAGCATACGAGGACACCGACGAATACCGCCTCACTGATGATGGCCAGTGGCATGAAATAACGCTCGACGTGCGGTCGGTGCGTCATGTCCACGAGGACCTCCGGTTCATCCGGGGCTTCCGCTTCTACACGGCCGAAAACGCCACGAAGGGGCAGGAGTTCTGGTTTGACGATTTCTCAGTCCTTCCGAATGAATAACAGGGGGCAGATAAAACCCACAAGGGCCCGACGGGAATAGTCGCTGCGGATGTTTTGCCAGCATTTGCCTTTTAAGGTACACCGGCCGAGGGTATCATAAAAGAAGTAGGGCAACGGACCCCACACTTCACGAAGAGGAGATGATGTGGATGTCGAAACGGTGTGGTTTTACCCTTATCGAGCTGCTGGTCGTGATCGCCATCATCGCGATATTGGCAGCTATTTTATTCCCTGTATTCGCGCGGGCTCGCGAAAAGGCGCGGCAGACCTCCTGTTTATCCAATCTCAAGCAGATGGGTCTGGGTATTCAGATGTACACCCAGGATTATGACGAGGTGCTCCCGGGGGTTTTCACCCAGGGCCGGGAGGGACAGTGGGGTGTGTGCACCTGCCATTACTGGAGCGCCTGGGCGGTCAACATCTTTCCGTATGTGAAAAATGAGCAAATCTTCATCTGCCCCAGCTACACGGGGCAGGGATGGTTCGCCAACGGCAACCACTGCGGGGTGAACTCCTACGGCCTTAACCACGTTCTGTGCGGACAGAATACCGGTCCCGCGATCGCGCGAGTGACTTACCCGTCTGAGTGCATCATCGTCGCAGACGCGACCTATTATGTTATCAGTTGCAGCTACGAGGGCGATTTTCCCCGCGGCGACTATGACCAGCGGGTTGATACCCGCCACAACGATGGGGCCAACCTGGCGTTTGTGGATGGTCACGCCAAGTGGATGAAGCGCGACGCCTTCATTGATGAGCCCCGCTACTGGGAGGCTGACGGCACCAACTGAGGGCTCCGGCACACCGATAAACAACAAGCCCGCGTCCGGATGATGCCGAACGCGGGCTTCGAGTGTCGCTTCCGGTGAGAGGGTTTTAGTCCAGCTCCCAGGCCTCTCGCTTGCGGAAGGGGCCGGTGTTGAACTCCGCTTCGATACGCCCCGTCCGCTCCAGGTGGTCCATGCAGGCGCGGATACAGCCACGAGCGCCACAGGTTGCCAGATAGCCGGAAACCTGGGTGTCCATCATCTGGTAAAACGGCACCTCCTGCATGAGCGCCCTCACGAATCTGCCGGCCTCCGAACCCCACGCCATATCCTGCTCGCCGATGTCCAGCTTCATGCCCGGGAATGCCTTCTTGACGAAGGGTGAAAAGCGCGGATCGGCTCCCCAGTGACCCAGGTGGCATTTGCCGCAGTCAATGTCGGCGTGCACCATCACCTTATCGCCTACTTGCAGGGTGATGTCATTGTCGGATTTCAGTGCGCCGGGGCAGTACTCGATACACTGCCCGCAGCGGTCGCAAATCTCTCCATCAAACAGGGGATCCGGCTCCAGTTCGGCCTCTGTCAGGATCATCCCCAGGCGCTGGCGCGGGCCGAATTGTGGTGACAAAAAAACCTTCGAATACCCGATTTCTCCAAGGCCGCAGGCGACGGCGGCCACCCGGAACTGCGGATACACATCAGGGGCGATTTTGCCCCTGGCAACCGGCTCTCCATGTGGCCAGCTATCCGGCGGATGGGGAGGCACCGGCACCGCCTCGAAACCGTGCTCTTCGATGAACCTGGCGGTGCGGTATGTCATCAGCGGCCGAATGTTCAGATTCAGCCGCTTGTAGCCGTAAAATGGATACGAGGTGAACAGCGTTCCCTCTTCGATGCCCCGGTAACAGCCCCGCGGGATGCGGGCGCCGATGACGATCACCGACCGGGCCTCCGGGTAGATATTCGCCGGGTGCATCTGCTCGGGAGCGGGATCCCAGCGCTCGATATTCCCCACACCCACCAGGTCGGCGCCACAGCTTCTGGCGTAGTCCTTGATGCTCTGCGATGTCAGCGTCATTCACCCTCCGGGAACCAGGGCTCGCGCTTGCGGAACTTCTCGCGGTACTGCAGCTTTAGCGCGCCAATTTCATCCAGATGTGCCAGGCAGGCACGCCCG
>JAWODS010000074.1:0-10121 GCA_046483205.1 Armatimonadota bacterium | reverse complement strand
TGCCCCTCGTCATCGGCGGTGAACTCCACCGTCTCCGGCAGGCCTTCAATCGGCGCGGTCGAACTCAGCCGCACGGTGCCCTGGTAGCCGCGGACGGGGTTTTCGTATTCGTCCTCACAGGTGATCGTCACCCGCAGAGGAGCGCCCGGCTCACCCGGGTTTTTCAGCGACACCCGGAAATACTCCGGCTCGGCAGGCTCCACCTCCACCCACAGGTCGCCGTCAACGGTGTGATACCGGTCGGGATTGGCCCTTTCGATCTCGAATCGCGCATTGCCGATGGGATCCACGGACACCATAAAGGGCGTCCGACCCGCCCATTCCTGCGCCCGGGTGCGGACGAAGCGGCCGGAGTTATACCCGCCCTGGTCGCCGAGCTTCACGGTGATCGTCTCACCCGGCTCGATCTTTTCGCCATACACGATCACCATCACCACGGGGTAATTGGAATGGTGCGTGGTGCGAGGCCACATGTTGGAGGCCTGGCATTCGAGATGCACGTTCGGGTTGTCGCAAAACGCCGTGACCTTCCCGACCTCCCAGTGGACGTAGCCGCCGAAGGGCGGGATGATGCGGACCGATCCGCCGATTTCGATACCGTTGGGCCCGGCCGTATATTCCACCAGCCATGTGCCGTATTCGCCCGCGGTGATACCCTCCCGTGGCGAAACCCCGGCACGGCCAAAATCATCTTCAAGCTGAATAATACTCACGTTCTTCACATCCGTCATAACAGATCCTCCCGCCAGTCGCGTGGTCAATAATACGTGTCTTTTCGCCACCGATACGGCTGAAGCCTTTGCGTATGGAAGTCTCATAAAGCCCGCGCCACGCTCATCACAAAAAACATTTACACAATACCGAGAGGGAGAATCGCAGGGCGTGGTCGAAGGAGCATATACGGCCCAGAGAGCGACGGTTGTCGTTTCTGTAGGGCGCGGACCCGTGCCGCGCAAACTCCAACTGTTCGACGCAGCCTGCAAGTAGAATTACGACCTGTGGAAAAGGAGCCTTCATAGTTTGGCGTTTGGGTCGTTACTGTAGGGCGCGGACCCGTGCCGCGCCGGTTGTGAGTTTTTGTGTCAGGGCAATTTCCCCGGCCTGAAAAGACTCGCGGCGGGGTACAAGCCCCCGCCCTACAGGTACGGCAAAAAACAACACAAACATCACTGTAACTTTGGTCTTTGGTCGTTTCTGTAGGGCGCGGACCCGTGCCGCGCCGGTTGTGAGTCTTTGTGTCAGGGCAATTTCCCCGGCCTGAAAAGACTCGCGGCGGGGTACAAGCCCCCGCCCTACAGGTACGGCAAAAAGCAACACAAACATCACTGTAACTTTGGTCTTTGGTCGCTTCTGTAGGGCGCGGACCTGTGCCGCGCCGGTCGTGAATCTCTTCATGCGGAACATTCTCTGCGCCAGAAAGACTCGCGGCGGGGTACAGGCCCCCGCCCTACAGGTACGGCAAAAAGCAACACAAACATCACTATAGCTTTAATCTTTGGTCGTTTCTGTAGGGCGCGGACCCGTGCCGCGCCGGTCGTGAATCTCTTTGCCATCAAGCTTTTCTAATCGTGGAGATTCGCACGGTCTTACAAGTCAGTCCTGCAGGAAATACAAATAGCTGTACACATGAGGGGGACAGGATATGGATATGTACAGGGGGTTTACAGGGCGTCTGTTTCGATTGCGCCATCTGATCTGCGTGCTCGTTGTGATGGCCGTCGTCATCTATGCCGGATGTGCCAGCAGCGGCGCTCCGTGCTCGGGGCTGGCGAGCATCCATCTCACTCCCGACACCGCCACGCTCCCGGTGGGCGAAACTCAGGTCTTCACCGCCGAGGGGCGCAACGAGGCCGGCAATCCCGTTGACTTCCAGCCACAGTGGTCGGTCGAGGGTGACATCGGGACCATCCAGCCCGCCATGGCAACCGCGTCCACAACCTCGCAGTATGTCTTCACAGCCACCGCCGCGGGAGCCGGGAAGGTCTGCTGCGATTCCGGCGATATCCATGCGGAGGCCGCGGTGACGGTGACCGGGGATTCGCAGCCCGTGCTCGCGGAAATCCGGATGCAGCCGGACACGATTGCATGCACGGTTGGGGACACGCGCGAGGTCATGGCATCGGGATTCGACCAGAACGGCGATCCCATTGATTTCGACCCGACGTGGGAGGTCATCGGCGACATCGGCCGTGTGGAGGTCTATGCAGCCACCGCAGCGGTGAACTCCACCTGTGTCTTCTATGCCGAAAGCGCCGGATCGGGGGCGCTCAGGGCTTCATGCAGCGGGGTTGTCGGAGAGATTCCGGTGACGGTCACGGCGCCGTGATACTCGGGGTCTGAAATCCGTTCAGGGGATCGTCCGGACAATGCGCTCTCTGGACAGAAAGCGGCTCAGAAAGACGGTGAAGCCGCCGAAGCCCAGGGCCATCACAAACAGCGAAATCGCCGCCTGCCAGGAGGTGGCGATCCCCTGCTCGAGGATCGTGCGGCTGAAGAATATCGCGAAAAACAGCACCAGAAAACACAGCAGATTGACCACCTGGTTCTCCCGCATCCCGAGCACGAGCTGCCACAGCCCGATCATCCCCACCGCCGCAGCCGTAAAGATCGGCACCACGACCAGCATGTGGATGACCATCGGCAGATCCGGGGCCACCGCCACACCTGAATAATGCCGCCCGATGAAGGTGAACGCGACACCAAATATCACCGAGCAGATCCACGCTGGAAGCGCGATCCCCAGGGACTTGCCCACCCACAGGGAATGCAGGCGGATCGGGGTGCTCATCAGCGTCTCGATGATCCCCTCGGTCTTCTCGAATAAAAACGCCTGTCCGGAGTAGATATAGCCGACGAAGACCGCCACCATCGCCGTCATCGCCAGTATCGAGGCATCGTAGCTGCCCTGGACTTTCGCCGCCTCGGTTTGCCCCAGCGCGAAGCCGTGATAGACGCTGAACCAGGCGGTGAAGAGCAGCCCCGCGATGACGGTGCTCTTGTTGGCGAGGATGTCCAGAAACTCCCGCCGCGCGATTTGATAGACGTGCCGCAGCTTCACTCGCCCTCACCGCCCTGCACCGTCTGCAGATAGATGTCCTCCAGCGAGCGCGTGACGTTCGCCGCCTCTTCGATCCGCACGCCGCTTTCGACGAGGTGGCTGATGATCTCGGAGTTGTCGTGGCCGTTGAGCTCGATGGCGACGGTCACCTCATCCACCTCCACCGCCCGTACCAGCGGCGACCCCAGCAGCGCCTCCTGCGCCCTCATTGCATCATCAGCACCGGCGACGGTGATTTCCAGCCGCCCGGCGTCTCCATTGCGCAGCCGGTCCACGTAATCGTACGCCCGGATTCGCCCCTGCTGCAGGATTGCCACCTTCGTGCAGATCCGCTGGACCTCGTGGAGGTTGTGGGAGTTGAGGAAGACCGTCATCTGTCCGCCCTCGGACAGCTCGATGATCAGGTCGCGGATCATCCGCTGCGCCTCGGGGTCCAGCCCGGAGGTCGGCTCATCAAAAAACAGCAGCTCCGGCTCATGCACCAGCGCCCGGGCCACGCCGAGCTTCTTTTTCATCCCCGTGGAAAACCGCCCGATCGGTTCATCCTTCCGGTCGGCGAGGTCCACGAACTCCAGAAGCTCCATGATCCGGTCGTGAGGGTCGTCCACCGAGTACAGCCGCGCGTAATAGTCGAGGTTGTCGTACGCCGTCATCCGCTTGTACAGCGCATCATGTTCAAACAGCACGCCGATTTTGCGCCGCAGGTCGGGACGGTTCGCCAGCCGCGTGCCGAAGACGGTCGCGGTGCCCTCACTCGGCTCCAAAAGCCCCAGCAGGATGCGGATGGTGGTGGTCTTCCCCGCCCCGTTGGGCCCGAGGAATCCAAATACCTCGCCACGGTCAACCTCCAGGCTGATGTCCTCCAGCACCCGGTGCTTCCCGAAATCCTTGCTCAGATGTTCGATGGTAATGATATTCATCAAAGCGCCACCAAAAGCGCACGTTCAGTCGCCAATCATTTCTCAGTTGCAATAAACCTTACCGTCATCGCCTCAATTGCCTGCCGTTGTCGTTGCTTTCGCTGTATGTCGTTGTCGTAATGGAGGGGTCTATCGAAGGGACATTGCCTTCGGCAAATCTGAGGCTGACCCGTCGTGAGTCTCTGCAGCCCACACAAACCAACAACCTCCATCGTCCGGCTCTTGTCATTATAGGCCCCACAGCCCCTCACCCAAGGCAAATCAGCACATCTTGACTCACTTTTGAGCCAGATATGCCCCTTCCGGCACCTTTTCGACCATCTCCCGACCTCACTGCCACCCTTCACAACTGTTCGCTTTATGCGTACAATTGTTCGCAGGATGCAAACACAGAGCCGCCTTGCCGAAGCGCTGTGACCGATGAGCGTAAACGACTTGCTCAACCAGGGCCGCCTGATCGAGCACCAGGCAACACCTGAAGGAATCGCCAACCTATTTGCCAGAGCCGACCGCGTAGGTGGAGAGATTCTGTCTTTTCGTTTTCACCTTTGTAGCATGCAAACATATCAAATGAACCGTCTGAGGCTGTGTGTATCATAACACAAAAAGAGCATTGGACATCCTCGTAGCATGATGTACCACAGCTACAGGGATTAACACAGATTACCTCCTATTAAGCATGTTGGGGAGACGGTAAGACATGTGGTATCTCTATATTGTGCCCGTGGGATGTGCGGTTTTTTGCGGCTACACCCGCTCGATGAAAAAAAACTATCCCAAAAAGCTGATGTGGACTCAAATAGTGTTGATAACCCTTGCTGGGATTGGGGCAGTGATCCTGAAATTAGCTGGCGTGCATGGTCCTGCGCAGTACTCTCTGCTTTTTCTAAATGGTTTCGTCGTTGGTATGACGCTTATGCTATTTTTGAGTGGTTGGCAGCATAAAAAACACGCAGAGAAGTGTCAGAGCGATCAGCGCTCTCAGGCAAACGAAGACTCCACTCACAAGGATCTCACGGATGTCCAGGTATTAACCAATATGCAACAAGACTTCCACTCTTTGTATTGGCGGAATGTTGCTGTTTTCTTGGGCGCGGTTACATTGGTGACCGGTTGGTTCGCTCAGGGCCTAGATCGGCAGACTGGCAGCATCAAATCACTGCTGGGTCTTTTATATCTGTTTGCGTACTTGGATTTGTCTTTGGAATTAGTCTCATTGCCATTTGGTCAGGGTACATCTCGGTGGCGCTCTGGGTGCTTAATGAGATCGCAGCCGGAGTCAGTGAACCCTACCACCGATTTCTCTTTGATCCGATGCGGCGTGTACACAATTATGTATGCGCTGTACTCTTAGATGTTATATTCTTCGCGCTTTGTCTTATGCTGCTCCGATACTATTCGTTTCAAATAAGCCTCCCGGTGCCTCCACAACTGGATGCTTGGCGATACTGCTATCTCGTGACTGTGTGGTTCTTTGGCTTCGGCGTGGCAATAAAAGGCTCTGCTCGTTTCACTGTATTCTACGGTCTGAGTGACGAAAATGCGTAGATCCGACTGTTCAACCGCACTTGTGCAACCAACTGATTGCACACGGGATAAATCGGGAGAGAGGTAGCCGTTAGTTGACCCAGGTTTCATTATTGAGGCCTCCCAGGATAGGAATGCCACCATGCCCAAAAAGCGTCTTTCGGATTATCATGCGAAGCTGCGCATCAAAAAGGGGATGCAGGTGCGGCGGGAGGAGTTCCTCGATTACATGACCTTCGAGGAGAATCACCGCCCGCTTTTTACCGAAATCTTCGGGCCCATGGTCGGGCTTAAGGACGAGTGGAAAGAGCAGGGGGCCTCGCCTGAAGAGCTCGATATGTCCGCCTTCAAATACCGCCGCCACGCGCTCGGTGGAGTCCCCGTGTCCACCGGATACATCGGCGGGCCGGGTGAGGAGATCCTCGAGGAGACCGACGAATACGTGATCGCCCGCGACGCCCGGGGCCGGACGGTCAAGCTCTTTTTGCAATCCGCCACCCTCCCCCTGCCGCTGGATTATCCCGTCGCCGATATGGACGACTGGCTGCAGGTCAAGCCGCATTACGAGTTCTCCGAGGAGCGCTTCGGGGAGGACTGGGAGGCCGTCGCGCGACAGCATCTGCAGGAGGGCCGCGTCGTGCGGGTGAGCATCCCCGGCGGCTTCGATGAGCCCCGGCAGCTTCTGGGCGAAGAGGGTCTCTGCATCGCCTATTACGAGCAGCCCGAGCTGGTGCACGACATCCTAAAAACCATCGGCGACACCGCGATCAAGGTCCTCGACCGGGTGTCCTCGCGGGTGCAGGTGGATGCGCTGATGGTGCATGAGGACATGGCGGGCAAAAGCGGCTCGCTGGCCGGGCCGAAGCAGATCGAGGAGTTCATCAGGCCCTATTACCGGCGCGTGTGGGATATGCTCGCCGACCGCGGCGCCCGCGTGTTCGGGCAGGATTCCGACGGCAATCTCAACGGTGTCGTGGACGCCTTCATCGACGCCGGCGTCAACTGGATGTACCCCTGCGAGCCGGCGGCAGGGATGGATATCGTGAAGCTGCGGGAGGAGCACGGCGCGCGCCTGGCCTTCATGGGGGGCCTCGATAAGCACGTCATCCGCCAGAGCGAAGAGGCCATCGTCGCCGAGCTGGAATACAAGATCCCCCCGTTGGTCGCCACCGGCGGCTGCGTTTTGGGCCTCGACCACCGCATCCCCAACGGCACGCCGCTGGAAAACTACCGCTTCTACATCCAGAAGGCCTGGGAGATCATGGAACGCGAAGCGGCGAAGCTGTAGGGTCCGCAGGAGGTTTTCGTCCTGTCAGGGTGCGCGGACGGTGTGTCCCACCTGCAGGGCGCGTCTCACAGGGATGCTGGAGGACGAAGAGAGCCGCGTCACTGCATGCCCGGGCGGGCTCCGCTTCTGTGGTTTCACACAAGGGGCCACACCGAGAGGCGCCGAAAGAATCTACCATGGCTGATTACGACTGCATCATCATCGGCGCGGGAAGTGGTGGTATCGGGGCGGCAATCGCGGCCTCCCGGCACGGCCTGCGAGTGCTGCTCGTCGAAAAATCCCCCGACATCGGAGGCACCGCCGTCCGCGCGGGCGTGCATGTGTGGGAGCCCGTCGCCGGAGCCACCGGCCTCCCCTTTGAGATCTACCGGCGGCTGACACAGCACGAAAACGCCGCCGCCATCACCTCCTTCGACCGCCACATTCTCTGGGATGATGCAGAGCTTCCGTGGCCGGGGTCGCTGAAGGTCCCCGATCCTCAGCGCACCTACGCCGACACGCTGCAGCGTCACGGCGCCCGATCAATGGCCGAAGACGAGGAGTTCTGCCGCCGGGTGTTTCATTCGGTGGTCTTTGAGCCACAGGTTTATGTGCGGGTGGTCGCCGCCATGCTCGACGACGCGGGCTGTGAGGTTCGCTGCGGCACCACCTTCGCCTCCGCCAATGTCCGTGACAGTCACGTGCGCTCGGTAGAGTTTGATGACGGCTCCGCAGTCACCGCTCACACGTACATCGACTGCACGGGCAATGCGGTAGTCTGCGAGGCGTGCGGGTGTGAGATGATGTTCGGGCAGGAGACGCGAGGGCGGTTCGATGAGCCGCACGCCCCCGAAAATCCCACCACCCGGATCAACGGCGCCACCCTCGTGTATCACGTCACTCCGGCACACCCTCCGGCAATCGAGCCGCTGCCGGAGGGGATTCCATCAGGCTGCTGGTGGCGCGACCGGTTTCCGAGTGCAGCTTTCGTCCAATATCCCTGTACAGACCTGAACATTAATATGCTTCCGACGCTCTCCGGCGAGGAGCTCACCTCATTGGGTCATGATGCTGCGATGGCAGAGGCGCGACGCCGAATCCGCGCCCACTGGCATTATCTGCAGACTCACCACGAGCAGTTCCGCCACTATCGCATGAGCCGGGTGGCGCCGGAGCTGGGGGTGCGAGAGGGACTGCGCGTGGTCACCGAATACGTGCTGAACGAAAACGACCTGCTGGCGGGATTAAGCGGCCAGTCACACCCCGACATCATCGCCATCGCCGACCACGCCATGGACACGCACGGTTCGGGCGGCGGCTGCAGGGAGCTGCCCGAACCGTACGGGGTTTCCTGCCGCAGCCTCGTTCCCGAAGGTTTTGACAATCTGCTGGTGGCGTGCCGGGGAGCGGGCTTCAGCTCCATCGCCGCCTCGAGCTGCCGCCTGTCGCGGACGATGATGCAGCTCGGGCAGGCCGCCGGGACGGCCGCCGCCATCGCCGCCGAAACATCCACCGCCGTTTCAGCGATCTCCACCGACACCCTCCGGCGAAAGCTCCGCGGCGATCACGTTCAGCTTACCTGGCCGATGTCTCCACAGCTTCGCGCGTACATTGGTTCTCCCACAATCCATCCGGATGCCGGGTGAGCATTCTTCGTGCCACGGTGTCTGTTTGAACGTCTTTTCTGTCGGATACAATCCACCCGGCCCCGGGCATTCACGCGCACATCCATGGAGCGTCGCCTTACGACTTCTGCTGCGGAAACCAAATGTTTTGCGAGTCACTCTCCCGGGCGATGAAAATCGTTGCAGGTTACCGGGTGTGCGGGTCCAATATGTACCGCGCAGGCTCTGTCAAACAGAAGAATGTCTCTGGTGAGCGACCATGGTCGTGCATGGAATGGAGGAGATCCCATGCGTGCGGTGGTGATTGTGGGGAGTGCGGTTGCCGCAGCGGTGGTGTACCTGGTCGTATGCTGGCTGCTGGTACCTGTGATGCCAGGGGTTGTCCGGGGACTCGGTTTCGGATTCCTGATCACGGATTACAGGGGCGATCTGCATTTGCAGAAAGTCACCTGCATTCTCCCGGCGCTTGTGTTTGGATATGCAGCGGCCCGGGTTGTGCGCAGCGGATGGGGCCTGGGGCTGTTGGCCGGCGTTCTGTCGGTGATCCTCGCCCTGGTCTCTTCCATAGCATTTTTCGGACACCGCTCCCACCCCTCTCCCATTCCGTTCGCCTACCCGGACACCCCGGAATATTTCGCGCATACGCTGATATTGTTTATCGGAATCCCGGTCGGCTTTGCGCTGGGTGGATTCTTCGCACAATGGCCGCTGCGAAAGAAGACACGAGACTCTACAGCCCGGGTATCACTTTGAAAGGAAGAATCCTCAAACGAAGACCGGGCATCCGTCCCGGGTGGTTTCACAGGATGAGGTTCTGTTCGCCGGCTGTTGGAGGATCTGCCACCGGGGCCTACTGATTGCCACGCGTGTGTGGTACTATAGCGGTATTCAAAAATTCATGGAGGGATGCAGATGGCACGGAAACTGACGGTCGCTGGTCTGGTTGTCACACTGGTGTTGGCGATGGCACTTCTCGGCTGCGGGAAGGCAAAAGATGCGGTGGATAGCGCCCGCGATGTGGCTGACGGTGCCAGGCAGGTGGCCGAGGGCGGCAGGGCCGCAAAAGAGCTTGAAGAGAAGGGCGAGACCACCGTCAAGACCGAAGACGGCGAGATGAAGATCACCAAGCAGGACGACGAGACCGTGGAGATGACCATCGAGGGCGAGGATGGCGAGACGATGACCATGACCGGCGGGAAGAGTGCCGACCTCTCCGAGCTGGAGATTCCCATCTATCCGGGCGCCGAGGTGCAGGGTTCTCACACCATGCAAACCGGCGACCTCGACAGGATTGCCGCACATTTCACCACCAAAGACAGCTTTGAGAAGGTCGCCGGCTTCTACAAAGATAAGCTCCCTGAGGCCGAAAAGATGGAGATGACCAACAACGGCCAGCAAACACTCATCCTCAGCATGACAAAGGACAAAATGGATCGAACCGTCACCGTGGTCAACGACCCTGACGAAGAAGACACCATAATTACCATGCAGCAGAATATTGACACCTCGGACGAATAACCAGGCCCTCCACACGGGGGATTCGTATGACGGCGCTTCTTTTGCAGGGGCGCCGTTTTGCATTCGGGGGCAACCGTGACTCATGAACGTATGATCTATACCACGGCGCTGGACGTATTATCTCGTGTTCCTTTCCCCTCTTCAGCCATGGAGAGGAGCCAGGGGTGAGGCAGCCGTGAAAGCCGCCCCTCCCATTCTGGGGGAGG
>JAWODS010000064.1:0-13030 GCA_046483205.1 Armatimonadota bacterium | reverse complement strand
CACCCTCGAGGGCTTTCTGGATGGCGGCGGTGTCATCACAAAGGCCGTCTCCGACCGCGCCGTACTGTTTGACATTACGCTCTGCAGGCATCGAAACACATCCTGACTGGATTGAATGTACTGCAAGTAGTGTAAGAGGATGATACACCATCTGCCGCAGGTGCATCAGTGCTGTTGGCCTCTATTGCTCCGATTGGGTGATGTACTCTTTCACATCGGCCAGTTCCTCGGCGCTGCCGAACAGGAAGAGATGGTCGCCTTCCTGGAGCGTGAAATCGGTGGAGGGATTGCCGAAGACCTCTTCGCCGCGTCCGACCGCTGAAATGGAGGCACCGAAGCGCTGCCTGAGATTGAGATCTCCGATGGTGCGTCCGGCCGCCGGTGAGTTCTCTCCAATTTTGACATCCTCAAAATCCACGGCGCTGAGCATGGCGCTGAGCGTCGGGCGCACCGGGCAGGGAGCGTCCGGTTTGCACAGCGTCTGGTATTCCGCCTGCCTGATGACATCTTTCTCCCGCTCGATGGCGCTTTCGGGCGCGCCGTAAGCCTCCATGACCAGTCCGGCGAGTTGCAGTGATGTTTCAAATTCTTCGGGCACCACGACATCGGCGCCGAGGTCGTGCAGGCGCTCCACCTCCGAGACGAGCCGCGTCCGAACGAGGATGCTGCCCTCCTCGTTGGCCTGCCTGGCATTGGCCACGATCTGGCGCGTGGTGCTGGCGTCGGGGACCGTGATGACGATGGCCCGGGCCTCCTGGACACTCGCATGTTCCAGGACCCCCATCCGGGAGGCGTCACCATACACGGCCCGCTCACCCTGATCGTGCAGTTGGTGAACCGTAAAGGGATTCAGCTCTACGACGACATATTCAACGTCCAGTTGCTCAAGTACCCTGATGACATTGCGCCCGCAAACGCCATATCCAATGACGATGACGTGGTCTTTTAGCATGGGTTGGCCCGCAGCTTCGGCTGTTGCCTGCGCGTAGGGGGAAAGTCTGCCGGGCAGGATCTCGATCTGGCTGACGCGCCGGCCAAACGCGGGAGCCGCCATCATAAACAGCGGTGTCAGCGCCATGGTGATGACCGAGACAGAGATGAACTGCCCATAGGCCGCTTCGCCCAGCAGTTCGAGGTTCATCGCCTCGCTGGCGATGATAAATGAAAACTCTCCCACCTGCGCCAGTCCCAGTCCCCCCATGGCCCCAACGCGCGAGCCCATGCCGAATATCAAGGCCGCGACACTGACGACAAGCAGCTTTATCAGGATTACGCCAACAACCAGCCCCCCCGACAGAAGCGGGGCAGCGAGCCACGCCGAGGGATTCAGAAGCATCCCCACGGAGATAAAAAAGAGGCCGCTGAAGGCGTCGCGGAGGGGGGCGATCTCACTCATTATCTGCTGCGAATACACCGACTCCGACACAACAATCCCGGCGAGGAATGCCCCGAGCGCCAGAGAGATTCCGAAGAGCCCGGAGATGTAGGCCACTCCCAGGGCCACGGCGACCGTGGTGAGGGTGAATATTTCGCGGCTGCGGCTGCGCACCACCACCTCGAAGAGTTTCGGGAGCAACAGCCGGGCGGCCACCAGTATCACCGCCACGACCGCCAGTGAGCCAAGCAGATCCAGGCCGATATCGCCCGGCGAAACCTCCGTACCCTGCTGCAGCACCGGCAGCAGCAGGAGCATTGGTATCACCGCCAGGTCCTGGAAGATTAGCAGACTCACCATCAGCCGCCCGTGCGGAGCCTGGCTTTCACCCCGCTGCTGCAGAAGCCGAAAGACCACCGCCGTGGAACTGAGAGCAAACAGAAATCCATACAAAAGCGACTGCTGCCAGCCAAACCCCATTCGCATGCCGCCGGCGGTGACGAGGCCAATGAGCGCGCCGACCTGCAGGGCACCGGCCCCGAACACCAGCCTCTTCAGCCGCAGCAGGTCTCTGATTGAAAACTCCAGCCCCACCGTGAAAAGCAGGAGGATGACGCCGATTTCGGCCATGGTGTCAATACTTTCGCGGCTGGTGACCAGCCCCAGCACGTGGGGTCCGACGATGAGGCCGGAGACAAGATAACCGACGATGGCGGGCACTCGTAGCCGGTGCAACAGATACACCAGGATGAGCGAGATACCCAGAGCGATGACCAATTCCTGCAGGAGTTGTGCGCCATGCATGTTTTATCGCCGCTGTGATACGATCAATGTGCGGGGTTTATACGTTGCTAATGGTGCTGAAGCTTTTGCGCTTCCGCCCGGCACAGGTTGTGTCAGCCGAAAATGTCTTGCACCATCCGCCGGCAGGCCCCGGTACACTCCGGGCTTTCATCGAGAGGAAATTCAAATGTGAAAGGCCCCCGAAAGCCGATATCTTCTGTTCCGCGAAGCATTGTTTCCCACGGGATGACGCCTTCACCGAACGGCAGATGATCATCATGGACGCCCATGTTGTCGGCGATGTGGGTGTTGACCAGACGCTGCCCCATCGCCCCCAGCAGATCAGGAGTGCTGTTATTCATCTGCGAATGGCCGTAGTCGAGGCAAAAGCCGAGGGCCGGATTCTCCACTGCATCACGCAGGTGGGTAAATTCCTCGGGAGTGCTGAACAGCTCCCAGCGGCGCTCGTAGGTGAACGGGTAGTGGTTTTCCAGGGCGAGGATGACACCGTGCTCCTCAAATTCGTCTATCGCCTGTTGAATGCCCCGGGTGACGATCTTGATTCCTGCCTCATGCTGCCTGCGCGCTCCGCCATGAGCAATAATCTGGCGGAATCCGGCTCTGCGGGCGATCTCCAGCCACTGCCGGAGCATGGCGGCGGCTTCATCGGTCTCCGCGGCGGCGAGATTCCCCCAGAAATGGCCATTCGTCTGTACACCAGTGTCTTCGCTCAACTCACGGGCCTGTTCGAGCTGTTGCGGGCCGAAACGGGGATGGGGGTAGGAAAACTCAATCCCGTGGGCATCAAAATCATTCAGGCAGCGGTCAAACGCTTCCTCGACCGTCTCCCATTCGAAATGCAGCGCACTTATGAAAATCTCAGGCCGACGCATGATGAGTGGTCCCCTGGCTCGTTTTCATGTCTCAAGTATCATAATGCGGCGGCAAAATTCGGTCAAGTTCCCGCACATGGGTCCCGTGCCTGTCACATGACCGCCGGGACATGAGACACAATAACAGCGCGGCCCCCTTCTACAAACATCAACCCGTAAACTTTGATACGGAGGGCCCAAGCAGTACCGACAGTACCGTGCCAGATGTTCGACCTGTGAGCCGAGGCCGAGTGCCCGGAAACCTCTGTCCGGCTGTTCAATGATCTCGTCGAGATGGGCGCCGGGGGCGAAGGGCTCTCACGCATCCACAACGGCGACGTCTATGCGTGCGACTTCTTCGTGGATGGAGATCAGTGCATCGGCAAATTGCTGAAAACGCCGCTGCGGGACGTAGCGTACTCCGAGAAGATGGAAAAGGTCGCCCTGGCCAAGGGCGATGCCGACCAGGAATGCTGGAAATGACGCTGGTGGGACATCTGCTATGGGGGCTGCTCGAAGGACCGGGTTCATGCGACCGGTCGGATGGACTGTGCCAGCTACGTGTGCGAGGGCTACGGGATATTTTCCAACCACGCCGATAGCTGCCTGCGGGAGCTCACAGAGCAGTACCGCGATGAGCACGAACAGATGGGCGCCGGCTGGTGCATGCTGTGAGCCACCAGGGATGACAAAAGTGAAAGCCGGACCGCCATGATGGGCGGCCCGGCTTTTTTGATCGGTTTAAGCTGCGGTTTACTCGACATCAACCTCGATCTTATGGACGATTCCCCCGACGGACCCGGCGGTCACGCCGCCCCAGCGGGCACGGTCGTACTGCCGAATACCGGCTCCCACAAGCACGGCCTCGCCCTGTGTAACCTGCACTTTCGGCAGCTCGAGAGTCCTGATCTTTCCCGGGCTGTCGGTTAGTGCTCCGACATTAGGCTGAGGAATCTTCAGCAGGCTCTGCATATCCTGCTCCCATGTGTCCGTGGCAGGATAGCATATGAACCCGTATAAAGATGACCGTGAGAGATTGTTGTAATCCAGAGGCAGGGCAGCAACCAGACCTGATTCAAGCCCGATGTACTGTATTTTCACCGTCATCTCGCCGGTCTTCGGAGCCGTGAAGGCCTTCTCGACCCACACGAACACCTCTGCCCTTTTGTAGTCAGTGGCTGCGTATGAGGAACAGGTCGCGTAGAGGGTGCCGACATTCGGCCCGGCAACCCTGGCCCCCCAACATCCAGTGTCAATATTCGACTCGGAGTTCCAGCCGTCATAGGGGGCACTGAAGGACAGGTGGCCCTGAGGCTGTATTCCACCGTCGGTGCCGGGCGTTGGTCTCCATGCCTCCAGCTTGTTGACATGCCGGAGCGCGCTGCCCTGATAATGGCTTTGCATCCAGTTTGTGGTGTGAACCGAACCGGTATTGGCTTTCCCTTCCGGTGCACCCTTTTCCTCCGCGTCCTCAAGCGCCTTCTGCTTGTCGGCAATCGGTTTGAACAGGTGCTGCTTCATGCCCGGCTTCAGCGGAGGGGTCTTGAGTTTCATCATCTTCTGGATGACCGGCGGGGGCTTGATTGGCCGGGTGCCATCGTCATCTCCGCCCCCAACGGGCTCACCGGCCCAGATGACCGAAATCAGCGCGAACGCCAGTACGCATGCCAACACAATACAGGTGACCCTCAACAATCGCATGACGGTTTCTCTCCTTTTGGAATATGCGCCGCTCGCCAGGAACTCGAAGCATGTTCACGTGGCGGCGTCAGTATGCACGTTTGTGCACAGCAACCAGGCCAGAAGGTCAACAGAAAGAGAGGTTTTTGACAATAGTTTTTCAAAGATACATGCGCATGATACTCCGACTACGATATCCGGTCAATACCCAATGACAGGCGTTTTTTGCCTTGTGAAGACATTAATAATGATCCATATTGATACACCGGTGGTTGTGGCGGATGCCTGGGTATGGTTGCTGCATGTGACCAGCCGCCATCGTTTCCGTTCGTGGGCAGTACGTTTCGAAGGGAATCGGGGCCGCCATATGGAAATTTAAATTGTACGCCACCAGGCCACTGGAGTGACCGACATGTCACGGCCTAATATCCTCTTCATCATGTCGGACGAACACGATGCGGGTGTTACGGGCTGTTACGGCAATGATATTGTCAACACCCCGCACATGGATTGGCTGGCGGAAGAGGGCATCCGTTTCGCCAGCCACTACCCCGCCACCGAAAGCGTACCGAACCGTGCAATGCGAAGCGCCCCGGGTCCGCAATCCGGGCGCGGGACAGAGTGAAAGTTTCCTCGCCATACTTCAATAGGCCGGATGCGACGCATGCCGGGAGGCGATATTCATGTCATTTGAAATTGGCAGGGCCGAAATTGATGTCACGCCGCCGGTGGGAACCCCCATGGGCGGTTTTGCCGGACGAGAGCATGGTGCGGTTGGGATTCATGACCCGCTGCGGTCGAAGGCGCTCGCCATCAGCGACGGGAGCCACACCTGTGTGCTCATTGGCAACGACATCATTAGCGCCGACTACGAGTTCGTTGAACAGGTGACCAATGCCATTGCGGAGCGGACGGGGCTGTCCGCCGAGGAGGTCATCATCAACTTCAGCCACACCCATTCCGGCCCGTTGATGCGCGACATGGCGGGGATGGGAGAAGCCTCTCGCCCGTATCGAGATGTCCTGGTGCATGATCTCGCCGGGCTGGTCGAGATGGCGCTGCAGGATATGCAGCCGGTCACCGTCACCAGCCATACCGCGCTGCTGCAGGTGGGTATCAACCGTCGCGAGCGGACCGAAGACGGTGGCACGACGCTGGGCCGCGATCCCGGAGGCATCGTGGATACGACCGTGGAGGTGCTGAAGTTCACCGGGCCAGATGGAAAGCCTGAGGCCATCTGGTTTTCTCATGCGGCTCACGGCGTGGTCCTGGGTGGAAATAATTACTACTTCAGTGCAGACTGGCCGGGCTATGCGCAACGAACCCTCGAAAAAGTGTATCCCGACGCCACCGTGATGTTCGGCCAGGGCTGCTGCGGGAACATCAACTCCGACCCCGTGGGTGGCACCTTTGAGGATGCGAGGCGGCTGGGGACCCGCGCGGCCGGTGCGGTGATGGTGGCGATCGAGGATGAAGGCACCGAGCTTGACGGGCCAATCACCTTCGGCAAAACCATTGCCCGGCTTCCACAGCACGACCCGCCATCTGTCGAAGAATCAGAAGCGTTCATCGCCGAGCAGAAGAAGCTGCGTGACGAAGCTCTCAAAGAGGGGAAAAACGCCAATGCGTATTCCAGCTCCATTCAATGGGGCGAATGGCTGCGGGACCTGGCACAGCAGGGAGTGACCGACCAGACGATGCCCTTCGCCATTTCCGCCCTGGGCATTGGCCAGCACGCCATCGTCGGCCTGGCGGGGGAGGTCTTCTTCGAATATGCCCTCAATATCGCCGAACGATCGCCGTTTGAGCGCACGAGTGTCCTCGGCACCACCAACGGGTGTGTGGCATATATTCCGACAGCCGCCGAAATGCCTTACGGTGGCTATGAGGTTAAAAGCTCCAACCGCTTTTACCGCCAGCTTGAGCTGAAACCGGAGGCCGAGCAGGTGGCCATTGACCGGGCCGTCGCCCTCCTCAACGAGATACGCGCCGAATGATGCCGCAAGACCACGGGGCGATCATAAAAAAACACCCCGACCACACGGGCCGGGGTGTTTCTATCAGTCAGTCAGACGCCTCTGTGGCATTTCAGTCCGTTTACGGATGTCCTGATGGCTGGGCGGTCCAGCCGGACCAGTCTGCATCGAGAAGCGTTGAATCGCCGATCCATTTGGCATGTCCATCACAAAAACCGACGTTATTGCCGCCGTTGTGCCGTCCGGGATGGGCGATCCGGTTGTGCGGATAGCCGCTCACGCCGCCAAGCCCGTATAGCTTGAGCGAATACACGTAATAAGTGTCCGATTCCGTAAACATGAGCGCCTCGGCGGGTCTGTCGATGGTGGCAAGGGCCGCGCCTGTGGCGGGGGTGCCAAAGCCATCATCCTCGGCGATGTTGTAAAAGCTGAGGCCGTAGCACACCGCCTGGTTTTTTTTGCTGGGACAGACCAGGATCTGTTCATTCTTCACGTACGACTGGATGATTTGATACCATGTAGGGCCGCCCTCATAGCTGCTGGTCCTGAGCGGAATCAGGGTTTCGTCGTAATCCTGCGCGTACATCATAAAGCCCAGACCCAGCTGTTTCACGTTGGACAGACATGCTGTCTGGCGCGCCTTCTCTCTCGCCCGTGCAAAAACGGGGAACAGAATCGCAGCGAGGATGGCGATGATCGCAATCACCACCAAAAGCTCAATCAGCGTAAAACCTCTGCACCGTTGTGTCTGCATAACCACGCCTCCTGTCAAAATACGCTATTGATGAGTATTGTGAATCTACCTTTTTACAGTACCCGAGCGAAGCGTGAGCGTCAAGGAAAAAGATCGGAAGAAGTAGCAACACCGCGACAGACAAACAGTCCTGCAGGCAGAGCATACATATCAACAGCTATCCCGCCTACAGGGGACGCGGTGCTTTTATGATCAGGCTATCGCTGTCACCCCGCGCTTTTGTGCCTGCGGCGGTATGCAACCAGGGCGGCAACACCGGCCCCGATAAGGTACAACGTGGAGGGCTCCGGCGCTTCCGGGACATCCCCATCTTCGTAGGTGATCTTGATATACGGGTCGCCGTCGGTGCCTGTATCATCTTCTTTTGTCGCAAAGCCCACTCTCGTGTTGTCCAGAGCGGCTTCATTGGCGGCCCTGAGCAGCACTGAGAAATCGCCGGTTTCCGCAAAGCCGCCCGAAATGTCCCACGTGAGGGTATCGCCCTCGGTTTCACCGCCGCTCCAGGTGTAGGTGTCAAGTGGATCTCCGACAGTGCCGGGCTGGGTGTTCCAGGTCACGTCATCCTCAGTCCATGATGCCGTTTCGGCCAGGTACAGATCAATCGCCCACACCGGGTCGCCTGAGCCTATATCAAGGTAATTCAGAGCCAGATACACCTCGATCGCCCGGGGTGTTTTGCCGTCCTGCAGGCTGTCACGGGTATCGAAGCGGATAAGTGACCGCCACGCCGTATCTGCACTCGTTCCGCCGACGAACAGGTTGTTGTCGTCGGTGTGGGAGGGCACCAGCTTCGTCACACTGGCATCATCGGTGGGTGGCCGAATGATGACGGCATCGGTGTGTCCGGCGCCCGTGCAGACACACAGGAATATTCCCGCGAGGATATACACGACCATGTGAGTTTTCTTCTTCAGGACAGATCCCTCCCAAAACAATCTGCCACTGATAACGCTTATGGCACTATGTTTTCGCATAATAGCATCGTCAGAAAGCGGCCGCAAGACAGCCTGATTTCGGCTGATCGCGGGACGGATTTTTAGATATAAAGAGAGCCGCGCCGACAGGGTGAGGGGACAATACCGGTAATGGCTCTTGATTATTCTCCCGTCCCGGGCGCGACATCTTCATGGGTAGCCTTTCAGTTCGGCCCCTCACCGGGCAAACACAGGGCCCGCTGATAAAACTCCCAGCCGTCCTCCCCCATCGCCTGCAGGACTGCCCTGGTGTCATGGCCGATATTGGGCAGGACGGTGAATTCGTGGGGGATGCCCAATTCTGTCAGATGCGCTTCGAACTTTCTATTCACCGCCAGCATCTCATCGTCTCCGCCGATAACGATCCGGAGGGGGAAATCGTCGCTAAGATTCTTGGCATTCGTGATGGCCAGCTCCCAGGGGCTGACGGATGTGAAGTATGCGTGATCGTTGCCAAATATCTCTCGCAGCACCTTTTTCCTGGCCCGTTCTGGGACCCGCGGAGCAAACGTGAACTCGCGCTGCAGGGGGCCGCCCGAAAGACTGGAGGCGGCGCCGAAGATATCCGGATGTCCCAGCCCGAACCTCATCGCTCCATACCCGCCCGAGCTGAAACCCTCCACAATACGACTCCCGCGCGTGGCGATGGTCCGAAAGTTGGCCTCAACATGTGGTATCAACTCGTCGAGGATCATCGTCTCCACCGGCGTTGAGCCGTCTTTGGAATCCACCCACATGAGCGCGCGCCGTCCGTTTACAAAGACGATGAGCATCGGCGGGATGAGGCCCTCGTCCATGGCATCACCGAAATGTTTCGATAGAGGACGTATGCCCTTCAGGCCCCCGAGCGTGCCATGGAGCCAGTACAGCACCGGGAAGCGCCGGTCGGGCTCCTGCTCATACACGTCGGGCAAAAAGACGTGGTAGCTGACCGCCTCGCCGACGGCCTCACTGTCGAATATCCGCTGCTGGACACCGGAGGCATTGATGGCGGGCGTGACCCAGTCCGGGCCGGGTCTGTCCGCATTCGCCGCGTGCCCCGCTGTCGCAGCGACGCCGACGGCAAGCCCGACCGCCACGACCAGTGAGATGATTCGTCGAAGATGCGTGCCTGGCATGCTCAGTCCCTCACCATCTCATCCTTCGCCTGCCGCACGCGGTCCAGAAGCTGCTCTCCGATGCGGTCGCGGCCCTCCGGTGTGTCGGCCTCCCACCGCATCACCAGCTCTGCACCGGTATTCGAAGCGCGTATGAGAGCCCAGCCGTCGTCGAAGAGGATGCGGGCGCCGTCAACCGTCAGCATCTCGTGGTCGCTGTACATGTCGGCCACGCGGTCGGCGACCTCGAACTTGTACTTATCCGGGCACTCCATCCGCTGCTCGTCAGCCGTGTAGTATGTGGGAGCGTCCCCGACGATCTGTCGGATATTGCGCTCCAGCGCCGAAAGCGCCTCCAGCAGCTTCCCGGCGGCGAAGGAGGCGTCATCGAATTTTATGTACGGATCGGCGAAATAACAGTGGCCGGTCGTCTCAAATCCCATCGCCGCACCGGTCTCACGCATGCCGTCGAGGATATACGGATATCCACACGCCCGCATCTCCATCGTCCCGCCGCGGCTTTCGACATCATCAATGAGTGACTGCGAGCAGCGGACCTCCGTCACAAATGTCGCCGGCCCCTCGTCGAGAATTTTGTGGCAGATCGGCAGCACGTATGCGTCAGGCCAGATCATCTCGCCGCGGTCATCAACCACCGCCACCCTGTCACCGTCCGCGTCAATGGCGATTCCGAGTTCCGCACCCGTCTCTCTGACACGCTGTGCCAGGGCCTTAATGTTCTCAATTTTCAGCGGATCAGGAGGACGGTTGGGAAAGGTCCCGTCGGGCTCGGTGAAGATCGGCTCCACGTCTGCACCGATCTCCTCCAGAAGCCGGGGTGCGGTGAGAGTGCCGGCACCATTGCCGACATCCAGCACGACTTTCACGGGCCGCTGCAGGTCAAAGCGCCCGGCGGCGATTGTGAAGTAATCCGGGTAAATATCCCGTTTTTCACACTGCCCGCTTCCGGAGGCGAAATCGCCGTTCACGGCCTCCTCGTACAGCGTCTGCAGGTCGTCGCCGAAAAAGGGCCATTCGCCCTCTCTGAGCTTCATGCCATTGAACTCCGGCGGCTTATGTGACGCGGTCACCGCAAGGCCGCCATCGGCATTCCATTGCCCGATGGCGAAGTACAAAAGCGGCGTCGGAACCTGTCCTATATCTATGACATGACATCCACT
The DNA here is from genome assembly GCA_046483205.1 of Armatimonadota bacterium. Classification (GTDB taxonomy): domain Bacteria; phylum Armatimonadota; class Zipacnadia; order Zipacnadales; family UBA11051; genus JBKHJK01. The sequence continues at coordinate 2,338 of JAWODS010000064.1, read as the reverse complement.
GTCCACCAATCCCGCAGTAACACTGTCCTGCAGCATTTCTGACGATTCGCGGAGATCGCGACCCACCACGATGGTTTTTTCCGACGGATTCTCAAAATGAGACGCATAGGCCCGGGCAATCGTGTAGAAGACCTCGGGGGTGATCTGGTCACCGACTGTGCCCCGGATGTCGTATGCCCGGAAGATGTCGCGAGCTATTTCCATGATTATCCCCTGCTGGACGGATTTTGAGAGCGTAGCATGACGACCGTGGTATTATTCGCGGCTGCGGCACATGAGACCTGTCTGATGTCTGTGTACACCTGGAAGGCAAAAACCCGATACTTTTGCGCACACGCGCTGTCATACTCTAGTGATTACACTGCTCTCAACCGCGCCCAGCACCCTTTCAGGGTTGCGACGCCGCGTTGGAGAATGATATGTTAAAGACGACGCTGTAGTGTCAGGTATTCCTGCCGTTTGTGTGTCAAACAACCGATCGGAGAGATGATTATGTATCGAACGTATCTGACGTGCGCGATTATTGTTGTGCTCGCTCTCACCGCCTCACTCTGTCTCGCCCAGACCTCCCGCTATATGGCGATGGGCGGTGCCGGTATTGCCCTGGCCGATGACAGCGGGGCCATAGATCTCAATCCCGCAGGCCTGGGCCAGCTTGACATCGGCATCGGAGATGTCATGGGCGTCAAGCCGTGGAGCTTTGAGGCCGGGGCAACCACGGACATTGACGGCGATGTAGAGGTGCAGTCACTGAACATTGCGGGAACTCCGACCGGCTCACCTTTCGGCGTGGGCGGCCGGTACACCGAGTATGACGGCGGCGATGACACGTGGGCCGTGGGCTTCGGTAATTCCGTTGTCTCATCAGACATGAGCTGGGGCGTTTCAGCTATTGATGACGGCGATGACACCCAGTTCAACGCCGGCGGGATGTGGAATCTGCCCGACGTGCTCGTGGACTTCAGGGCCGGAGCGGTCGCCCGTGACATTACGGGGGAGACCGCCGATGGGCCGTACTTCGATGCTGGAGCGTCGGCAGGTCTGGGGGGTCTCGGCACGGTTGTCGTGGATCTTCTTGACATCACCGACGAGAGCGATAGCGACTTCCGCGCCGGTATCGAGTATCCGCTCGCCCTCGGCTTCACCGTTCGGGGCGGCATCCAGGACCAGGGCAGAATGAGCGCTGGTGCAGGCTTTGAACTCGGCACCCTGCATGTTGATGCTGCATGGGTGGAAGCCGAAGGCGACGCCGATGACAGCATATTCCTCACCGCCAAGGGAGGGTTCTAATCTTCTAACACTTGACTCTTTGGCATAAAAATGGCATTTTACATGGGGCCCATTGCAGAAATGGTGCAATGTGGTATTGTGTACAATTCCCAGAAGTACGCAGACAATATTATCATGTGAAGCATACCTGTTGCGATTGATTAAAACTGATTTTAGATGGTGCCTTGAAATCGCCCCAGAAAAAATATCAAAAAAAGAGCAGAATCGAGAAGGGTTAGCCGGTTGGTTTCGGGAAATTGGTCTTTTAGTGAAGACTGCATATTGAAGACGCATGTGGAGATTAACCGGGTTCTCCATACATCGAGAGCGAACATCCACGAAAATGGTGGGGGGGATTTTGGCAACGCAGTACGTTTCATTCGCGCATACACACCATACACGAGGAGAAATGGACATGTTCAACACTATGCATCGCAAAAGGCTTATTCAGATAATGGTCGTAGTTAGTGCATTGCTTGTCGTCACCGCCATCTGTGCTGCCGATGAGCAGCCGAATGTCAACAGTAATGACATGTTTGCTGCCGTTAGCAGTTCCCTCCCATCCCTGACTGCTTCACAGTTCGATGCGCTTCCCGCTGCAGAGAGTGCAGAGAACAAAGGGGGATGCTGGACAGGCTGTCTGAGTACGGGGTGTATCGGAATTCCGGCAGGCCAGGTGCAAAACTCAGGTTATAACGTACCAGTAAGCCGAGTAGCGCTCAGAGTCGTGACACTGGGTCTTTACGATGGCTACCAGGGATATAAAGGAGAAACGGCCGAAGAATATGTAGGAGACGAATGTGACGACATTGGTACTGCTCTTGAAGGCGCGGACGCCGGCGGACCGATTCCGGGTGCATGGAGTTGTCTGGCAGCGGGTTGTGCAGGTATTCCCGGCGGACATCTCAAAAATTCGGGATATACAGCGCCAAAACCCTTGGTGGACCGCTACAAGAACCTGCCGGCTGCGAGGGTCTTCTGTGGGCCCGACCGCGTGCGGTCGGCAAGGTTGCGGCGCGTACACGCGTGATCCGTATGCGGCGCGCCTATTCTGGAACGACATCCAAGT
>JAWODS010000005.1:0-3316 GCA_046483205.1 Armatimonadota bacterium | reverse complement strand
CAGATCAGCACATCGCCGATTCGCAGCGCCTGTATCTCGCAGTCCGATATATCGCCATCGCGCTGCAGCATTTCATCCAGCAGCACCAGCTCGCGGGCGTAAATGGCATCGGTGTCCATGTCTTCACCGGGCGCCTGCAGTGTCTGTCGGGCGTCTTCCAGCGCCTGCGGTAAGGGCCCGCGAAGCTGCATGTCGATGCTCTGCGAGGTCGCCTCCAGCGATACGTCATCATGCCACTGCAGATCCGACAGAAGTGAATGCACACCCTGTGCGAGCTTCTGTGCGGCGCCTGTGGCGGCATCTTCGCCGGAAAAAGTACCGTCTGGATTCGTGAAATCTATCTGGTTGATGTCACCCATCGCGCCGTTGAGAAAGACGGTTGGCACACCCAGCTCATTCGCCAGAAAGCCGGGATAATCCGCTGAATACCGGCGGCCGCCGATGAAGGTGGAGTGGCACGTGAAGTTGGCGATAACTCCCATGAGTGTCCCTGAGGCGTCCCGCACACAGACGGCGATCAGCTCGTCGTCCACCGGCCCGGCGGGCTCGACCAGTGCGGAAAAGTCCTTTGGATTCGTCTGCACGCTGCCGTCGGCCATGTGCCACCTGCGGTTGTGGGCGATTCCGGACACTTCCGTCACACCCCATCCGACAGCCGCGTCCTGTCTCCGTCGCCGGGCTTCGATAACGGCTGTAGCGACCTGCTCGGCCACCCAGCGGAGGTAAAAATCGTCGGGCTCGCTCATCAGCACCTCAGCCGTCGGTCCCCCGGTATGGGTGTGAGTGGCGGCGATAAGCACGTGATGCGGCGGAATGTCGGTGTGCTCGCTGATGATCTCTCGCGCCCGCACTGCAAGCGTGGCGTCAAATGATACGCAGTCCACGGAGACGACCGCGAGCTCAACATCATCGTTTCTCAAATATGCACACCGCGCTCTCAGGTCCTCCAGCACCCCCTCGGAGAAGCGCTTGTGGAAGCTCCCGGGAACCTCGTAACCAACCGGCGGGGTGATGATACGATCGAAAAATGCTGCCTGCATATTATTCGTCCTCCTGGAAATTGTCAGTTGCTCGGACGCTTACGGCGGCTCCCAGATCGGCTTCGATGGTCTCTGCGCTGATCGGGCCCTTTCGGAGAATTGTCGGCTGCGTTTGTGTGAGGTCGATGACAGTTGAGGCGCGGCCCAGCGGACATGCGCCGGCCTCGATGACGATCGAGACGCCGTCGAGTATTCCCTGCTCGATATCCTGGACGGTGACGGGTGCCGGGTGACCGCTGATATTGGCACTGGTCGCGGCGATGGGCCCAAATCGTTGCAACAGGCGCAGTGTGACCGGATGATCGGGCATTCTCACACCGACGGTATCGCACCCGCCGGTCAAAACATCGGAAATCGCTTCAGATTTCGGCACGATCATCGTCAGTGGCCCCGGCCAGTGCCTGTCAGCGAGGGTGCGCAGATCATCGGGAACGGATGCCGCAACGTCTCTAACCTGCTGCAGGCTTCCAACCAGCACCGGAAGGGGCATTGCTGCATTCCGGCGCTTCAACTCGAAGACCTTTCGTGCGGCCTCAGCATCGGAGATTGCGCAGGCGAGGCCGTACACCGTATCGGTGGGGATCACGATGATCTTGCCCGACCGCAGGGCGGCGGCAGCATGGTCCAGCGCGCAATCCATCTCCCCGGCCCGCTCGAGGCTGACCGTCAGTCGATGAGCCATCGATTTTCTCCAATCACGATACGGGGGTTGCCGGAGTAGTCATTATGCAGCTCCCAGTGCATATCGGGACGCGCCTCGCGCATGATCTGGCGCACCTCCTGCTGCTGGTAGCCAATTTCGAAGGCGACGATACGCAGCTTCTGGAAGATATCCAGCCGCATGGCGATCTCCCAGTACGCCCCGAGGCCGTCGTCGGTATGGCTGACAAGGGCCTCCTGTGGCTCATATTGCGTGATCTCCGGGTCCAGGTTGTCGTATTCATCTGGCCGCACGTACGGGGGGTTGCTGACGATATAGGCGATCCGGTCGCTGTTGTGGTGCCACAGCCAGTCGATATATCGTCCCTGTACGGCAGTCACAGTATCCGTTACACCGAGGCGGCGGGCGTTTTCGGAAAAAAGCTGGAGGGCGTCGAACGAAATATCGGAGCCGATCACGTGAAGTGAGGGGGCGAAGTGTGCCAGAGTAAGGCCGAGGACGCCGCTGCCGCAGCCGATATCCAGGGCGATGCCGCCGTGGAAGTCGTCCTTTTGTACGCGTTCAACCACCATCTCCGCCAGCAGCTCGGTTTCCTGTCGTGGAGACAGCGCCCGGGCGTCGCATAGAAACGTCAGGCCCATGAACTCGACATTTCCGAGGACGTAGTTGAGGGGCATGTGGTCGGCGCGCTGGGAGACGAGATGGCGGAATGCGCGGACCTGGTGTGGGGTGATCTCTCGCCGGGCTTCCGAGGCCATGGTGCCGATATCAATGTCGAGGATGTGTGCCATGATGACACGCGCCTGGAAGCGGGGGACGTCGAAGCCTGCAGCTTTGAACGCCTTCTCTGCCTCATCAATGAGGTCTTTAATGGGGTTCGGCGGCGGGTTTTGCCAGCGGCCGGCCATGGTTTCACCCGCCGATAGCTGCACCATCCGCTGCTTCGGCCGCCTCGAGACGCTCCTGGTACTCCGCCTCTGACAGCGCCTCCAGCAGGTCGTCGATTTCGCCCGCCATGATTGCTGGCAGGTTGTGGAGAGTCATGCCGATGCGGTGGTCGGTCAGCCGGTCCTGGGGGAAATTGTAGGTGCGAATCTTTTCACTCCGGTCGCCGCTTTTGACGCTCGATTTGCGCGCCTCGGCGACCTCCTCCTGCCGCTTCTGCCGCTCCCTGTCGTACAGTTTCGAACGCAGGATATTCATCGCCCGCTCGCGGTTCTGGTGCTGGGAGCGCTGGTTGGTCGAAGAAACCGCAATGCCCGTCGGTTCGTGGGTGATCCGGACGGCCGTGTCGTTTTTCTGCATGTGCTGTCCACCCGGCCCACCGGCGCGGAAGGTCTCGGTGGTGAGGTCCGATGGGTCAATGTGGATGTCGATATCCTCGGCCTCCGGCAGAACGACCACGGATGCAGCGGAGGTGTGAATGCGGCCCTGTGATTCAGTTTCCGGGACGCGCTGGACGCGGTGAACGCCGCTTTCGAACCGCAGCTTGCCGTGAATATTCTCGCCGGAAACGCTGAAGGTCATCCGGTTGTAGCCTCCCATATCCGAGACGGCTTCGTCGATGACCTCCGTCATATATCCATGCCGCTCCGCCCACCGGCTGTACATGGTG
>JAWODS010000356.1:0-4753 GCA_046483205.1 Armatimonadota bacterium | reverse complement strand
TACCCTCGGCGGCGGCCAGGTAGTCATCGCCCAGGTAAGCCCGTGCGGTATTGAGCATAATTCCTTTGCGGTGTGGGCGTAGCTCTGTGCCATGGCGCCCTGCTCACTGTCTGCAGGAAACAGCTTTGTGGCGAAATGCCATGCCTGCCCTAGGGCATGAGCGGGCTTTCCCTGCAACTTCAAAAGTGCGTTGCAGTAGTATTTGCCCAGGAAGTAGTACCGCTTGCTCCGGTCGAAATCGCCATGGGTGCTGCCGTCCCAGTGGTCGTGGGGAATGCCGCGGTGCTCCTTCGACCACTGCTCATCATGCGTCCTCGCCCATACCTCGTCGGTCGGCGCACACCCGCTTCCGTCATCGGGATAATCGGGGTTGGGATACTTGTAGTACTTGCGCCCCTCCGCCTTGCAGTGAGGACAAATCAGTTTCCACGGCTCCTCCAGGCTCCATTCGAAGTCGTTGTAGTACCGTGTTTTGAAGGGATGAATCGGACAGGCGACGCTGCGATACCCGCGCGGTTCGAAGCTCTTGTAGAACTGCCGGTACCATTCATCAGGCCGTTTTGCCCACTCGTCGGCGTACTGGAGCGTTTCCGTCACAATATCCTTCGCCCATTCTTCACCAGCCTGGTAGGCCTGCACTATCTCATTAACGGGGCGATCATTGACAAAGACCGTGGGTTCGGCGGGTATCTCTATGCGCGGAAGATCATCGGCGGTCATAATATCTGTCGGCACCCTTTCCATACTGACTTCATCAACATACACCGGCCCGGGCTCAAAACCTTCGTCTTCATATCCCCACGTCTGAAACATCAGGGCAAACTTCTTCACTCCCGGCTGCAGGGTGACAGTCCTGTCATAGTGCGTCCATTCCGGCGTGGGTCCCATCTCGCAAATGTGAGCACCGCCGTAGCGCTCATCGGGCAACGCGGTGTCGGTGCCCCATCCCTGGATCTTGACATTGGTCTTTGAGGCTTCGGTCCGGATCCAGAACTGCACGCGGTACGAAGCGGGCTGACGGAGGCGGAAGTATTTCTGCTCCGGTCCGGGCTCATTGACCAGCGCCTCGGCCCCATTCGTGCCACTCGGAGACCCCTGAACGATGGCGCAGTTGAGATAGCTTTCACCCTGATGCCCCCCGGAGCGCTTGGGGACAAAATCACCTGGAATGAAATAGACTCCCCGTCCCTTCACACCCTCTTCGAGGCTCCCCCACTCCGCGATCTGTCCGTACTCTCCCCAGCCCACCGGGCGGCCATCTTTGACCTCCTCGCAGGAGCCGTTGATAGCCTTCTCCTGTGCAGCCACGGCTGTCATCCCGATGTTGAAAATGACAGCTGCAATCACCACACATCTCATGATCCTGATCGCACTCACGCTCCAGTCGCTGGCTTCACGGCGTTTAAGGTGGCGGCCACAAACTCATAACGCTTCTCCACGCATCCATTAACGTGTTTCTCGTTCGATCCACCACTTTCCTCCGGCTGCCACAGTATTCAACGCTCTTCTCCAATTCCGGTCCCCTCTTTGCTCCTATACCCACGTCATAGCGGTCAATAACTACTCGCCCTTTGACATGGACGCTTCTTGGGGTATACTCACACGTGCATCTTCACAATCAGCCTGTCGCACGCAGCGGGCCTCATCGGCTGCGAAAGTGGATGAATGCAGCAACAATGGCGAGGATGAGTGCCCCCATCTTCACCGAGGTGTTATGATGCGCAGAGTCTCTCGCTCGAAAGTGCCTGCAGGACTTTCTTTGCTGGGCGTTTCCGTTGTGATGCTTCTCGCCGTTAGCTGCGTTGTGCGCGCTGAACCCCGAACACTGTATCGCCCCGAAGATATCCAGAACGCGCGTCAGAATATGGAGCGCTACGACTGGGCGAAGGCGATTGTCAGGTCATGGGAAAGACGCGCGGAATTTGCCCTCAGCAAAGACCGCGATTTCTTCGAGGCATTCATTCCCGAGTTGACACCAGGGACCTTCTACGGCCAAAACTGCCCCGCGTGTGTGGGCGAAAAGTCGGTGATGGGCGGTGGACGATTCGCGTGGAGTATCGGCGATCCCGACCATGTCCGCTGCAGGTACTGCGGGACCGTCTATCCCAACGAGGAGTACCCCGAGACAGGTGTGCTCCAATGCCCGCGCATGGACCAGACCTTCACCTATTACCAGACCCCCGAAGAGCGACAGGACCCCGAAAATCGCAACAAGCATGCTTTCAAATGGCTGGGCGACCGCCCGCAAATGACGAGCTTCACCGGCATGGTCAGGGCGGGCAAGGTGCGATGGGCGTACAACCAGCTTCTGTCCCTGGCGAAGGTTTACGCGGTCACTGATGATGTGAGATGCGCTGAGCGAGTGGCGTGGATTCTGGATCGGTTCGCCCGCGTGTATCCAAACTATCTGTATCACTCATACGACACGAGCATCGCCGACTGCCCGCCCGATGAAGCAGCCCGAATCATGGCTGAAACACCACGCCGGGGGGGTACATTCGAACCCGACGTCGTGAGGAATGCCTACGGTCTCAACTGCCATGAAGAATACTCAACGCTGTTCAACGGGTTCTGGGGCGCCGGGCGGCTGAACTGTCACGGCAAGGGCAGCGATGCCGGGCCGCTGCTGGAAATGACAGTTGCCTACGACCTCGTCCGTGATGCCACATATCCCGACGGTAGCCCGGTACTCACTGATGAGATGAAGACGCGCATCGTGGAGGACCTCCTGGAACCTGGCTGCGAGAATATGGAGTACTGGGATTCGGTGAGTAACAAGGGCGTGGCGACGTACAGTCTCAGCGCCGCCGTCGGCCTGCTTCTTCAGCAGCCCCCGCGCATCCACCGGGCGATCCGGGGCTTCGAGCGAATCTTCGGCGAGCGATACCACTTCGACGGCTTCTATTCGGAGTCTCCTGCATACTCGGCGCACAATTTCGGGAATATGCGGGAGCTTCCCGACCTGCTGTACGGCTACAGCGACCCGCCCGGATACGAGCCCGAAGAAAGCGGGCGTGTTGAAAACTATAACCCCTTCGCCGCCGGGCGTTTTCATCTTGCGCTTCTGTCCATGGTTCGAATGCTGGCGCCCGACGGCAAGTTCCCCGTCATCGGTGATACGCATCACGGAACAGGCCCCAATCCCCTGTACGCCGAGATGCTGGTGGCGCGAGAGGGAGAACAATATGCGGGCCTGTACAAAAACATCACCGGACAGGATTTACAGGACCGCGGCAGCGAATACTCCCTGTGGTACCGGCCTGCTGGGCTCAGCGCCTCCGCTGATGACCACGGGCTACCGCTTTGCACCGAATGGTTTCCGGGATGGCACGTGGGTGTTTTGCGCGGCGGCAACGAAAACACCACCGCCCTGTATCTCAACGGCAACGAACATCAGTGGACGCGACACACCGGTCATCGGCACAACGATATTCTTAGCACCAGCTTTTACGCGTACGGCCAGGAGCTGGTGATTGATCGCGGGTACTTCTCGGGCAGCGGCCAGCTCACTCCGGACGGACTTTCCGGGCAGGCATGGGCCAGAAGTTCTCTTTCACACAATCTCGTCGTGGTTGATGAAAAAGACCAGGCGCGCACGGACGCCGGCAGCAGTCTGGAGCTGTTCGGCGCGGCACCGGGCATCGAGGTGATCCAGGCCTCCAGCGCGGGCGCGTACGGCCAGTGCGAGCAGTACCGCCGTACCTGCGTCATGGTTCAGCGACCCGACCGGCAGCACTATGTCGTGGACCTGTTCCGCGTCACCGGCGGGCAGACGCACCAGTACGGCTTCACCTGCAGCGGATCCCTGCAGGGGTGGACGCCGCACACAGAGGCGAATCCGCTGGAGATGGCCCCGGTATGGAGCAAATGGCTCAACAGCACCCGGGCAATCACTCCGGGTGAGCCCCACACCTTCACGTGGGACGATGACGGCACAAAGATGGGGCTGGTTGTGCTCAACGATTCCGACACCGTGGACCGGATTGTCGTCGCTGACTCCCCGGGATGGCGCAGCAGCAATATGAGTGAATTCGACAACCCGCCCCTTCAGCAGCTTCTGGCAGAGCACCGGGCCGAAGAGGGTCAGGAGGCACTTTCGACACAATACGCGGCTGTCATGGTCCCGTACAAGGAGGACGAGTCCCCCGTTCACTCAGCCGAACTCCTGGCGAACGATACCGAAACCGGTGTCATCGCAGTCAGGGTGCAGATGGCCGATCGAACGGATTACATCATCTCCACGAGGGATCAACAGCCGCGCAGTTATGGCCCGGTCACGGCAGCCGGAGAGATCGCATTTGTCTCTATGGACTCCGCCGGACGCGTACTCAGCACCTATCTGCTGAACGGGACGAATGTGCAGTGCGGCGAGGTGAATGTGAGCATCGCCGAACCCGCCATCACTCTGCCGGTCGCCTCCACATCCGGCAGCACCTATCATCTCGCACACGATCTCCCCTCCGACATCGCGCCAAAGGGCGCATATGTGATTGCCGACGGGGCGTTTCCAGTCAGGGAGGATGATCCACGCCCTCGCACCGGCTTTGAGGTCCAGTCAACCACCGCCGATTCAATCACGGTGCGCGACTATCCCGTCGTCGAATGTGACGAGGTCACGCTGCTAAACTCGGCCTGGCTGCAGTTCGACCGCTAACTGTGCATAAATCCCCTGGTTCGACGCACCGGCGTGCCTTCAGCACCGTGCTCAACAGTGCGGCAGCCAGACGGCCGCGCCTGCTTTTTCACCACCGCC
>JAWODS010000282.1:0-4478 GCA_046483205.1 Armatimonadota bacterium | reverse complement strand
TGAAAATGTCCCGGGGCGCTTTCTTCCCCATTTTGCCGACCATCCAGAGTGAGAGAGTTGCGGGCGTTGTTTCGCTGTATGGGCACAGCGAGGCTTGGCCCGACCGGAGCCCGCATAGCGGCGGGCCTCGGGGCTTTCTTCCCGGCATTTACCTGCGACTTCGTGCGGCGAAGGGCATCCCGGTTCGCGGTGCATCCGAAGGCGTCGAGGGAATTTTATTCAGACAGGGGCGGGAGGCCTGCGCGACCCCAAACACGGTGCTACAGGCCGTTGTCTCTGCGGATATGCGCCGGCATCCCCCGCCTCAGTGCCAGCCATTTGAGCATCTGCACGTTCCTGCCGCCGATACTGGGGGACACTTTCATCGCAGGCATTCCCGGGTGTATTCATCCACGACACTCAGCAGCTACAAGCGTCGCGCGCGGTGTCCGGGATTAGCTCCCGCGATTTCATCCGCGCCAGATTGGCCCACTCACACGTTTTCCGGTGCGGCATTGAAACGCATATATCCAGGAGATTTGGTCATGAGTGCTGCCTTACAACGGCCTCTGCTGGAACCATTGCCCTCTTTGACAATAACACGCTCCGCCGTATAGAATACTGTAGATTTTGTGCAACAATTATGGTATATCGTTGTTTGCGAGAGGCGTGGTGCCGGACCGCGTGAAAATTCAGGCGCTGTCGAAGCCGATTGGATGGATGGCTGTTTGGTGACGCGAAAGCGTATGTCACAGGCCAGATGGTATGCGTCCACCGGCCAAAGGAGGGCTTATGTGCAGGGGTAAACTCAGGAGCCGGATCGGGTTCGAGTTGGCCGTGGTTGTTGTCGTTCTCACTGTCTTCGGCGCATCCACATTTGCAGCCTGGCAGGCGCAAATGGGTTTTGATGAGTACTGTCAGGAATGTGTCCGTGCCGAGATCGAGGGTTTGACGCCCGCCCAGCCTGTTGGTGGCGACGAGGTCACCATCGAGTTCCGGATCACCTTTGATCCCCAGCAAAACCAGGGCTGTCCGCAGGAGATGATGGACTCCGAGGGCGATACAGATCCGGGGCCCCGCGTCGTTGTGCAGTGGTCAACCGAAACCGGCCACATTGGTCAGCCGCATATTCTCTCCCATTTGCAGCTCCAGCCCGGAGAGACCTCAGACCTGCTTTCAGACACGATTACAGCTCCTCAAACCTTCAATCGGCTTGAGGTCGAGATCGGCCTGGAGACCAACACCATGCAGCCGTACAAAACGGTGCAGGGAGGCCTGCTTCGGTACACCTCAGGGGCACCTCATTTCGAACAATGGGGTGTCACACCACACAGCGGGAATGAGACGACGGAATTTTGCTTTCGCGCGCAGTACGCCTCTGAAGACAACACCGGCCCCAGCGCCGTGAAGGTAGAAATCGCCGGCCAGCAGCACGAAATGCAAAAAGAAAACGCCAATGACAGCGATTACACGGACGGGTGCTGGTACGAGTACACTACCACACTTCCGATCCAGGAGTATGAAAGCAGGTATCTGGCCTACGACGGCGGTGAGGTGGTGGCCCAAACAGATCCTCGCCCGCACCCGCGGGTCAGTGACACCACACCGCCGGTAATTGTTGAAGCCGACCAGCAACAGCCCCCTGTCACAGTAAATCTCGAAAACGAGATATCGCTCTCGGGTACTGCGACGGATAACCATGCAGGCGTCACTAAGGTGGAATGGAGCACTGACGCCGAGAACTGGCACCCTGCACAGGGAACCGAACAGTGGAGCTTCACGGTGAACTCGGATACGCCCGACCAGCAGGTGCGTGAGGACACCATATATGTCCGTGCGAAGGACGGCGCCGGCAACATGACCCCCGGAGAGGGATGGTTGAAACAGAAGGTCAAATTCGATAACCGCCATCCGCACATTCTGGACGTTTTTGTCACCGAATCGTCGCTTCTGGGCCTGGATGCGCATGATCCGGGCTGGCATGATGACAAACCCCTGGATCGCGGTGGTCCGACGATGGGGAATACGTACCTGGTGTGCTTCAAGATAGAGAATCCATCAAATCGAGAGTGGCAGATCAGGCTGAACTGGGAAGAAAGGACGAGTCCTTCCTACGATGAACCGGACTCGACGCAGTTTGTGGACTGGGATGTGGATATGGATGGGGATAAGACATGGGGGCCGGAAATGGTGAATATTGCGCCCCTGAACACCCAGTGGTATTACACAAAATGGGAACATCGCTGGCAGTGGATACCGGACCAGGGGTGGGTCGATTTCCTGGCGGATATGGTCATTTCGTTTATCCCTGTTGCCACCGAAACCCTCGACTACATCCAGTTTTGCACCTGGGCCGATACGATCAAGTGCGCCGTGGTAGAAGCCGAGACTGATGTGTATCCCGGCCAGCTCAGCCCGAATATGCTGCCACCGGAGCCGGACGAAGTGCCGATCACCATAAAGGTCTCCATCCCGAAGCGACTTGCCCTCTACAGCAGTGTCTCGTGTGGTGTCGGGGCTTTCGTTTCTACCAACCTTGGCTATTGCACCACGGCGATGCCCTGGGTCGCAGCGGGCTTCTTCATTGCCGAAGCAGCCTGCATCGTCAGCTCCCATGCGTACTATCAGGCCGCCGAGGATCCCACTCCCAATTATCGACAGCGTGCGGAGCTGCGCCATGTGACCTGCCCGGAGTTGGACGAGCTCAGGGGCAAAGATGGCTACGAGATGGCAAAAGACAGCGTGGCGCTGGCCGAGAACTCGATCGCCTTCCGGGACTCCTTCATCCGCTACCGCGGAGCCGTTCATGCAGGGGATGCCGAATGGGCCAAAAAGCACGCCACTGATGCTGCAAAATTTGCCGATGACGCCGCAGGGTATGCGAAAAAGCTGGATCGTCACATGCAGCAACCGCTCAGAGAGTTCCAGAATCTCAGTGACGAACAGCGCCGTGAGATCATGAAGCTGAGCAAGCAAGGCCTTCCGGAGATCGAGCGGGACGTGTTGATGAACACCTTCGGTATGAACCGAAAAGACATTGAGGTCTGGTCACAGAGACAGCCGGAAATCACAAAGACGATACTCGAGAACCCCGAGGCGGGACAGCACATCTTCCAGCAGCTAGCCAAATCGCTGGAGACACTCAGCCGCGAGATGAAAGACAGAACCAGGTAATAAAAGCGGAAGGCACATCTCGTTCGTCGATCTGTAAATGAGGCTGCCAGGCGTATCCCTCAATGCAACCTCATGCGTGGAAATCAGGGCTATCAGAGTCCTGATTTACGTTTTCAATGATCGTCGCCCACCCATCACGAAAATGTTTAAGAGAGTTTGCACACTCTGCAGGCGGCCTTTTTTGCCCCGGGGGCCCGGAGGTTCGCTGCCATCTTTCCAACGCTGCATTTACCCGCGAACTCCTGCGGCGCCAGGTATCCCGCCGAGTTGTGCAGACAATGTGTATTGCACTCCTCCCGCCACGCCTCGGTAACAGTCTGTGCCACCTGAAGATCAGCGAAAAGCGCACACTTCAAACACTCGTCGGCCAATTTGCCAGTGAAGCTCTCGATATGGGTCTCGGCATAGCTTCCCGGGGTATCAGAGATCGTTTACACTCGTACGCACGTACGGTGAGGGCGACGCGCCTGTGAGTGGTTCATAGGCGGAAACCGGCCTCACTGTTCGGAGTTCACGTCTTCGGCGCTGGACCCGGCCAGAATATCGCTCAGCAGGCGCCCTTCAAACTGTCCGTGTTCATCCAGGATGTGCGGGGCGATCAGAATAACGATCTCCCGTTTGCCGGTTGTTGTCGAAGATGATTTGAAAATGTTGCCGATAAGAGGAATTTCGGACAGGACGGGCACCTTGTTCTCCCTGCGACTTTCCTGTTCTTCGGTCAGCCCGCCGATGACAATGGCTTCACCATTATTCAGGCGAAGGCGTGTCTTTGCGTTTCGCACGGTGATAACCGGCAGGCCACCCTCACCCTTGCCGACGACATCTTCGACATTCGGTTCGAGCCGGCAGAGTATTTCATCACTATCCGGTATGATATGCGGCTCGATATTCAGCGAGATGGCGGCAGAAACCTGCTCCAGGCGGCTGTAGGCATAGGCCGCGGATCCCGTCACGATGCTGAAATATTGGTCTGTGCCAACTTTTATGCTGGCCTCTTCCCCATCGAGTGCGACGATCGAGGGGTTCGCACGAATCGAAGCACGCTCATTCTGTAGCAGCCATCGTATCCCCAGCAGGATATTCCCTGCCTCCGGGCTCGGAGATCGGCCCATGTCAGGCTATGCTCACGGTTTTTCGGGAACAGGTAAATTGGTTACTTTAGAGAAGGATATATATGCCAATAGGTTTATTTATACCCTCATCCATTGAGAAAACAGTGGTGTATTAAAGCTATTCAAAATGATCTGGATTTTTTTGTTGCAATATTTGCAAAAGTGATAGTAATACTATTATTTTTGCAGGCATAATTTACAATAGCATGAAAC
>JAWODS010000277.1:0-4674 GCA_046483205.1 Armatimonadota bacterium | reverse complement strand
AGGAGTCCGCATCCATGCACAGGGTTTCCGCCATGATGTTCCATGCGTCAGAGGGCGCGGTGAGAACAACAGCATCCGGAAACAGTTTCTGAAAATCCAGTTCGACTTCGAGTAGCTCGATGCCATTATCCGTGGCTATTTCAGCACACCACGTGTCAATGATGACGTCATAATCGCCGCTCAATCCATATTTGGTCCCCAAATGTGCAGCGAGCTGCCGGTCTGCTTCCACCGCTTCGATGTCTGCAGCGACCACCTCAGTTTGACCGTCCGCGTGCTTCAGTATTCTGAGGTGAAGCATGATATCGCCTTCCTTTTTTTGGGGCTGAAAGATTGATGCAGAGGTTCAATAGTGGTAGCCCTGACTATTTCGGTGTTCGCCTATCTTACGCCTTGGGCTTATAGGCATCTGCTACACTCTAACACACGCAATCGTGGCCGATTGTGTCACCACTTCTTTCCTACTTGGGCATCACCCCCTGCCTCTGGCTGTGTTACAGGCACAGCAGGGAAGTGACACTTATCCCCTTTTGTTGTACCATGTCATGCGAGGAGATGCACAATTTCGGCTGAGGCGATGACAAAATGGGCGCGACGCCAGAAACGTGGAAAGATGTTGTGGTAGAGGCTTTGCACGAACTCGGAGGTGAGGCTCACCTCTCCGAAATCAATGAATTGGTCGAGGGCCATCCGAAGACGGAGACAAATGAAACGTGGGAAGCTACCATTCGACGCGTGGTCCGGCAGTACCGCGTCTTTGAGCCTGTTCCTCCAGAGCGAAGCGGAGTTTATCGCCTCCGAGATTTCGACCTGCCTGAAGCACAGCAGGAAGAGCTTCCAGGTGGCGATGAAACCATTACTCACGGCGTTGCTCAGGGGATGCTCATCACGCTTGGACGGCTCTATGGCTACGAGACATTCGTCTCCAGACGCGACCAGACCACCCGGCAATTTCAGGGAAGCAACCTTGGCGATCTGGTCACCATGAGCGACTGCACAGAGCTTTTCGAGGGCCCCAATGTCCGACGTATCCGTGAAATCGACGTGCTGTGGTTTGCCGAGGATGACTACGGGCCATATCCGACCCACGCCTTCGAGGTGGAGCATACGACCAACGTTCGCGACGGACTGGACCGGCTCTTGAAAATCCCCGAACGGTACAGGACGGAGCTTTACATTGTTGCGCCCTCGGAATCGGAACAATCATCTTTTGCCAGATATATCAACCAGACTCCATACAGAAGACACAGAGACCGTTTTGCTTTTCGCGAATACCGTCAGCTTGATAGTCTTTACAACAGCGCAGTCGTTCACGACCGTTCGCGCCGACAGTTTGGAGTTGCGGAACGGTGGCGTCCTCGCGATACCGGGTAAAAGAAATGACATATCCTCACAAACCCTGCCGATTGAATGCCGTTATGACCAGGAGGGGTACCAATGAACGAAGCAGGTTTGATGGCGGCATCATTCCAAATCAAAGCTGAGAACATGGCAGCCGCGCACACAGCGGCAAAACATATTGTCATCAAAGCGCAGAAGCAACGAAAAGGCTTTGCCTGGGTGGACATGAATGAGTTGGCAGCGGCCACGAGCCTACAGGAAATACTGCGCGCGTGGGGCTGGGAACTGGGAATTGACACGCAGGGCGCCGCCAGCGGAATTGACGGTCCTGCAGGCGACAAAGTGGGCGATGAGAAAGCGCTCTTTGACGCTATTGCTCCCTTTGTGGAAGATGGTAGTTACATTCAGATGATCTATGATGCTGACAATACCATCTGGCGCTGGGTATTTCGCGACGGACGCTGCATTGAGGTTGAAGCGGACCTTGTTTTTTCAACACCATAAGCCGTATGACGACAATTGCCCCCACGTAAAATTACCCCACATCCACCCACACCGGGCTGGACCAGGCCATCTCCCAGTCGTGCTGGATGACGCGGATGTAATAATACACGAACGGTTCGCGGCCGGGGGCCTCGAAGGTGTAGTCCCGCATGTCCGTGTCGTCCGTCCACTCCATCGTCATCACGCCGGTGCCGTCACCGAGCTTTGTAAACACCGTCTCGCCGTTACGGACAACCTCGATCGCCTCGATTGGGGCGGTGCCGGCGACATTGACCGCGATATTTCGCTCTGAATCCGGCTCCATGGCCAGTTCCTGTCCCATGACTGAATCGTTGAGGGTGAAGTCTAAAAGCAGCTTGATGCCGGTCGTGGCATAGCAGCGGCGGGCGTGCAGGGCCTCGAAAACATCCTGCTTGGTCAGTCTCGGCGCCCACACACAGGCGTATCCGGGATGGTCGTAGCGCAATGCGCCCGTGGTGGATTCGATGCCGGGGCCGCCGGGGATGGACACGTGGGTGTCAGAGGAGCCGATGAAGCCCATCCGGTGGCCCATACGCAGGGCGTCCTGCGCAAAGCGGCCCTCGGAGTGGTTGGTGATTTTGCGGGGATTGCCGGAATATTCGCTGGCACCCCACTTGGAGTATATCTCCAGCAGCCGCAGCAGCTCGTCATCGCGATCCTGCAGGTCTGCACCCTTCAGCCCTACTCCGGCGAAATCCTCCGGTGCGGAGCTATGGTGGGGGATGACCAGGGCATCTTTACCACGAAGGCACTCGTTCAGCTTCGCCGCGGTGTTGCTGATTTCATCAAAGGGCCGGAAGAACGGCTCATCGTTGTTCAGGTAATAGACATTGCGGTCGCCGTAGCAGCGGTCGCCTGCGGCCTCGATATGGTCGAAGTCGTCAGGAATCAGCTCCGCCTTCCAGTCCGCCTGCCATTCGAAGGAGAGGAATGCGGCGAACTCGTCGTCCACGGTGTACTCCTCCGCGGCCTGTTGAAGCTCCTGCCAGTTGGTCTCCGTCAGTGGCGGACGGGCGTCGCGGTAGCCCGTGCAACTGTGGCGGAACAGTTCGGTGACACCGGTGACGGCGGAAAAGTCAATCCGGGCGACATCGCGGGCGTACTGGTAGTAGCTGTCAACATCGCACGTCCCCCCACAGAAGAAGACCTTCCCGTGGATGTCGCCGAAATACACCTTCATATCATCATCGGCGTTGACGAAGACGGGGTTTGACAGCGAGCCGATATTGCTGTCGAGATCGCGGGCGCTGAGATAATGCACACCGGGATGCTGCAGGCTCCGCGACCATTCTGCTGTGCCCTTTTGCAGGCGGAGCTGCTCCATGTCCTGTCCATCGTCCACCTCGACAATGTTATAGGCCCCGGAGGCGATATTGTTCAGCGCGTCGCGGGCGTCGATGTAAGCGGCGAACTCTTCACCGGGTCTTACCACTCCGGGGACGCGGACGCTCAGATGATCCATCGGCCCGGCCATGATCTGCAGATCGGCGGTGTCCTGACAGTACAGCGGCTCGTCGTCGATGTATCGGCGCATGAAGAACTTCACAACCGTCGGAAAGGCGACGGTGGACATATCCACGGGCTGGCTGACCTGCGGGTTGTGGATGGTGACTGTGACAGTATCGCCCTCGTCCAGATGTCCGTCGGCGACCTCCACGCATATCGGCATGACGGGCGTGTCGGTGTAGGCGCTGTAGGCACGGGGTACCGTGGAGACGTCAAGCTCGGCCCCGGTGCTGGCCTGGGCAGTGACATAGTTTGGGCGGTCGGGATCATTGACCTGCGGCCTGATCCACCGGCTCTCGCGGCGCTCGAAGAAGAAGGCGTCTCCGGCCCCGGCCTTGAACTCGCCGAGGGTGTGGACTATGGTGATATCGAATTTTTCCCCAACGCGCACGGGGTAGTCGGGTATGAGACGAAGCTGTCCCATCTCGGGAACCGCTTTTGGTGTCGGCACATCACTCACTCCCTGAAGGTGCTTTGGGGTGGCTGTGGGAAGTATATTCCTCCGAGCCGATGGATTACCCTTCATACCACCCAGATGGAAGGACTGCCGCAAATGGTGATAAACGAACATACGGTTGACATAGAGGGAGCCGGGGAAATTCCGGTGTATCCGCTGAATACGATCGTCGTCGGCTCCGGTGCGGCGGGGCTGAACTGTGCAAAGCAGCTTCACGACCTCGGCGAGCGGAGCATGGCGGTGGTGACCTCGAAGCTCGGAGCGGGGACCTCCAGCAACTCCGGCTCCGACAAGCAGACCTATTACAAGCTGGGGATTTTCGGCGATGTCGCCGACAGCCCCATGGACTTTGCCCGGACTCTCACGCAGGGCGGTATGTGCCACGGCGATACGGCGTACTGCGAGGCCCTCGGTTCGGCTCCGGCCTTCTTTCATCTCGCGCGCATCGGCGTGGAGTTTCCCTTCAACGAATATGGCGCATACGTGGGTTATAAGACCGATCACGATCCCCGGCAGCGGGGAACCTCGGCGGGGCCGAAGACCTCCATACAGATGTTCGGGTGCCTGCTGGAGGAGTGCCGGAGGCGGGGGGTACAGATTTTCGACGGCTATGAGGTCATCCGGCTGCTGACGGATGATGAGGGCAATCTCACGGGGGCGCTGGCACTGAACCGCGAGCGGCTTGATGAGCCGGATCACGGACTGACGGCCTTTGCCGCCAATACCATCGTGCTGGCAACCGGCGGCCCGGGGGAGCTGTTTGCCACCACCGTCTATCCGCGCAACCAGGTGGGCAGCCACGGCCTGGCGCTGCAGATCGGCGCGCGGGCCAATAACATGAGCGA